>JARGNK010000002.1:146071-151658 GCA_029213145.1 Rubripirellula sp. | reverse complement strand
TTGGGATCGTCTGCAAATTGGGGTCGTTTGATTGCATACGCCCGGTTGCCGTCCATGACTGGCTGTAATGCGTATGCACCCGACCCGTATCTGGGTTGACGGCCAGCGGTAATTGGTCGACGTAGACTGACTTCAGTTTTCTTGCGTTTCGGTAATCGAGAACGTCAGCAATAATCTGGTGTTTGCTACGCAGTCTTTCCAGCTCGGTTTCACGGGTTGAGTACTGCCCGGTCGAAGTTCGCTTCGGATTCTTTTCAAGTTCCATCTCTTCATAAAGCACAACGCCGAGTTGCTTCGGTGAATCGATGTTGAACTCGTGCTCAGCGGCATCAAAGATCTGCTGTCGCAGGGTTTCGATCTCGCCCTCCAGTTTTTTACTGAACACCCCCAGTGCATCTGTGTCGAGGCGAATCCCTTCGTGTTCCATATCGACCAGGATTTGAATCAAGGGGCATTCGACTTCGTAGCAAACCTGGGCCACGCCACGCGATTCGATTTCTGGCCGCAGCACCGCAGCGACCTGGAGCGTTACATCTGCGTCTTCGCAGGCATACTCAGCGACTTTTTCGATTTCGACATCCTGCATATTTTTTTGCTCGTCCCCCTTAGGGCCTAGCAGTGCTTCTGTCGGAATTGGCGTGTAACCGAGATAAAGCTTGGCCAAGTAATCGAGGCCGTGCCGCATTTCCGGTTCCTTCATCGAATGGGCCAGCATCGTGTCGAACAATTTCCCACCAACCTTGATTCCATGCCATCGCAACAGCGTGACATCGTATTTCAGGTTGTGCCCGAGTTTAGCGATCGCTTGATCCTCCAGTACTTCGCGAAACTCTTCGATCACCGCCAGTGCTTCCGCAGGTTCGTGAGGGCAAACGACATAGAAAGCCTCATGAGGACGGAAACTGAAGGCGATGCCAATCGGGAACGCGGAACGCGGATCGAGTCCCGTCGTTTCCGTATCAAAACAAAAGCTTGATTGCGATTTGAGTTGATCAATCAAGGCGGCACGCTGCTCAGCGGGCGTCACCGTCCGGTAGTCGTGTTGAACATCCCGAATCGTTTTATCTTCGACCGGTTCATCAAATAAGGTTGCCTGGATTTCCGTCTCGCGTTTCTCACGAATGACGTTCGCACGCGAAGATGCAGAAGAGAATGATTTGCCAAACAGTTTTTTGCCAAGCGTGTCAAATTCTAATTCTTGAAATAGCGATGTCAGCTTTTGCTTGTCGTGGGGAACCCGCAACAAATCGTCGATTTTGACCTCGTGCGGTACATCCAATTGGATGGTGACCAGACGTTTCGACAGCCGAGCCATATCAGCCTGTCCCTCAATTCGCTCTTTCTGTTTTCCTTTCAGTTCTCCGGCATGCTCAAGCAATGATTCGACGGTGCCGTATTGTGCGATCAATTTCTGTGCGGTCTTGGGACCGATGCCTTGCACCCCGGGAATGTTATCGCTGGAATCCCCCATCAATCCCAAGATATCAATCACTTGATCAACCCGCTCAATGTTCCATTTGTCTAGTACCTCACCAACCCCCATGAGCTCGGGCTCCGCGCCCCGCCGCCCCGGTTTGTAAATCTTGATCGCCTCGGTCACCAGTTGTTCGTAATCTTTGTCAGGGGTGACCATCAAAGTTTCGTATTCAACCTTCGCCGCTTCATGCGCGAGCGTGCCGATGATATCGTCGGCCTCGTATCCAGGAATGCGAATCACGCGAATGTTCATCGCTTCGAACAGCCGGTCAATTAACGGCAGTTGTAACGCAATGTCTTCCGGCATCTGATCGCGTTGCGCCTTATAGTCGGGGTACTCCAGGTGCCGTTGGGTTGGCTCGGACGTATCGAACACGACCGCTATGTGCGTGGGTTCCTCGCGCTGCACGATGTCCATCACGGTATTGGCCATGCCAAAGACCGCCGAGGTGCAAAGCCCTGCCGAGGTGAAACGTGGACTTCGCACCAGTGCAAAATGCGCTCGATAAGTCAGAGCCATCCCGTCTAGCAGAAACAGTTTGTTGCTCGCGGGAAACAGATCGTTCGATTTATCAGGCATGGCAGAAAAGATGACCGGTGTTGGTATGCGAGCAAAAAGGGCCGTGGGCATCACGTTACGCCGCCAGCGTCGCCACTCGGTGACCTTGAACCGACTGGGTGGTCTTGAACCGACTGGGTGGTCTTGAACCGACTGGGTGGTCTTGAACCGACTGGGACGTGAACGACTTTGCGCCGCGAGTGTGGTTACGATTTTGAAAAATAGCGACCGCGAATGATACCGCGAAGGCTCTCGGCCTCATGGACGTTTGGATCAACGGCCTTTGGACCACCGATTTTTGGGTCACCGATTTTTGGGTCACCGATTTTTGGGTCACCGATTTTTGGGTCACCGACCCCGGGTGTCCTGCCCGCTGGATTCCCGAGCCTCCGAGATGCCAATTTACCGTTTCGCAACCGCAATGCTAACGGTTTCGACGCGGTAGGGCGGTTGCCCTACGGCGTCTTCGTTGATGATTCCACTGATGTTCCGTTGGAGTGGACCCGAATATTCCGGTTTCGGGATTGGGCCGGTTACTGGTCGCCGATGTATTTCAGCTGGATCTCAGTGTTCGTCAACGTCTTTTTCAGTTCTTCGACCGCTTCAGCCGTGATAGCTGTCCGCGTGACGATCAGCTCCTCGAGGCTGGTCAGTGGCATCAGCGCCGGCAAACCCGCGTCTGTGATTTGGGTCGACCCAAGGTGCAAGAACGTCAATTTCGTCATTCCGCTGAGAGTCGCCATTCCGGCATCGGTGAGACGGGAATTATCAAGATTCAAGGATTCAAGGTTGGTCAAAGTTTTCAGCGGCTCGATTCCCTGATCTGTGATATTTAATCGCCACAGGTTCAGCTTCTTCAAACCGGTCAACTCCCCGATCGGCGGCATCGCGTCATCCAAGATCTGCGCGCACTCACTCAAATCGAGTTCTTCAAGCCCCTGCAACTTAGCAAGCTCAGCGGTCCCGGTTCCATCAATTTGATTTTGAGCCAAACGCAATTTCTTCAGTTTGGGAAAAGCGGCCATCAGTGTGATCGCTTCATTCCCGATCGTCGTTTGCTTCATGTATAGCTCTTGCAGATTGACGAGTGGTTCGAGCTGTGCCAGCCCTTCCTCGCTAACCCACAGCATGTCGAGGGCAAGCACCTTCAGGTTTGTCAACTTGGCGACGTGCTGCATCCCATCATCGGTGACACCACAGTCACCTGTTTCACCAGAAAGCCGAAGTGCTTTGAGTTTGGAGAGTGTTGTCAGGGAGGCCAATCCATCGTCGGTGACGGGACAGTTTCGTAAATCCAAATCTTCCAGCGATGCCAACTGACCAATCGTCTTTAGCCCTTCGTCGCCGATAGGTGTATTTGCCAACCGAAGTGCCCGCAGGCGGGGTAAGCCGCCGAGTGGTTCGAGCGCCGATGCGTCGATTTGCAGATCACGGTAGTCGATATCGATAATGTTATCGCCATTTCGCCGAATCTTCTCGGTAATCGCTTCGACGGCTGCAACCGCGTCAGGATCATCGGCCGGCACCGCCGCGCTGGGCGCGGCGGGAGCTACTTCGTTGCTAGCAGGATCACCTGAATCATTCGAGCTGCGATCGCAGCCTGCCATCAACAAGATGGTAATGCCCAGCAGGCAACTTTTTTGAAACGCCTTCATCTAATTCCCTGAGTGAATTCGTCGGAATACAAAAAAAATTGCGCGGAAAGTAACTGAGACGCCTACGATTTGCGTCTTCGGATCTTTACGCGCAACTCAAAGTTCGATTCGTTTTGGTTGAAGTTAAGAGCCTATCCGAAAACTGGTAGCGGAAGCCGTGGAGGCTTTCGGCATTCACGGGAAACCGCCGAAATTCTTGACGAATTCCGCTACGACACTTCGCGCTTATCCATGATCGAATGGGTTTTCGGACAGGTTCTAAGCCTGTTGTTCGACTTCCCAACCTTTGCGATAGGTTTTGCGGATCAGATCGTTGGCTTTGTCCGAGTTTGTGACCCGCAGGTTTTCGGCATCCCAGTCGATCTTTTGTCCGCTTCGATAGGCTACGTTCCCCAGCAGAACGGTTTCCGTTAACGCACCGGAGTAATTGAAGTTGCAAGTTGTTTCCGATCCATCCTTGCAAGCCTTGATCCATTCAGCGTGATGGCCGATTGAATCAGGGATTGATTTGGCGGGTGGTTCGTACTTCGCGTACTTATCACGTGGGAACAGGCGATATTTGTTGTAATCAGCAAACATATGCCCTTCGGTACCGACGAACATCACGCCGCTTCCGGGCACGGTTTCACCAGCGACTTTGCGGGGTGTCATGTTGCCATCGTACCAGGTCAAATCGAGCGCCGGCATCTTGCCCCGAGCAGGGAATTTGTAGTGGACCTTCAATCCCAACGGGCAGGTTTCAGGGTGAACCTCAGGGCCTTCAGCCTCGCATGAGATCGGATGCCGTAGGTCGAGCGCCCAGAACGGCAAGTCCATGAAATGGCATCCCATATCGCCGAGGGTTCCTTGGCCAAAGTCCCACCACCGACGCCATTGCGCGGGGTGATATCGACCGGCAGCATAAGGTCGGTAAGGCGCGGGCCCGAGCCAGAGATCCCAATTCAGATTGGCTGGCGGCTCTTGCGTTTCCGTGGGACGCTCGCCACCGCCCCAGCCTTTGCCGACCCAAACATGCACTTCCTGCACGTCGCCAATCGCTCCGGAGCGAATGATCTCGACCACGCGTCGATAGTTATTCCCTGCGTGAATCTGCGTTCCCATCTGCGTGGCAATACCCTTTGCCTTGGCTGCTTCGGCGACGATCCGAGCTTCCTGCACCGTATGGGTCAATGGTTTTTCGCAGTAGCAATGCAAGCCAGCGCGAATTCCACGAATGGCGGCTGGTGCGTGATTGTGATCGGACACCGCAACTACGATCGCATCGGCATCATCTTCGGTGGCGATCATTTCACGGTAATCAGCATATGTCCGCGCCGACTTGTGAGTGGCAGCCGCCCGCGACAAGTAATTGCTGTCGACATCGCATAGGCCAATGATGTTTTCTCCGTTGACCCCAGCAACATTGGCCGCTGCGCGGTTGGCAGTTCCAACACAGAGAATGCGGAGTTTCTCGTTGGGAGAGTTAGATTCTTGAGCAGCTACCTCACTCCAGACGCCGGCGGTGACAGCCAGCGCACCCGAGGTTTTCAGGAAATCGCGACGTGTTTTGGAAGTCATGAGAATTAATTTGCAAGGAGGGATAAAATTTCTCGCACCATCATAACATGTCCGCTTGAACAGGGTGCAACGAATCGGGGGGCCCGCGGCTGTAATTCAGCCGCTTCCTTTTCACGCGATCAGAGCAATGGCCTCGCTGATCATCGACCCAGCATCTCCCCTTCTGTCCCCTTCTGTCCCCTGATTTCCGCGATTTCCGAGCTCACGGGCCGGGCACCGAATCCCATCAAACGAATGGCTGGCACGCGTCTGCTGCCAATGTCGGCCTACTACCAATATCGGCTTGGCGGGCGAGCGTTGCCTGACGGCGCGGGAATCGCTCGTCGCCGACGATCCAATC
>JARGNK010000002.1:134753-145971 GCA_029213145.1 Rubripirellula sp. | reverse complement strand
GGCGGGCGAGCGTTGCCTGACGGCGCGGGAATCGCTCGTCGCCGACGATCCAATCACCGCTTTCGGCCGTGACGCCAGCTGGTTCTTGCAACCTCCGCTCAACCGCATCCATCCTCTTTGCGGTGATGGCTTTTGCAGTGGTGTCGCCAGCAAAAGTTCACGATTTGCAAATTTGACGATTCGCTGCGACGCACCGGCACGCAACTACTCGTAGCGGAGCGCGTCGATCGGATCGAGGCGACTTGCTTTGCGGGCAGGATAGAAGCCGAAGAAGATCCCGACTGCCGCGGAAAAACCAATTGCGGTTGCCGCAGCTGGAAATGATACGACCACTGGCCAGTCGGTCCCTGGTGACCAAGCATTGATCAATTTGATCACCCCGACCGATCCGCCGATGCCCAGCAGCAATCCGATCGTCCCTCCCATCACGGAAAGCACGACTGCCTCGATAAGAAATTGCCGCAAAATATCACGACCACGGGCTCCGACCGCCATCCTGACGCCAATTTCTCGCGTCCGTTCGGTGACCGAAACCAGCATGATGTTCATAATCCCCACGCCACCGACACCCAAGCTGATGGCGGCAATCGATGCCAGCATCGCCGTCATCGATCCTGTGATAACGCCCAAAACATTTGCGATCTCGGTCGTACTTTGAACTTCGAAGTCAGCTGGTCGTCCCGGAGCAATGTCGTGACGCTCACGCAGCAGTTGACGGATCTCGGTCGTTGCCATGGGAGTCAATTCAGGAGTGCGAGCTGATGCCATGATCGCATTCACGCTCTTGAACTGGTTGCCAAAAATTCGTTTCTGAACGGCGGTGTAGGGAACCAGCAGCACGTCATCCTGGTCCTCCCCAACCATATTCGCCCCTTTTGCTTCGAGCACGCCGATCACCCGAAACGGTGTATTGCCAATGCGAATCTTCTCACCAATCGGGTCAATGGTTTGAAACAGCTTGGCGACAAGGGTTTGCCCGATCACGCAAACCTTCTCGGCCGATCGAATTTCGCGTTCTCCGAAGAACCCACCTCGCCGCAGTTCCCAGCTGCGAACGGTGAGGTAACTTGGCGCGACACCAAGTGATTCTTTGGGTTGCCAGTTGACCCCACCATAAACCACTTGCGAGCCAAACCCGACCAACCCACTGCTAGCCGCAACGGCAGGACATTCGCGACGCAACGCTTCAGCGTCTTCCGCAGTCAGCGTGACCGAGCGATTGCTTTGCACACCACCGCGTTCGCGCATTTTCGGAAAGACAATGATCACATTTGTGCCCAGTCCCTGAAGTTCACCTCGAACCAAGCCGGTAGCGCTCTGTCCGATCGAAACCATGGCCATCACAGCCGCGATGCCGATCACCACGCCGAGTGTCGTCAACGCCGCACGCATCCGATTCTTCGCAAGCGAACGTAAGGCAATTCGAATCGTATTCCAGAGATTCATAAACTTAGTTCAGTTCAAACTTGGTTCGGGTCAAACTTGGTTCGGGTCAAACTTGGTTCGGGTCAAACTTGGTTCGGGTCAGCATGGGGATTCCACTTCTTGTTACGTTACTTCGTTCATCATGGTGATGAAAAACCGAGAGGGACCGCTCATCCACCAGCCTCGGCCACTTCTTTTACTTCTTGGCAGTCACCAAACGGTCACCAACTTTCACATCACCCGAGACCAACTCAGTCCATTTGCTATCACGAATCCCGATGGTGACAGGAATCGCACGTAGCGTCGGTTCTTCCCAAACCCAGACGTAACGTTGCGTTCGCTTTTCTGCTGCCGACGTTTTCTCGGCAGCAGATTCTTGGTCGGGTTGATCCAGTTCGTCTTCCGTGATGCCGGTAATCAAATACTTGTCTTGCTCACGAACCAATTCGACTTCGGGGAAATACCGCAACGCGGCATTGGGCAACCGCTGACAATCCTTTCGTTCCTCGATCTGAAACGACAGGTCAGCGGTCATGCCGGGCATCAGTTTTTGATCCGGATTGGGAGCGGAAACCACGACGGGATAGGTGACGACATTTTGCAAAACAACAGGGCTCAAGCGAATCTGCTTGATCGATCCTTCGAACAGCAAGTCAGGATGAGCATCGACAGTGAATTCAACACGCTTCTCTGCGTCAGCGGCGTCTCGGATCATCCCGATATCCGCTTCGTCCACCGAGGCGAAAATGTGCATTTCTCGCCGGATGTCAGGAGCCACGGTAAACAACTCTGGTGTTTGAAATTGAGCGGCTAGTGTTTGCCCTGGTTCAATTTTGCGATCGATCACGATCCCATCGACTGGCGAAACGATGCGTGTGTAGTCGAGATTCGCTTGGCTATTTTCTAGCGACGCTTCGGCTTGAGCCACTCCCGCCTCAGCCACGAGCAGTTGGGCCTCAAGAGCTTGTCGAGCGTACTTGACTTGATCAATTTCAACTTGCGAAATAAATCCCGCGCCCCGCTCACGAAGTGAGTTCGCACGTTTCTCGTCCGCCTCTGCTCGCTTGAGTTCCGCGCCGACACGCTGCACTTCTCCTTTGCGGATTGCCAGCGTCGCCTGATCGCTTTTGACCGACGCCTCAAACAAGCGAGGATCAATCTCAGCCATCAATTGCCCAACTTTCACGGTGTCGTTGAAGTCAACGTGCAATTCTTGGATTGGGCCCGAAACAAAAGAGCCCACCGAGATCGACAACACTGGTTTGACTTCGCCGGTCGAGTTCACCACGGATTGGATGTCGCCAGTGGTGATCTCGGCAAAACGAAATTCGGGGCGATTACGTTTTTCCCAAGCTTTCCGACCCTGATAGCCGGCGGCTGTGAGACCAGACAAGATGATCAAGACGATAACGAGGCGAATCAGCAGACGCATTGCAGTAATCAGTTTTCCATTGTCAATTTGAGGCGTTCATCAAAGGCAGGACGATCGAGCACAGCTAAGCCAATCTTACGTATCACTGGCTTCGTGCTCGGCCCAAATCCTTTCAAACGCGAGAGGCCGCGCGGTTTCCTCAACGACAATCTACCGCAAAGTCAGAAATCACGGAACGACAGCGAATTGAACACCGTCAAGGACGGCGATTAGCGGAACTCAATCCTAAATCGCGACAGTGGGAACCGGCGCTTTGGGTGACGGCGGCTTGGGTGACGGCGGCTTGGGTGACGGCGCGAGTGCTGAATCGACCTGCCCCCCAACTGCCGATCGTCCCCTCAGGTACCGGACTACTGTCCCAAGCAGATCAGTTGTCCCGCTTGCGTGGTGAGAAACAACTTTCCGTCCGCGATTGCCAATCCGTCCCAGGCTGGCGGGGGCACGGTTCGTTCCTCGATCACGTAGCCAGTTTCGGTCGATAAAACTTTGAGACGGCCATCACGGTGCACCACATATAGCTTTTCGTCACCGGCGAGCGCCATCGCGTGAATCTCGTTGTGCAGCTGCGTTCCATATTTTGGATCGACTTTGACCTCATCTTCGGGTGTGAAGGGGTCCTTGATCCATTGAGCACTAGTGGAAATCCGTTGATTTCGATATGGCTTGCCTCCCTCTCTTGCGGTTCGGGCAGCCTCCCAACCGGTAATCCACTTGCTGTTGAATTTTTCTCCATCCTGTAAATGAAACTCACGACGAAATACTTCGGTGCTGCCATCTAAAAAACTAAATACGTTCTTGTCGCGAAAGACGGTCAACGGCCGTCGCTCCGCTTCCCCACGAAAGCGATCTTGATGGCGAGCTCCGTAAGTCCAGGTACCACGGGGAATCCAGACTTCGCCGGCGCCCGTGTTCAACTTGGCAAAAGCATTCCATTTATCGACGTCGACATTCTGCCCATCGCGTGAGACGATCCAGCGTGACATCGCAATGCTATCTCCTTCGGCATGCAAAATATCGAACGGATCAAATTCCAAACCGGAGTTCTCGTAGAACCCTTTTTGCGGGACAGAATCAAGACGTTGCGTCCAGTGATGCTCACCAGTCATCGGATCGACCGCAAAAACAAGAATGCCACCATCAGCCAAAGGTTGTCGGCCAGCGGCAAAATAAGCGACGTCGTCCATGACCAAAATGGCACCGGGGACAGGCCATGGCGATTCGACCTGCCCGTAGGCGACAATCCGCTCGTCGGTTGGAGCAGCCCTCATCCGCCAAACGAGCTGGCCGTCATCAGCGCGTAACGCATAGACCCAACCGGCCGCCGAACCGAACAAGCAAAGCCCACGATGAATCGCCGGTGGGGTGTCGAGACGGCCATTGGCGGTGAATCGCCAGCGGATTTCACCGGTGGCCGTGTCGATCGCGATTAGCTCGTGAGCATTGGGACGAGTGACATACGCGATACCAGCCGCGACGGTGGGAGCACTCAACGGCCCCTTCACGACAGGATTCTCTTTCCAATCACTGATGATCGGTCCTTTTACTTGAGCGTCCGCTTCGATTTCTTCGTTCAAACGGGATGTCCAAAGTGTCGACAACTCGGTGGGACCGGCCGTGACCGTACTGCCACTACGCCAACGGTCATGTCGATAAAGTGGCCAATCAGTCTCTTTCGCGGGCGCCGATTCCGTCGGGACGGTTGCCGATCCTCGCTCTAGCAAAAATTTGATCTCATTGATGTCTTGATGAACGGTCGACTCGGCTGCTGGTGCCATCGCGACATAGCCGCGGAGCATCGGCCAGCAAGTGCAGTGTTTCGGAGTCGTGTAGACCAAGCCGTTCGCAGGAATCCAGCCACTTTCCCGTGAGCAATTCGCTTTGGTGATTCGGTTCGCGATCACTTCGCCTGAATTCAGGTTGGTCATGTCCAGTTCACCCGCGAACATAAAATTCGGCGTGCAAACCGGGGGAAAACAATGCGCCATCCCGGCGGGAAATGTCTTGCGGACAGCACCAGTCAGCGGATCGAGCGCCGAGACTTCGGTGGGACTTCGCTTTCGATTCTCTTTGTCGTTCGTATTGATTTTCCCACCGTGCAAAATCCAAATATCATCTTCCAAGAACATCGCGCGGGCCTGGCGAGCGTGGTTCATGCCAGGTGGAAAATCCTTTGACCAACGAGGTTCGCCGGTTGCAGCAGAGACAACGTGAATGGCGTTACCGGCGTCATGGTCGTTCATGGTTGATACCTCAAACACCAATTGCCCTTTGGCCAATACGGTTCGTGTTGTGGCAACCAACCAGGGATAGTCATTTCGCGTCCAGACGACTTCACCAGTGGCTGCATCAAGTACAACCGCGACTGCCTTTTCACCACGCTTGACGCGTCCTTGAATCAAGGCGACAAGCTTGCCATCCCCAATCACGTTGTTTGGCTCTGCGGCAGGAGCATTCCAAATCTCCTTGCCGGTCTGCACATCGAATGCCCGCACGGTTTGATTGTCGGCGGCGATCACACGAAATCCATCGAACAGCAAAGCCTTGGGTGATCGCAAGTCACCAAAATCTACCGCAACTTCTCCGGTCGCTGCGTTTAACGCGACCGGCCGATCCCCGAGTGATGCAAACACAAATTGATCTGATGCGATTGGTCGCGATCCACTACCCGCCAAACGCGGAAGAGCGAATTCTTGAGGGTTGTTTTCACCCGGTTTGGCGAGATGCCGGTGCCAGAGCCGCAGACCGTTGAAGCTATCTCGTGCCAGAATGCCACCGTAGAAATTTCGGCCGCCGGCGGTCACCATCCCTTCCACTTCCGAGGTCGCAGCCGCGATCCAACGAACGCGTTCCGGTGGTCCCACCATGCTGTCTAGCGAAACAGCGTTACCATCGGCGGCGTGTCGCGGGTGGGACCAAGCATCCATTTCATTTGGCCAAGCCTTCGTGGCGATCACGTATGCACCACTCGTTCGGACCGAGGTAAATGCGTTCGACTCGAAAAATGATTCGTCCGCCAAGGCCTTCTTTGCAATCGCAGAACCACCCGGAGTGAGCACTCGCAACATCTCCTGCACCGGCACAGTGAAATCTTTTGCGACGATCAGGTTGACCAAGTTTTCAGCGTAGGGGAGCCGGTCATTCGCGACGGGCTGCTCCGCCCAAGCGAGCCCGTATCGCCCCTGTTGATGCAGATTCTGTTGCGCTGCTTGAACCGCTTTGGCATTGGTGTCCAGCACGTGTATCAAATAGCGCCCCGTACGACTGAGCTCCGCGGCGGCTTGCGTATCGCTCGCTCCCAATTGAACGATCAGACCTCCTTGCAGCCCAGCAAGGTCGGCAGGATTGTCGTCGTTCCCAAGACAAGTTTGGCAAGCAGTGACCAGTAGGACCGCAGCTAGAAATAACGCTGTGATTTGAGACACAGAGGGCGTGTGGGATCGCTTCATGGTCGGCTCAATCTGATGGAGTAAAACTCTTTCCAAGCCGAGCATTGTAAGCGAATGAATTACTTCCGCGGCCTCGGTCGCTTGGCTTGATCGGTCGGTTTGTCGGCTTTTCCAGTGATTTCGTACAAGAATCGGCTGGGCGTGGTCGGTCGTGGCTTGCCCCATTTCCGTCGAGTCAACGACAGCGACATGGTTAAATTCTCTTGGGCTCGGGTGATCCCGACATAGCAGAGACGCCGTTCTTCGGCGATGTCTTCATCACGACCACTTTTGACACTTCGACTGTGGGGAAGAATCCCATCTTCCATGCCGACCATGTAGACGATTGGGAATTCCAGTCCTTTCGCGGCATGGAGCGTCAACAGCCAGACCGCGTTTTGAGCGGCGAGCTTGTCTTTTTCATTCCCCATTTCTCGACCGGCCAGCGCGATGTCAGCAAGGAACCCCGTGAGTCCCTCTTTTCCGCGACGTTTGTTTTCTTGAAAGGCGGCTAAAGCATTGGTCAAGTCATCGAGTGACGCCATTCGCGCGTCGCGTTCTTCTTGTTGGTCGTATAAGCGGCGGATTTCGTCGGAGTAGGCGGTGCGGGTAAGAAGCGTTCTAAGCGAGTCGGTTAACCGGCCTTCCGAGGCATCTTGCCGAACTTCATTGGCGACTTGGGTAAGCGTTTCGATGCCACGGCGAGCTGCCGGCTTGAGATCACTAATGGCCTCAGGGTCTGACATCACTTTCCAAACAGATTCACCCCGTTGAACCGCTCGCTCGATCAACAATTTCATCGTCTTGGTGCCAAGCCCCCGTGGCGGAGTATTGACTACCCGAAGCAGTGAGACTTCATCATCGGGTTGTTCAATCCAACGCAAGTATGCCAGGATGTCGCGCACCTCGCGACGATCAAAAAACGATTGACTGCCCAGCATCACGTAGGGAATCTTGGCTTTCCGCAGCTCGGTTTCGAACAAGCGTGGTTGCTCGTTGGTCCGAAACAAAATTGCGATATCGCGCGGTTGGATATGACGGTTTTCAATCCAATCCTTGATTTCATGGACAACCGTTTTTGATTCCGCAATCTCATCCTTGAATTGTTCGATTCTTGGACGTGGCCCTGCCGGCCGGTTTGCGATCAGTATTTTGTCGTGCCGTTTGGTGTTGTAATCAATCAAGCGGTTGGCAAGTTCCAGGATCTGCGCGGTGCTGCGGTAATTCTCCTCGAGATAAACAACCTTCGCGTTTGGCCAATCTTTGGTGAAGTTCAGGATGTGCGAAACATCGGCTCCCCGCCACGCGTAAATTGATTGGTCATCGTCGCCGACCACACACAAGTTTTGATGCTTCAGAGTCAGGTGTCGGGTGATCCGATACTGACTGCCATTGGTGTCTTGATATTCATCGACCAGGACATGATCGAACTTCGAGGCCTCCTCATCGCGGATATCCGAGTGCTCATCAAACAATATCTCGGTTAACAACAGCAGATCGTCGAAATCAACAGCGCCTCGGGCGCGTAAGCCATCTTGGTACCGGCGGTAGGCTGCCGCCGCGAAATGCTCTCGATCAGTCGCAGCGACCGAGGCTGCTTCGGGCGGTTGAATTGAGGCGTTTTTCCATCCGCCGATGATCGACAGCATGTCGCTGGGCTTCAGTGCGGTGCCCGGCAATCTCAGTTCCCGAAGTACGCCGCGAGCAAGTGACTCCTGATCACTGCGGTCGTAAATCGAAAATTTGGCAGGATACCCGAGGGCCGTCGCGTGGCTACGTAAAATCCGCACACAATGAGAGTGAAAGGTGCTGATCGTCGGCTTCGGCGCGTCGTCTTTCTGGTTTCTTCGCCGACGTGATCTCGGGCCGCCGCGAGAGGGCTGGCCAATCAGCTCGCCAACCCGGTCTTGCATCTCGCCGGCCGCTTTATTGGTAAACGTCACCGCCAAGATGCGGTCCGGACGAATCCTGTGACGGATTAAATTCGCAATCCGAAACGTAACCACGCGGGTCTTGCCAGTCCCCGCACCTGCCAGAACTAGCATCGGCCCCGACAGTGTCGCCACTGCCGATGCCTGCGCCTCGTTCATTCCGTGAGTCGCTGTAGCCGATCCTTGCGTCATTGAATCCTGTTGGTGTCGGGAGAGATAGCGGCGAGATTGTTGCGATGTTCAGGGGGCCGCGCCAAGGGACCGCTGTTGGCCAGACGCCTGCAAATGGCCAGACGCCCGCCAATCCTCATAGCTCTCGATCCACTCGAATATTGAGACACAGCCACCAATCAGCGAAAACGCGCGATCCTAAGGGAAGTTTGGGCACCGTGGAGCCGCCCTGACTGGATGGAACATTTCTGGTTCGGCAAAATTATCCGAACGGCCGCAAACACCAGGCTCACCAAAATCAGACAGGTTCACCAAAATCAGAGTCGAGACAGTTGGTCGTTGCGCTGTTCGCCCAACGCGGAAAACGCTGATCTTGAGGGCGATCTCTGGAGGCGAGAATCGCTTCCCTCTCGTGATCACGATACCCTGATTGCCAAAATCTGTCGCGTTATTGCACAGAATTGTGCTCAAGCCGAGATGGCTCGAGCAAACTCCAATTTCGGATCGTCTGACCGGGCATCCTGAATGCAAACGTTCGGCATAAACGTTGATCGCATTCAGGCGTTTAGCTTGGCTACTTGGGCAGACCTAGCGGAGGTTATCGCGGTCAACGATGGGGTTCGCTGATCCACTGGCGATCAGCACCAACAATCCTTGTTGAGGTCGGTTTCCGTTCATCGCGGACCGGTCAAATGGAACACCGTAACCCGCATAGTTGCCACTCGCCGTATCCATCACATAAACGACGGTTTCGGCCGCCGGGCGATTGCTGGCACGGGGAAATCTGGCGACACCAGTGACCATGATGTACTGGCCACCTTTTGCACCGGTTCCCAATGCATCCGCGATGTTGATCGAAAATCTTCCCGCAAAGCCCATGGCGGGGCTGCGTGGATACAGCACGTTGCATTGTAGCAAGCCAGAATTGTGATCGAGGACAAATAACCCCTCGACATCTTCGCTGACAAATCCGGTCGACATGGAATATTTTTCGCTCGTGACCGAGGCGGTCGCATGGAGCGGCGGTAACCCCAGCGATTCCAAATTCGAATTCAGAGCTTGGCTTAATTGGTCGGTTTGAGACGTGAGTGCATTCTGGCTCGCTCCCGTGATTTGGCTCACTTGGGTGGAACGGCCGGCAAAATAGGCGGCCGTTGCCAACGAAACAGCGGTTACCAATACCAGGGCTGGCGTGGCGAATCGGGCAAGCGAACAGCAAGTGGGGCGATTAGGGAGAGATGGAAGGTTTTCTTGATTAGGAAGATGAGACATTTGAGGAAGGCTCCTTAGTCGTGGCGGTGTTCTGCGATTGTAATGGTTTCGTGGGCTGGCAGAGACAGCATTTTGCAGGCGATCCTGCTGGGATACCTGCGATAGCTTCTCGAAAACGCGAACACTTTCTCTGCGGGCGGGAATTGTACGCTCCTGGCCGGAGCTTTACGATTGCGATCTGAAAAAAGAGTGCAGACCATCTTCCCGAAATACAACAACTCCAAGGGTACGAAATCATGGGCGTCAACGCACCGCTGAATCGCAAACTTCGCATGGCTCTCGTTGGCGGAGGGGCCGGATCTTTCATTGGCCGTGTCCATTCGATCGGTGCTTGCTTGGATAACCGGGCTGTGGTGACTGCCGGTGCCCTGTCCAGTAACCCCGAGCGAGCCAAAGCTTCCGCACCAGATTACGACATCGCCGAATCGCGGGCTTACGGATCTTACGAGGCGATGGTGGATGCAGAGTCAAAGTTACCTGATGACGAGCGAATCGACTTCGTCAGCGTTGCCACCCCTAACCACACCCACTTTGAAGTCGCACGGGCCGCAGTGGAAGCCGGTTTCAACGTGGTCTGCGATAAGCCGATGACCTTCGACTTGGCACAGGCCGAAGCTTTGCTGGAAACCGTCGAGAACAGCGATGCTGTGTTCGCCGTCACCCACAACTACACCGGGTATCCACTGGTTCGTCAGGCCCGCGAGATGATCTTGTCGGGCGAACTGGGTGAGATCAATGCCATTCGATCACAGTACATTCAGGGTTGGTTGCGAACACCGCTCGAAGAAGAAGAGCAAAAACAAGCAGCGTGGAGAACGGACCCGTCCAAGAGTGGCGCCGCAGGTGCCTTTGGCGACATCGCTACCCATGCCTATAACCTCGGTCGCTATATGACTGGTTGTCTCCCCGAATCGGTTAGCTGCTCTTTGAAAACCTTTGTCGAGGGGCGGCGACTGGACGATTATGGCACGGCCGTCATCCGTTACGAAAACGGTGGGTTGGGAACAGTCACCGCTTCGCAGATCAGCCACGGTCGCGAAAACGATCTTGAAATCGAAATCGATGGAACCAAAGGATCGCTGCGGTGGCGACAGGAAAACCCGAACGAATTAATCTTCCGCCAAAATGGCCAAGCGCATCGTATTTATACGCGTGACCCCAACGCACCATTCATGAACGCGTCGGGCGCTGCAGCCTGTCGGTTGCCTTCCGGCCATCCGGAAGCCTTCTTTGAAGCATTCGCAAATGTTTATGCCTCGGCGTTTGATGACATGGTCAAGCGGGCTGCCGGTGAATCATTCGAACGACGTGATACCGTCTACCCCAACATTTATGACGGCGTCGAAGGGATGTACTTCATTCAGCAATGTGTCGCTAGCAGTCAAGATGGAGCGGCTTGGCTTCCGCTCAAGCACAAGGTTGCTCGAAAATAAAACGATATCGCCTTGCAATCTCACGGACGGTTCCGTCACTCGCAGGTCCGTCACGCGCAGGTCCGTCACGCGCAGGTCCGTCACGCGCGGGTCCGTCACGCGCGGGTCCGTCACGCGCGGGTCCGTCAC
>JARGNK010000002.1:0-134653 GCA_029213145.1 Rubripirellula sp. | reverse complement strand
GGTCCGTCACGCGCGGGTCCGTCACGCGCGGGTCCGTCACGCGCGGGTCCGTCACGCGCAGGCCCGTCGAGAAAGGTTGAATTCGCAGGATGTGGATTCCGCGACCTCGTGACATGCCACGCGGGTGGGCTCCTGCGAGATACGCCCCTACACGGTTCTTGGCTCTGATTCATCCTGGGCCCCTGATTCATCCTGGGCCCCTGATTCATCCTGGCCCCCGACTCATCCTGAGCGGGCCTGCGAGAGGTCGGATTGGCGGTTACCGCGATCGCACCGGTTTCGATGGCGTTGGCCAGGCTTAGCAAATGGACGAGCGGCAGTCGCTAACCGTCGATTTTTCGCTCCATTCCGCGTCCTGTTGTGACGGCAGAAGTACTTGTGTCGCCAAAAGCACACGGTTGCTTCACCGGAGACTTTATTTCTCGTTTGATTAGCCTGTCTTGCTCGTCACCGTTTATTATTGGGGGAGAGCGGTTTCTTTCCCAAGGCAAGCATGGAACACGATGGCGAATGCGGAAGTCGGAGGCGACGCGGAGTGGTCTGATCAATCGACACCGACTCCTCTCCTCGATCTGATTTCAGAGATTCCCTGGCGTGCTAGCGCCGATGGGAAGCGGCTGTGGATTCACCCAGCCGCCAAAAATCTGTACGGCCATTCGGCTGACCAGATGATCGCGCGGCCAGCCCTGCGGATCAATTCGATCCATCGCGATGATCGCGATCGCGTGCTGGCACTTCTTGAAGGATTGCCGACCACTCGCTCTCAAGAATACGACTACCGCGTGGTTGATTCTGAACATCGCGATCATCGTGTCCATGAAACGGTCTACTATCAGCAAGAAAACGATCGTCCGCCTGTCATCTTTGGCTTGACGCAAATCATCACCGACCAACGCAATTTGGAGTTTGCGCTTCGAGAATCAGAGGCTGTTTATCACTCGCTAGTCGAAAGTTTGCCGCTGAGTGTGCTACGGAAAGATCGTCGTGGTCGTATCCAGTACGCCAATTCACGGGCGTGCGAACAGATTGGCAGGCCCATTGATCAACTGCTTGGAAAAACTGATTTTGATTTATTTCCAGCCGATCTTGCCAAAAAATACCAAGCTGATGATCGCGACGTGATGCAGTCAGCGAGATTGCACCACGATGTCGAGCGACATCAGGTGGGTGACAGACAAAATCACGTCGAGGTTTGGAAATCGCCGGTACACAATGCCCGCGGCGAAGTGGTTGGAATCCAAGCGATGTTCTGGGACGTCAGTCACCAAAAGGATGCCGAGCACCAAGTCGAGTTCGAAAAATTCCTGCTGGCGACACTTCTTGAGGCGGTACCCGACTCGGTTTACTTCAAAGACGCTGACAGTCGGTTTCTTCGATTGAGTCGGAGCTGCGCCGAAAAATTTGGGGTTTCGGATCCGCGAGAAGTGTTGGGTAAGTCTGATGCCGATTTCTTCTCGAGCGAACATGCTCGCAAGGCGTTGGAAGATGAACGGCGAATCATGGAAAGTGGCGAGCCGATCTTAGCCGAGATCGAATACGAAACTTACGACGACGGAAAAGAAACTTGGTGCAGCACGACAAAGGTGCCGCTCAAAGATCAAACGGGACGTGTCATCGGCACGATCGGTATCTCGCGCGACGTAAGCTCACAAAAGGCTGCGGAGCTGAATTTAGCCCGCGAACGCGACTTGCTGAAAACGATTATCGACAACGTACCCGACCTGATTTATGTCAAAGATCGAGCAGGCCGTTTTCGAACCGCGAACGCCGCACTGCTGAAACTGCTGAAGATCAAGGATGTGGAAAGTCTGATCGGCAAAACCGATTACGATTTCTCACCTCCAGACATGGCCTGCAATTACGTCGCCGACGACCAGATCGTCATGCGGAGTGGCGAAGCATTACTGGACCGCGAAGAAACACACCAAAACGAAGCGGGGGAACCGCTGTGGTTGCTGACGACGAAGGTGCCACTCTTCGACAGCGAAGGCAATGTCAATGGGGTCGTGGGGATTGGGCACGATATCACTGCTCGTAAGCAAGCGGACGAGGAGATCCTGAAAGCGAAGGTCATTGCCGACAAAGCCAATCGTGCAAAGAGTGATTTTCTGGCGAACATGAGTCACGAAATCCGGACACCGATGAATGCGATTATCGGCATGACAGGCTTGGTGCTCGATACCAAACTTGATCCCACCCAACGAAACTTTCTGTCGATGGTTCAGGAGTCAGGTGACGCACTGCTGGGAGTGATCAACGACATTCTTGATTTCTCGAAAATCGAAGCTGGCAAGCTCGATATGGAGCAGCGTGCATTTGACTTGCACGAGAGCTTGGGCGACACGATGAAAACGCTCGGCCTAAGAGCTCACGGAAAAGATATTGAGATCGCGTTTCGTGTTGATCTTGACGTGCCGAGGTACGTCGTCGGGGACGCCGGGCGATTCCGACAAGTGATTGTCAACCTCGTTGGAAATTCCATCAAATTCACGGAAGAGGGCGAAGTCGTGGTGGAGGTTACTCGCCAGCCAAGCCACACCGACGAAGTCATCTTGGAAGTGAAGGTGCGAGACACTGGGATCGGTATCCCGCCTGAAAAATGCAAGACCATCTTTCACGAATTTGAACAGGCCGACACCTCCACGACGCGAAAATATGGTGGTACCGGGCTGGGTTTGGCCATCACCAGTCGCCTCGTCAGACTGATGGGTGGCGACATCAGCGTGAAGAGTGTTGAAGGTCAAGGCAGTTCATTCACTTTCCAAGTTTGCTTCTCCGCGGCGCCCACCAACATACAGGAACACGACGCCCGTGGTGTCGTCGTGGTGGGCGGAACACGCGTGCTGATCGTTGACGATAACGAAACCAATCGCACCATCCTCAATGAAATGCTGACCAACTGGGGCATGATCCCAACCCTGGCCGAGTCGGGGGAATTGGCGCTTAGCGAATTGAAGCACGCGCAGCAGTCTGGGGAACCGATCGGACTGATCATCAGTGATGTAAATATGCCCGAAATGAGCGGGTATGAATTCGTCGAAAGAGTTCGGCAGGATCCGGACCTCGATGAGGTGCAGGTAATCATTCTGACCAGCGGTGGAAGAGAAGGTGATTCAGGAATCGTTGACGAATTGCGGGTTTCCGGACGATTAATGAAACCGGTAAAGCAATCCGAGTTATTCAACGCGATCATTCGAGCTTTGGGGGTTGGAGCCCCCGAGGGCAGCGACGACGCAATCGAAGAACAACTTCGAATTGACCTCGGCTCACTCAGTATTCTGCTGGTCGAAGACAACATCATTAATCAACGTCTAGCGTTAGGCCTGTTTGCAAAATATGACCACCAAGTCGCCGTGGCCAATAATGGCCAAGAAGCGGTCGATATTTTGGCAACACAAGCTTTCGATGTGGTGCTGATGGACGTCCAGATGCCAATCATGGATGGGTTTGAAGCGACCAAACTCATTCGTCAACGCGAAGCGAAGTCGGGCATTCATCAGCCGATCGTTGCGATGACCGCCCGCGCGATGAAAGGAGATCGTGAAAAATGCCTAAACGCCGGCATGGACGAATACGTCGCAAAGCCCATCCGAGTCGCAACGCTGTATGAAAAGCTGGCAGTTGTGCTGGGGATTGATCCGTGCGTCAAAGATAAGGTCCGCGAAAACGCTCAAAGCGCAGGCGATCGAAAAGGTCGACTTGAACACGACACGGCGAAATCGCTGCCTGCGTTTGATGATCCGAATCGCACAGTGGGTGAGTCGTTACGCACAGTGGGCGAACCAATCGACAGCGACCAGCCTAACGGCAGCAGGTCAAGTGATACTAACCGTGGGATCAGCCGATCCCTTACACCCCAATCCAGCGCGACCACGTCGGACAAAAACGCATCGGCTCACAGCACAGAACCTTCTTCCCTAAAGCAGAAGCGGCGAGAATCGCCGACCATTACGGATCCCCCATTCTCGGCAGAACTCGGCGATGCCGCGAAGTCGAGCAAGCAACGATCTGAAAAACAAAAGAAGCGAAAAGGTAAATCGGGCAAGAAAGAAAAGCAGAATCGAAAAGCATCTGCGATTGACTGGGAACATGCCTCCAAGACGGTCGGTGGCAATGACCAATTGCTGGTCGAATTGCTGACGGTCTATCTCGGGGAGACTCAGGCGCTGACTAGCGAGATCCGCAAAGCCGTTGAGCTGGACGACCGCGCACTTTTACGGCGCGCGGCACACACATTGAAGGGTGCATCTTTGTCAGTGGGTGCCGTGCGTTTGTCGAAGATTGCAGCACTGCTGGAGCAGGATGCAGAGGACGCAAAGCCAGAACGCATCAAAACGATCTTTGCTGAAATCACCGAGGCGATGAAAGCAGTGGTGAAGTCCGCCGAAGGGCACTTGAATCAGTAAGCCGCGGATGCCGCCCAGTAGGAAACCAGCAACAAGCAGTCCGCCCAAGCCATCATTCACACACCGGCCCCTGCAAACACACCGGCCCCTGCCAACACACCGGCCCCTGCCAACACATTTGCCGTGAAGCGGCTGCCACGAGGCAACCGCGACTTCGGATGCAATGCATCAAACAGTTTGCTAAAGGTCGGGTGCAGCGTCGGCGACTTCACCCAAAATATCGAGCGTCGATAGAATCCCCATCAATCGGGCGTTTTCATCGACGACGGGCAGGTGGTGAATTCGATTTCGCAGCATCTCGCGTGTTGCTGTTCCAATCGAAGTTTCCAATCCAACGGTCGCGACCATCTCGCTCATGAAAGATTGCACCGACTCATTCCCCAAACTGTGCGTCAGTCGATCGAGCAGGAATCGCTTGCTGGAAGGATCGACGAGATCGAGATGCAAGATGTCATCATCGATATCTCGCGTCATATCGACTAAATCAGACGTCGATAAAATGCCGACACAGTGATCTTGGTTATCAACCACCGGCAGTGCGGAAACGCGATTTTCTCCCATCAGCGTGAGTGCTTCGTGAATGGTGTCGCCGGCGCGAACGGTAACCACATCCCGGCTCATGATGTCCTTAACTCTTTGCGAGTAGATATCGACTGTGCTCATGACGCCCTTCTCCTTCGGTGCATGTGTGACATTTTAGCGCGTTTGCGCTATTGAAAACGAACAGTGGTTGGTAATGCAACAATCGGGCCAAAGCTATTACTGGGAGCGTTTGCCGGTTATCATTCAGTGTTACTGTCCGTTTTTACTCTTGCCAGCGAGTTTTCCGTGAAGTCCTTTCTTGCCGCTCTGACGATTGTGTTGCTCAGTTCATCCCTGGCGAATTCCCAAGATCCGTGGGAGCAGAAAAAAGCGGGGCGATTCAAGGTGGTTACGCAGAAGCAGCGTGAAGCGATTGCCGCTGCAGTACCCGATAAATCGACGGCAAAGCCGCTGAAAGATCGACGGATTTTGGTCTTTTATCGTTGTGAAGGCTTCATCCACACCTCGATCCCACACGGCAATGTCGCGGTCGAAGAAATGGGTCGGAAAACCGGTGCCTTCCAGATTGACTTGGCCGACACCTATGACGTGTTCACGAAGGAAAACTTGGCGAAATACGATCTCGTGCTGCTAAACAACACAACACACATGAAGTTTCCGGAAGCTTCACAACTGAATGCGTTCCTGGACTTTGTTTCGGGCGGCAAAGGCTTGGCAGGCTTTCACGCAGCCAGTGACAATTTTGGTCGACACCCCGAAGCATTATCGATGGTAGGGGGGATTTTCAACGGCCATCCTTGGGGCGCCGGAGGAACTTGGGCCTTCAAACTGGACGATCCCGAGCACGTGTTGAACGCAGCGTTTGACGGAAGTGGTTTCTGGCACCAAGACGAAATTTATCAGTACAAGCCTGACTCGTATGCCGGAACGGAGAACCTTCGCGTCTTAGTCAGCTTGGACATGAGCAAGGAACCAGTTTCCGGTCGCATTAACGATGGACCGCGTGAGGTACCAGTCTCTTGGGTTCGGACCGCTGGCGAGGGACGAGTCTTTTATACGAACTTTGGTCATCGCGAAGAGACTTTCCAGAACCCAAGCATCGTTCGACACATGCTGGATGGAATCCAATATGCATTAGGCGATCTGGAAGCAGACGCGACACCGACGGCGAAGATCAGCACGTTGAAACCAGCTGCCGCGCCGGCTCGCTAGGAAGTAACGAAACGCTCGAACAGCTTTTCGTTACCCTCCTTACTAGCTTGGTCAACGAGTGGATTGTCAGAACATCCCAGCATTACTCGCCAGTCAAACTTGGTCTTGATTCATTTCACTACCTCACCCTGATTGGCGTTGCTGGAAACCGGCTGACGCGTCTGCGTTACTGCACACCAAGCGACGACCAATCCTTCTGCCCTGTTCGGCCCTTAATCTGGTGGGATCCAGGAAGAGGAGAATCTTGGACGATGCGTTCGATCGCTTGGATGGCTGGCGTGATTGCCGCGGGTGTATTGTTTGTGCTGTTGGTGCCTCTGCCCTTTACAGGGCGGGCCTGGGCCGCGGCTGGTGATCTTGTTCACGCTCCGTTGTTCGGCTGTTTATCATTCGCTGCGATGCGGGGGCTCGAGCGAATACGTCCGGCACGAGATAACTTCGCAAAACTTACCATCCGCGGCATCGTCGTGATGGTGATGATATCGTTGCTTGGGGCGATGACTGAAATCCTTCAACAATACATGGGGCGCAGTTCATCTTTGCACGATGCGGTCTCCAATGCCTTAGGTTCCGCCGCCGCCATCCTCGTCTACATCGGTTGGCGATGGCAGCGTAGTCGACCGGATAAGAAGCTCCGCTCGCAGTTGCTGTTTTTGGCTTCCGGATGTTTGCTGGCGTTGTCATGGTACGCGCCAGTCATGGTGTTACGTGATGTGTTGAATGTTGAACGCGAATTCCCCCTTCTCGCATCCTTCGAGACGGATGCAGAAATGGGACGTTTTTGGTTTAACGACAGTCAAGGCATTCGCAGACCGTCCGACGCGACTGAAGGCATGTACTCGCTGGAATTGATCTGCGAACCAACTCGTTTCCCAAGAATTTCGTTGTTTGAATTACACGCCGATTGGTCGCAAGCAGAAGCTTTAGAAATCGATGTAAGACTTGACTCACCCAGTCGCAGTCGCATCACGCTCGTGATCAAAGTCGTCGACCAAACAGACCCCGATGCCGTGAATGCGTATCGAGCGACTTGGACGCTTGAATCAGGACCTTATAAGCGAATTCGAATCACTCGCGACGCACTGTTGGCTGGGTCCAAAAATCAATCGCTTGATCTTTCCCGGATCGATTATATCGGCATCGGGCTGGTCGAGCCCGAGACGACGACACGACTGAGAATCGATCGATTGCGGATTGTGCGATGAGCGAGTGTGTTGATTGTCAGAAAATCCCGTGGAAGTCGTGTTTTGGGTGCAGAATTACCATCGCGTGTGTGCATTCCAGGAGGGGCTGCTAAACTACTGGCACGGGTTCGTTGGCTTTCCCATCGCGACCTTGCTTGCCCCTCCCCTCCCGCCTGTTGGTTCGACTGTGCGATTTCTCACCATTGTTTTGTTATTGGCTGCTTGCCACTCGCTAAACGGGTTAGCGGATGACTCGGTCTCCTTCGACCGGGACATCCGACCGATCCTTTCCGATAAGTGCTTTTTTTGTCATGGGCCGGATGCCGAACATCGGGAAGCCGATCTGCGACTGGATCTGGAAGCCGAAGCGGCAGCGGTGATTGTTGCCGGTGATGCCGAAAAGAGTGAACTTATCGCGCGCATCCTCACTGACGATGCGGAGACCGTGATGCCGCCGCCAGACTCACTGAAATCGCTCACAAGTGCGGAACGTGATCTGCTCGTTCGATGGGTCAACGCCGGAGCGAACTGGACCGAACATTGGTCGTTTCGTTCGCCAGTCAAACCAGAGGTACCCCAAGCAGATGAATCAACAGCGGACGAAGGGCCAGAGTCGGGGCCGCAGCATCAGCCGAACATTAGCCTCCCAATCGACTCCTTCATTGCTCGTCGTTTGGCTGCGGACGGAAAGCAGCTCTCTGATCCATCGAATCGTGAAAAATTGATTCGACGCGTGACCTACGATTTGACCGGTGCTCCCCCTACCTTGGAAGAAGTCGATGCCTTCGTCAGCGATGCTTCTGCAGATGCCTTTGAGAAGGTGGTCGATCGACTGCTGGATTCTCCCCGTTACGGGCAGCGAATGGCATTAGCGTGGTTGGACGCGGCTCGTTATGGGGACACCAGTGTTTATCACGCCGATGGACCGCGTGACATGTGGGCTTGGCGCGACGCTGTTGTCGATGCTTACAACTCCAACATGCCCTTCGATGAATTTTCGATCTGCCAATTGGCCGGTGATTTGATTCCGGATGCAACTCTACAGCAACGCGTGTTAGCTGGTTTCAATCGAAACAATGGAACGACCGACGAGGGTGGCGCCTTTGCCGAAGAGTACCGGGTCGAGTACGTCGTTGATCGTGTGAAAACGACTTCCACTGTTTGGTTGGGACTGACGATGGAGTGCGCTCAGTGCCACGACCACAAATATGATCCCGTATCACAAGAAGACTACTATCGCTTTTACGCGTTTTTCAATGTCAGCAGCGATGCTGGGATGCAAACTCGCAATGGTAACGCGAAGCCGGTACTAGATATTCCTAACCCGGCAAAAGAGCGTGAAATGCCGATTGTCCAAAGACAATTGGACGAAGTGAAGAGCCAATTAAATCGCATCGAATCAGACTGTGGTCCAGAGCTACAGGCTTGGCTGAAGAAGTTGAAATCTGAATCCGAGTCGAATCCCGTCAAAATCGAACCTGGTGCGATTTCATTTCCGATGGTCGAAGGGCAAGGTGACCAAATTGTCGATGCCGGGAGTTCTGCAGTATCTGCAAAAATTCAAGGCAAGCCGAATTGGGTTGCCACACGATTCGATACGGGCTTGAAATTCGATGGCAGTCAATTTATCGACGTCGGCGATGTGGCAAACTTCGAACGAAATGACTCCTTTTCCTATGGCGGTTGGGTCAAACCACAGAAGAAAGCGGCCCCCGGGGCTTTGATCGCCCGCATGGATGATGGCAATGCTTATCGTGGATTTGACCTGTTTGCCGGTGATGGCCCCATATCTGTCCACGTCATTCACCAGTGGCCCGGCAACGCCATCAAGGTCACCACCAAAAAGAAGCTGAAACCCGATCAATGGCAACATGTGATTGCAACCTACGATGGTTCCTCCAAAGCAGACGGAGTGAAGATTTTTGTTGATGGGGAGATTTGGGATTGGAATATCGAACAAAACGGGTTGACCGAAACCATACGAACAGACAAGACATTGTTGATCGGTAGTCGTCATACCGGTGCGCGACTTCGAGGCGTCGTCGATTCAATCGACATTTTCCCAAGGCGTTTGGAAGCAAACGAAATCCAACAGTTAGCAAAGGGATTACCAGTCAATGGTTTATTGTCGATTCCGGAGGGAGAGCGAACCGAAGCACAGCGTGATTCGCTGCGTCGATATTTCTTGACGACACAGCACGATGAGTACCAGTCACTGCAGCAAGAGGTGAGCGATCTTGAAGCCAAAATTCAGGAATTGAATCAACCGATGACGACGGTGATGGTGATGGGTGACCAAGCGAAGCCACGCGAGACATTTGTACTCAATAGAGGCGCCTATGATTCACCAACCGATATTAAAGTTGATCCGGCGACCTTGCCGGTGTTGCCACCGATGTCTCCCGACGCACCACGCAATCGCCTGGGACTCGCGAAGTGGCTGTTTCAAGACGATCATCCGCTGACCGCGCGGGTCGCGGTCAATCGCTATTGGCAAATGCTTTTCGGAGTCGGCTTGGTCTCGACGCCCGGAGATTTTGGCGCGCAAGGCGAGTTCCCCACGCACCCAGAATTGCTGGATTGGCTGGCCGTCGATTTTCGCGATAACGGCTGGAATGTGAAACGATTGCTCAAGCAAGTCGTGATGTCGCAAACGTATCAACAAACTTCGCATGCCGGTGCGGATGACTATCTGGCCGATCCAGAGAACCGCTGGCTTGCCCGCGGCCCCCGATTCCGCTTGCAGGGAGAATTTATCCGCGACATGGCGCTTGACGTTAGCGGTCTGCTGGTCGATCGGTTCGGTGGACCCGGCGTGAAGCCGTACCAACCACCCGGACTGTGGGCCGAAGTTGGGTTGGGGGGAAATCCAAAGTTTGTACAGGATCACGGTGACAAATTGTATCGTCGCAGCCTTTACACCTATTGGAAACGGTCTGCACCACCGCCAGCCATGCAGATCTTTGATGCTCCCACGCGAGAAAAATGCGCAATCCAACGAGACCGAACGAATACGCCGCTGCAGGCATTGGTCACCCTGAACGATACCCAATTTGTCGAAGCGGCAAGACAGTTCGCAGCTCGCATGCTGACCGAGGGTGGAACTGATCGAGATCAGCAAATTGCCTACGGGTTCAGATTGGTAACCGCGAGAAGGCCTGAACCAGGCGAGATCAAGGTTTTCACTCGCATCTTGGATAGTGCCTTAGCTGAATACGCTGCCGATGGCGAATCGGCCAAAGCCTTGTTAGCAGTAGGGGAATCGCCACGAAATGAATCGATACCAGCCGATCGCCACGCGGCTTGGACGATGGTTGCCGAGGCGATGCTGAATCTGGACGAAACCTTGACCCGCGAGTGAGGCGTATATCTCACACCGATGCACTGCACACGCTACCAATGTCAAAAGAGCTCACGATGAATCCAATCGAAGATTTCGAACGCCAAATGACGCGTCGCCAATTGTTGGCGCGGGGTCGTGGTTGCCTCGGCGCGGCTGCCTTGGCCACCTTGCTCAACGCAGACCAACAGGCTGGTGCCTCTGCCAGTTCGATTTCCCGCGGGGGCTTGCCCGGATTACCACATCTTCCGGCAACTGCCAAACGTGTGATCTACTTGTTTATGGCCGGTGGCCCCAGTCATATCGACATGTTTGATTACAAGCCAGGGCTAAGAAAGTTGCACGGGACTGAATTGCCAGATTCGGTTCGTAACGGTCAACGGCTGACCGGGATGTCGAGTGGTCAGTCGACGTTTCCTTGTGTTGCACCGATGTTTGAATTCAAACAATTCGGTGAGCGTGGGACCTGGGTCAACGCAGACTTGTTGCCGAACACTGCATCGATCGTTGACGAGATGACCATTGTCCGCACGATGAACACCGAGGCTGTGAATCATGATCCGGCAATGACCTATATCAATACCGGTACCCAGCAATTGGGACGGCCCAGCATGGGCGCCTGGCTAAGCTACGGCCTGGGGAGTCCAAATGAGAACTTACCCGCCTATGTCACGATGATCTCGGTCGGTGCGAAACCGGGGCAAGCGTTATTTTCCAGACTTTGGGGGAGCGGTTTTTTGCCTTCGAAACATCAAGGTGTTCAATTCCGCAGTGGTGACGAGCCCGTTCTGTATTTGAAGAACCCGAATGGGGTTTCGCCTGGCTTACGTCGCAAAGTGCTGGATGGTATTGCGGAACTCAACGCGACGCGATTTGCAGATGTCGGTGATCCGGAGATTCAAACCAGGATTGCTCAGTACGAAATGGCGTACCGGATGCAAACGTCTGTTCCGAACCTGATGGATATGGGTGATGAGTCCGAGGCGACACTCAACATGTATGGCCCGAATGCCAAGAAGCCGGGCAGCTTTGCTGCAAACTGCATTCTGGCCCGTCGCTTAGCCGAGCGGGGCGTTCCGTTTGTGCAACTCTTTCATCGCGGCTGGGATCAGCATGGCAATCTGCCCAAAGAACTGAAACGGAATTGCGACAGCGTGGATCAACCAGCCGTTGCGTTGGTCAAAGATCTCAAGCAACGTGGCATGCTAGACGACACCGTGGTAATTTTCGGAGGCGAATTCGGACGCACCATTTACAGCCAAGGCAAATTAACCAAGGAAAGCCATGGGCGAGACCACCATGGGCGTTGTTTCAGCACATGGATTGCCGGCGGTGGGTTCAAGCAGGGATTCGATTACGGCGAAACCGACGAGCACTGCTACAACATCGTGAAAGATCCGGTTCACATCAACGATCTGAATGCGACGGTGCTGCACACCTTAGGAATCGATCACGAACGCTTCACCGTCAAACATCAAGGCTTGGATGCTCGCTTGACCGGTGTAGAAAACGCTCGCGTCGTAAAAGAGATCCTGGTATGAGTTCCTTAAACGATAAAAAACTGACCGCGCGGATTGGCATCGTGACCGTCTCGGACCGTGCTAGTCGTGGCGAATATGAAGATTTGGGTGGACCGGCAATCGCAGATTACCTGAACGAAGTTCTGACGAGTCCGTGGCAACCAGTGACGCGTGTGATCTCAGATGATCAACCACTCATTGAGCAGACGCTGGTCCAACTATGCGATGAAGAACACTGTTGCTTGGTGGTCACGACCGGCGGGACCGGTCCGGCCCAACGGGATGTCACGCCAGAGGCCACCGAGTCGGTGTGCGAGAAAATGATGCCCGGCTTTGGCGAATTGATGCGACAGATTTCACTGCAATACGTCCCGACTGCGATTCTGTCTCGACAGACTGCCGGCATTCGAGGTGGCGCTTTGATCGTGAATCTACCCGGTAAACCCAAAGCGATCGCTCAATGCCTCGACGCCGTCTTTCCGGCAATTCCTTATTGTATCGACCTGATCGATGGCCCTTACTTGGCCACCGATGAAAAACGGCTCGTCGCCTTTCGCCCCAAGCAAAAGTGAAACGCATAAGGATCATGCTGCCGATGCGAGAGGATCCATGTGACCCCCAGTTCCTCATCTAGGCTGCTAACATGTAGCCGAGCTGCGCGGAAATCGATGAGGCGATTTTAGCTGCCAATTAGACTTGGCAATCTGGCTGCGTGATTTTGGTTTGGGGATTTCCATTTTCATTGAGTCAATCTGGTTGATCATGCAATTCCAACGCCGTCAATTCATCAGCAGCATCACGGGCGCTGCAGGAAGCGTGATGTTGCCCACAGCAACACGTTCAGAAGATCCGGCGGAATCGAACCGTGCCTCTGGGGTGAACCGTGTCGCTGGGATGTTGATGGGCTCACTGATCGGTGATGCACTAGGCGGCCCAGTGGAATTTCGCGAATTCGATCAAAGTGAAAGCCAGAGTGGCTTGGCAAATGCTCGAAAATGGGATGCGGAACGTGTTCTCGATGACAGCGTGCTGAAGCAACTCAGTGATTCTCTGGTGATGGCTTCGTATGAAATCCTGCGGCCTGATGCGGCTGCCTACGGTCCTTGGCGGGCGAAAGCAAAAGCGGGGACTATCACAGATGATTCTCGTCACAAAATCGTTGTGATGCGGGCACTGCGAAAGATGTTGGCGGGTGACAAGGACCGGATCACGTCGCGTGATTTAGCGCGTGAACTGATAGAGTTCAGGCCCCGTTTGGATCGCCCCCCATCGGCAGCCACGGCTGAGTTGGTTGAAGAAGGTTTGAGAGAATACCGCTACGCATCACGTTGGCTGCTGGGTGAACGTGAAAACGCATATCCGGTCGAACGCCTATGGGCGGGTGTTTCGAATTGCAGTGGCCAGATGGCCTTGCTCCCATTAGCCGGATTGTTTCCCGGAGATCCACAGATTGCGTACCGGGAAACATTCGAAATCGACTTTCTTGATGCGCCGATTGCACGAGACATTTGCTCAGCATTGAACGCCGCGTTGGCATCTTCCTTGGACCCCAAACTCAATACGGCATCGCCCCAGCAACGATGGCAGGCAATGCTGGACGGCTTGAAAACAGATCCGTTCCGGTTTGGTGATGTGCCTTATGCAGGGAGACAACTTGATCGTTGGATCGACTTATCAGATTCGATCGTCCAACGTGCAGAAGGTCACCCGGCAACGATTTATCGGTTGCTCGAGCAGGAGGGCAAACCTGTCTATTACTGGGATGCCCACTTTACGCTCCTGGTGCCGTTGACAATGCTGAAGGCTTGCCGGTTCAACCCGCTGGCAGCGATGCATTTGACGCTCGACTTTGGACATGATTCGGATTCTTATGCCCAGGTCCTTGGGGCGATGATTGGCGCGGTTCACGGGACCAACCTATTCCCCAGCAGGATGGTTGTCGCCGTTGCCGACAGATTGCTCGCAGACTTTGGTGAGTCGGTCGACCATTGGCAGGTGACGGTTGCTGCTGCGGCCAAGCGGTGGAAGCGGCGAACGATGCGTTAGCCGCGATCCGCTTGTTAGCGGGTTCGATTAGCCGACAGTTTTCGCATCTACTGGAGCTGTTTTTACAAAACCGCACTGTTTGCAAAACCGTCAGTTTGATCCTTTTTTCCTTCATTCGGAAAGTCCCCAATGCAAGCCGTTAACTACCCGCTGATCAGCTTTGATCAGCAAGAATCTGTTCGCGATGCGATGCAAGTGCTGGGACTGTGGGAATTCGGCGAAGTCGTGATGAGCACTGAGTGCGCCGGAGTGGGCAACATGAACATGGTCGTTCGTGTTGCCACCACACGACAAAAAATCATCTTGAAACAATCACGACCATGGGTGGAAAAATATCCGCAAATCCAAGCGCCGGTAGAACGCAGTAAGGCAGAAACGGATTTCTATCGCTTGATCAGCGAATACCCGGCCGTGGCGGACAAGATGCCTCAGATCTTGGCCGCTGATCAAGGTCGCCACTTAATTGCGATGGAAGATCTTGGCCCCGCGAGTGATTACGGCGACCTGTACGCGACAAGACAAATTTCGGCGATGCCGATTGAGCAGGCCACAGCCTGGTTGGCCGAACTGCACGCGATTCCGTTGTCGGCGGCAGACCGAGAACAGGTTGGTTGCCTGGAACTGAGAAAACTAAATCATCAGCACATGTTCGTCATTCCACTTACAGCACCATCGGTCGTCGCGCTGAATTCGATTTGCGATGGGCTGGAAAACCTGGCAGATCAGATTCGTGGCTGGCCTGATCTGGTTGCGAAATTCGAACACTTGGGAAAGCAATACCTGCAAGCCGGTGAGCATCTGCTCCATGGTGACTTCTATCCGGGGTCGTGGTTGCGGACCGAGGCAGGTTTGCGAGTCATCGATCCGGAATTTACTTTCGCTGGTCCGGGCGAATTTGATCTCGGTATTCTGGCCGCCCATTGCGTGCTGTGTGGTGGCGATGAGAAATCAGCCGATGAAGTGATCGCAGCCTATCGTTCGGCCGGCGGATCTAGCGTTGACCCCGGTTTGGTGCGGTCATTTGCAGCTATTGAGATTGCACGTCGGTTGCTCGGTGTCGCCCAACTGCCTCTGACCGCCGGTATTGAACCGCGTAAAGCAATGGCGGCGATCGCTAAGTTGTGGCTTTAAGCTTCGTTCCTAAAACGTGGCCGTGGTTTAGCATTGCAGCGGTTCGCTTTGTTATGGTGACCGTGCGGTATTCGAAATCTAACAGAGGATGTGGAGTCAAACACTGAGTTGGGAACAACAGCCCGTGATTTGGGAACAACGCCAGGTCCGATTCGTTTGATCGATAGATGATCGCCAACCAAAAATCGATTCCCAAGAATGGAAGACGATGTTGTCGTCTCAACAGCAAGAAAGGTCGGCGACTAGCTAGTGAGTCCGCAGTTGCTTGGGCCGGGCGAAAGATACTGATGGCATGAGGAGGAGGAAGGCGTCTCACAGGATTACTTTCACATTTCCTGAGCCTCGCCCTCAAGAAATAGAGTGCCGTGACGAATCAAGACAGGTATCGCTAATTTTCATCGGAGCAATTTGCATGGCAGTTGATTGGAATGCGTTGATTTCTCACCCTGGATTACCATGGGCGTTGATCGCCATCGTCGCTATTTTGGCGGGGGGCATTCAAGCACTCGCAAAGATGTACTTTCGGCATCAGGAGAGAATTGCGATGATTGAGCAGGGAATGGATCCCGATCAAGCGCCTCGCCCAAGACGAAGAGAGGCCTGAACGCAAGCCGGAAAGAAAACACCATCCAGGCTGCAGCGGGCAGAGGCTGCATTGCTGGGTTCTTCGTAAGGATTTCTAGGTTCTTCGCAAGGAAAGACTGGGCAGGGAAGTCGCTGGCGGGGCTCGTTTTGTCGAGTGCGGCTTGCAAACTCACTGAAACGCGTACTGCACAATCGCGTTGCCGCCGACTCCGCTAACAAAACCGGGTCACCGGAGTAAACGACGACGGTCGAGCCGAGTCCACTCGATTCATTGATGAATATACGTACCTCGTTCGCCAAGACGAATTCAATATGCGAGCATGCAGTTCGCTCGGAAGAGTTCATGAGCGAGACTGAGCGGGCCCACTAAAATTCAATCCTCCTGCAGCCGAGTAGGAAACGGATCACGAGGCATCGCCTCTGAGAACGATCCGGTAGCGTTTTAGCACCGGCAAGCGAGGCCCGTTTGTAGATCACTTTAATTCGCTTGGCAGCATTTTTTATCTTGATCGAATAAGTGATGATCGATCGATTTGCTCGCGCTCGATTGTTGCAGTAATTTCGTTTAGAAACCGATCGGCGTCGACAGGGTAGCCGGCGGTTGGTTTTAACGACTCGCCGATGCGGCGGACAAAATATCGGTTCAAGGATTCCATCATGCGCTCACGAAGGTACTTGGCATGCATCGAAGCGAGCGCGACTGGCGTGAACGAGTCTCCTTTGACGGTGAAATGAACTCTCAGCTTGTGGCTGTCCAACGTTAAACAGTAAACACTTTCTTGAGCCGTTTCTGATTCGACGTTGACCCAAGCATCGGGAATCACATGCTGTAGGACGCCAGCATAGTAACGGCGTCCGCCATGGCGATCACAATAAACTTCGGTTTGTGGTTGCCCTGCTGAATGTCGTTGCCAAGTGTCACGCACCAGATTGAGCGTCGTTTGGGATAACAGGTCAGCCTTGTTCAAGCCATTTGAGCAAGACTCATTGAATTCTTGGGCTGTGATAATTCGGGCTCGGACATCGATTAGCTCTGCTTCGCTGGACCGCCAATGGGCTAGCAAAGGCGCGACCTCATCGACACTCAACATGGCCACATTTTTTTCCATCTCAAGCCAGGGGGCTTGTCGTATCGCCTGCAGATCTTCGGGGCATAAGCCCCCCAGAGTGGTTTCGAGGTCACCGGCATCCATGCCGCACCAAGCAAGGGATGCGCTGACCGCCGCGTGCAAGCCGCCCAATCCAGAGGAGGGCTGATAGACCGCTTTGGAATCGTTGACCGTCACCACCGTGTCACCGAGCTTGATTGGCTGACCGAGCGGGGCGAAGGCTGCCCGCAGCGAATCATGATTTAGGTGGTCGGGGACCTGCCAAACCGTGGCAGCAATCACCAGTGGTCCTAGCTTGGGGCCGTAGCCCGCTTCGTCAGTCGCGATCAATAACATTGGCGCAGTGTAGCATTTCGGGCTTGAAAATGATCTATCCTGTTAAGGAGAACCGGTTCAGCGGCGACCGAAAACGCAAAACTTACATCATGATTCCGCTACTCCTCGAGAATCAAGTAACTGATGACAGGAATCTCTCCCGGCAATACCTTTCCACTCGGTGCAACCTTAACGCCCGATGGGGTGAATTTCTGTGTGCATTCCAAAAGCTGCACGTCGATGGAATTGCTGCTGTTCGACGATGTAAATGACCAACAGCCTTCGCGCAGGATTCATTTGGATCCGGCCAAACATAAAACGTTTCATTATTGGCACGTTCTGGTCGACGGATTGAAGCCCGGGCAAATTTATGCCTATCGCGCACACGGACCGATGTTGCCAGAGCACGGTTTACGTTTTGACAGCAACAAGGTTTTGCTCGATCCCTACGGCCGAGCCATCGCGACACCAGAACAATTTGATCGCGAGGCTGGTGCAGAGCCTGGTGACAATACTGTTCACGCGATGAAAAGCGTTGTTGCCGATCTGACGAAATACGATTGGGAAGGCGATACACCGCTTCGCCAGCCCTTCAGCAAAACGATTATCTATGAAATGCACGTTCGCGGATTCACCCGCAGCGAAAATTCTGGCGTTTCACCTGAGAAGCGGGGAACGTATTTAGGATTGATCGAGAAGATCCCCTACCTTCAAGAGCTTGGAGTGACCGCCGTTGAACTGCTGCCCGTCTTTCAGTTTGATCCGCAGGAAGCTTCTCCGGGACTAAGCAATTACTGGGGCTATAACCCAGTATCGTTTTTCGCTCCACATGCCGGATATGCGTCAGTCAACGATCCCCTGCGGGTCCTGGACGAGTTTCGTGACATGGTGAAAGCATTGCATCGTGCCGGCATCGAAGTGTTGCTGGATGTCGTCTATAACCACACCGCCGAAGGAAACGAGCGCGGCCCGACCTCTTGTTTCAAAGGCCTCGAGAACGCTGCCTATTACATACTGGAACCAGGTCACGAGGGGGCCGTTCACGATCGCAGTGGTTTCGCAAACTTCAGTGGTTGCGGAAACACGTTAAACGGAAACCATGCCATTGTGCGGCGGATGATCCTGAGTAGCCTGCGTTACTGGGTCGAGGAAATGCACGTCGACGGATTCCGTTTTGACCTCGCTTCGGTCTTGTCGCGTGATATCGAAGGCAATCCGCAAGCTAATCCGCCGATATTGTGGGATATCGAAACCGATCCTGTCCTCAGCGGCACGAAACTGATTGCCGAAGCTTGGGATGCCGCGGGGCTGTATCAGGTCGGTAATTTCTTTGGCGATCACTGGAAAGAGTGGAATGGGCGATTCCGGGACGACGTGCGTGCGTTCGTAAAAGGTGATCCGGGGCACGCCGGAACACTCGCGTCACGATTCCTGGCCAGTCCAGATATCTATGGCCATCGCAATCGAGAACCAGAGCAGAGCATCAACTTCGTGACATCGCATGATGGATTCACGATGAATGACCTAGTCTCCTACGATGAAAAACACAACGAAGCCAATGGGGAAGGTAACCGCGACGGGCATAACGAAAACATCAGTTGGAACTGCGGCGTGGAAGGCCCAACGGACGACCCCGAAATCGAACGACTACGCAACAAACAGATCAAGAATTTGTTCACCGTCAACGTGCTGGCCTTCGGTGTACCAATGCTTGTGATGGGAGATGAAATTCGTAGAACCCAGCAAGGAAACAATAACGCCTATTGCCAAGACAACGAGATCAGCTGGTTCGATTGGGACCTCGTAGAAACGCACAGTGATATCAAGCGATTCGTTACTAAGCTGATTGAGTACCGAAAGGCGTTACCTGAGCGTGGAGACTTGAAACTGAGCTTGAGCGAGGTTCTCTCAAGAAGCAGGGTGCGTTGGCATGGTGTCAAACTCGATCGTCCCGATTGGAGCGACCATTCTCGGAGTGTAGCGTTCACAATTGAAAATTTTGATCGTTGGAGCCATTTGATTTTCAATGCCTTCTGGGAGCCGATCGAATTCGAACTGCCCAAACCACCCAGGCGATTTCAGCCTTGGCTACGGATGATCGATACTGATCGTCCATCGCCCGATGACATTGGCCATGGTGTCTCTTTGGGTGGCGAGAGCCGAATCCAGGTTCAGCCACGATCTGCCGTGGTGCTGGTCAGCAATCGAAATTGAGCAATCAAATGATTGCCACGGACAGAATGATTGCCACGGACAGTCCGTGGCGAAACGAGCCGCTGGGAGCAAGCCTGCTGGCTTCTACCATCGGAATCCTCACTACGTTTTGCGAGGTGAGGCCTCGGTTATTCCGGCTCCATGCCGCCAAAAGACCAAGTGATGGTGGCCGGTGGATCGATGGTGGTGCTACCGACACCTTGCGTGGCGAACTCACCATCAACTCGAAAAACCCAGCCTTCACTACCGCTGGTTCTCGTTTCGCCGATCTGGTCCACGAAAGCGGTAATCCCAGACCCACGAATGCTGATTCCCGGATCGGTGATCGATCGCATGATCTGCTCGAGCGAGGTGCCGGCTTCGATGTCCGACAACTCGAGTGTCTTCTTGTTGCTTCCGTCGACAATCTCGATGGTGACCGTGCCAACGGAGGTGGCAGGCTCTGCCGGTACCGGTTCTTCGACCGGTGGCGCGTCAGTCGTCGACCCGCTACAGCCGATGGCCAAGCAGACGAGCAGACAAAAAGGAAGCCAGGACAGAGCCTGGCTCTTTGAAGAGACTATGGGGCGCAATCGACTAGCGGCGAGTCTTTTTGACTTTTGCTCCACCTTGGCGCACCTTAAATTTCGGATTTGATTTGCAAATCACGTAGATGCGGCCACGTCGCTTGACGACTTGGCAATCAGGGTGGCGATATTTTAACGCGCCGATGCTGCTAACGACTTTCATCGGATCGATCTAACTCTGCGTGTCGTATATGGTTATTTCAGGGAGTGACGTCGCCTACGGTTGCCCGGGACGCTATCCGGCGGAAGTATAGCGGGTTCTGGGAATCCTTCAACGCCAAACGCTTGCCGGGGCGAAGACTCGTGGCAGAAAGCTATTGGACGACTGGGCCTGGAAGCGGAATTGGCCGCTAGATGACCGGTAAACACGGCGTTTCGCGTCTTCGGGGCCATCGCCGGGGGCGGCCGAGAGCCCCGTGAATCGTCTAATTCCTGTGGTTCAACTGCACCAAAGGCGTCGAAGTCGCCAGCGAAAGCACCAACGCAGCCGCTCTGCCAGTCCTCATGGGGGTCCTAAACTGAGCCGGTGGGGCTTCGGCAGTCAGGCTGATTTAGTAAGCTTTCTGCGGCAATGGGCGGAGGCTTAGAACCTATCCGGAAACCCATTCGATCATGGATAAGCGGGAAGTGTCGTAGCGGAATTCGTCAAGAATTTCGGTGGTTTCCGGTGAGGGCCGAAAGCCTCCAAGGCTTCCGCTACTAGTTTTCGGATAGGCTCTCATTCCAGCCGATGAGCGTTTTGCTTTGCTCACCCGAAACATCTAGAAACGATCAAACCAAAAAGGTTTTGCAATCATGGGCCAACTTGCCTACTTCGACTGCCGCAGTGGGATCAGCGGTGATATGACACTGGGTGCATTGACCGATCTCGGCGCGGACCTGGCCGGGATCGAACATGCGATTCGTTCGATGGGGCTACCCGAGCTCTCGATTCGCTCCCACGAGGTCAAAAAGTGTGGCTTTCGAGCTCTTTCGATCCAAATCGATCATCCTCCTGAGCACGCTCATCGCCATCTGCATCACATCACCGAGATGATCGACGGCGCCAGCGATATCGAGGACGCGGCAAAACAGACAGCCCATCGCATTTTCGCGCAGGTGGCCGAGGCGGAAGCGAAGGTCCACGGAACGACGCTGGAGAAGGTCCATTTTCACGAGGTTGGCGCCATCGACTCGATTGCCGACATCGTCGGCGTTGCGGTTGCCATGCATCAATTGGATATCGAGATGCTGGTCGCGTCCCCGATCCCCACCGGAACAGGCGAGATCACAATCGCCCACGGACGGGTCAGTGTGCCAGCACCGGCGACGGCAGAGTTGCTGCGTGGTATCCCCATCGCCACCTGCGATGTCGAGGCCGAATTGACGACACCAACGGGTGCAGCAATCTTGAAAGCATGCGCGGAATCATTTGGCTCACTACCGTCGATGGTCATTGATCGGGTCGGCTACGGTGCCGGCAGCAAAGACCTTGAAGGGCAGGCGAATGTGCTGCGAGTCCTGTTGGGAAAACCGGCTGAGCCCTCCGCGGCCTGGGGTGACAGCGTCGAATCAGATCGGGCGGTCGTACTGGAGACAACGCTTGATGATTCCACCGGGGAACAATTGGCCGACTGTTGCGATCGACTCCGCGATGCGGGCGCACTCGACGTGGTGCAAATGCCTTGCCTGATGAAAAAAGGGCGTGCCGGCATCACGCTGCAAGTGATTTCACCGTCGACGCGAATTGCTTTGCTGGAAACAATTATCTTCGAGCATTCACACTCGATTGGCATTCGACGTTATTCCGTCGACCGTCACAAATTGGTCCGCCGAAGCGTGACGGTCGAAACCTCGCTCGGACCCATTCGAGGCAAAGTCGTGCGGTTACCTAATGGCACCGAAAGATTCAGTGTCGAAGATGACGATGCCCGTTCCTTTGCCACGTCCAACCGAACTACGACCGACGAGATTCGGAAGCTTGCTGAAGCAGCCTGGAGCTCTCAGTCGTAAATGCGTCGGCGTCAATGGCGACCCGAGATTCCAATTTTTTGTTGGCTCTTCGCTCTAATTTCGAACTACCGCAACTCGAAGCGAACGCCATCAACGTAAAGAAATCGTTTGCTGGAGGGGACGCAAGATTTGTGTCACCAAATAACCGTCCACTAATTCGCGGCATAGCCCCGCCAAACGATCGAATTCAGCTGCATACGTTTCATCCGGACCGAGCGAATCGTATCGTGTCACACGCAAATAGACACTGATCTGTTCATCACCATACTCGCCGGTCCGCACTTGATAAGCCGTTGTTCGCGATTCGAAGCTGATGCGGCACTGCGTCCGACAGTCTTCGTCAAGCGCGAATTGCATGACCGGTTCATACGAGAGCAGTTTCTCGTGGGGCACCGATAAAAATTGATCGAGTGACGGCGCGACGCCGATCGCTTCGGCCAACACTTCGTTGTGATTTCCACGGTACGCGAAATCAAATCCGACCATCACGCTTAGCGATTCACAATCGAGCGGACTGATCGATAATTCGTAGGGAATCAGTTCCAAAACGGAGCGATGTTGATCGATCGCGGATTCATAGCTGTCGGGATTTACGACACCGCTATTGACGCGTTTCGATTCGACCGAAACCCATCGGTGTCCTCCAGCATCTTTTTCTTCTTCGAGGACGTATTCCGCTTTTTCGCGAGCGTAAAAATTTTGCATCTTTGGGTATCGGCGACGAACCTGCTCAAAGTAATGCAGCACTGACTCACGGTTTTGCGGCAATTCCATCTCGGTGCACAAATTCATGTTCAAATAAAAGTCGTCACTGAATCCGCCGTATCCGCTCATGCAGTTTTCCTCTGGAACGAAACAAGGTCACCGAGCTTTCCAGAATAGGAGGGTGACTGAGTCGATGTTTGGAGAAGCCGATTTGTACGCCCGTTGGGGCAGATAAGTCAAACTTCGATTATAAACTAACGACCCCGAGCCATGAACGGGATCGACGGTCAGTGCCCATTTGATTTGGGGCGGCGAAGGCGGTGATTTCAGAAGCCGAAAACCGCTATTTTGGCGATTCCGCCCAGGCTGGCGTCCCAAACCAATCGTGCATTTCTTGCAAGAACGGGGCAACGACTTCCGGTGCTTCGGCGATGTGGCCCCGGTCACCGGTCTCGGCCATCCAAGTGTCCAACGCGGCTCTCATTTCCAGCAGGATATCCCGGTGCTCATTGGATTCAGCCAAGTTGTTGATTTCGAAGCGGTCATTGAGCGTGTCGAAAAGCTGTTCCTTTGGAAAGGGTTTCATCAGATCAGCGGGAGGACCACTGAGCTTTCCAGCGGCCAGCATTTCACGCATCAGCGGCTTTACGAGAAAGCATTTTTCTTTGTACCGGTTGAGCGTTGGGAAACCAGCACCCTCCGTATAGTTGCGCACATAATGGTATCGCGCCCCTCGTACCGAACGCTGCCGCACCTGCGTTTCGTCGATGCGATCACGGGCAGAGAAAGCGTACCGCCGAGGTGGCCCGATATCATCACCAAACAGTCGCTTACCCTGCATCGTCGGGGGAACTTCGAGTCCCGCGATGGCTAACGTGGTTGCAGTCAGATCGATCAAGCTGACCACACGGCCATCAACAGTTCCAGCTTGAAAATGCTTGGGCGATGGGTGGTTCTTCGCCCAACGAATGACCAACGGAACATGCAATCCACTATCAAAACACCAATGAATACCACGTGCTTCCAGACGACCATTATCGCCAAAGAAAATAACCACGGTGTCATCGGCGACACCATCTTTTTGCAGTTGCTCTAAGATCCATCCGATTCGTATATCCATACCGCTGGCAGAGTTCAGATAGCGTGCCCATTCCTGACGAACGATCGGATGGTCAGGGTAATAAGGCGGTGGACTGACATTTTGCGGTGTAGCAATCGCCGGATGCCATTCCTCCCCAACCCACTTCACTCGTGGCTTTTCCGCCGACTTGCGGTCATAGATGTCATACTCTGCCTCCGGCATATTAAATTGCGCGAAGAATGGTTTCGAAGTGTCGATTTCGGACCATAGCTTCGTGTCATAGAGCGGTCCCTCATTCACAAAGTTCAAATCCAGTTTGCCAGTTCCCACCACAGCATCGCCGATGTGAGTCACATTGGCGGTTTGGTAGCCAATCTCAGCTAATTGTTGAGTAATCGGACGCACCCCCGCGGGCAGGCGAAAATTATCATCCCGATGGGAACGCATATGGTGAGTATCGGTTGTGGTCGCATACATGCCGGTCATGAAGGCACTGCGGCTTGGCGCGCACACAGGAGAGGTAGAAAACGCGTGCGTGAAACGCATCCCTTCCGCCGCCAATCGGTCGACATTGGGCGTCAGAACGTTTTTTGCCCCGTAGCAACCAAAATCCAAATCGAAGTTCTCGCCAACGATCCAAACGATATTGGGCAGCCGGTCTGCCGCCCGCAATGGTGCCAAGAAGCCCAGAAGCAGAATCGCTGCCATTGTGTTGATCAGCCGAAAAATCATAGATGCATTTCGTCTCAGTAAGAGCTGCCGGAAGGAAGTCACAGGAACAGCAAGTGGCATAAACCCATCGGGGCAATGGATGATACAGAGCCATCCTCCCCAATCCGTCATACACATTCCCCAGGTTTTACACGATTTCGGACGACTGGATTGGATTGAACTGCCGCATTGATGGCCCGTTCAATGACCTCCGAGCGGGCAGATCCAGAAAAAACCGGCAAAATCTCACAATTCCGTTTAATTTACCTAACCCGCAAAGTCGATAACCCTGGTGGAACATGCTACCTCGCATTTTCCAAGCAAATGTCCCCCTGCATTCAATCACCTTCCAACGATACGGCCCGAGATGAGCAAACCTTCCCTTCGAGTTTTTCAGCCTGTCATTTCGGATGATCGTAAAGAACGTGAGCTGGAGCGAATTTCGGGAACCGCCGAGCCGCGGACTGTTTCGATCGGTCTGGGACAGATCGTCCCGCTGTTGATCGATGCGGCAAATACCGATCGAGCCTGGCTGAGTGATTTCGCTGACGACACCGTGCGGATCGACGCTGATCTGTACGAGGTGCTCTTGGCGTATCAGCGACTGCAATCTCGACGGGTCGCCTAACGGCATTCCTCGGGTCCCTAAAACCAAGCGACCAATCAAAAGGATCCCATCATGCGTAGCATCGCCGTGATCAATCAGAAGGGCGGAGTCGGTAAGACCACCAGTTCGGTGAATCTAGCTGCAGCGCTGTCGGAAACTGGCCGCCGTGTGTGCTTGATGGATCTGGATCCCCAGGCGCACGCCTCGCTTCACCTAGGCATCACCGCACTGGACGATGAGCCAAGCATGTACGAAGTGCTGTGTGGCGACGCATCTCTCGAACAGGCTCGTCGTCATCTGAACGACAACTTGTCGGTCGTCCCCTCCAACCTCGATCTCGCCGCTGCCGAGCTGGAATTGGCTGGAGAAGTTGGGCGGGAAATGATTTTGCGAGATCGAATGCACGATGACTCCGAGGAATTCGATTACTTGGTGCTTGATTGTCCTCCCAGCTTGGGTGTCTTGACGGTCAACGCATTGGTTGCCGTGAACGAAGTTTTCTTGCCGCTTCAGCCCCATTTCCTGGCGCTGCATGGTTTGAGCAAGTTGCTGCGAACGATTGAGGTGGTCTCTCGCCGTCTCAATAGCGACCTGCGGTTATCCGGAGTGATGCTATGCATGTATGACTCCAATACCCGACTCGCTGCCGAAGTCAGCACCGACATCGATGAGTTTTTCCAAGCGACAAAAGGCGCTCGTGACTTCTTTCGATTGGCAAAATTCTTTGAGACTCGGATTCGGCGAAACATTCGCTTGGCAGAAGCCCCTAGTTTTGGGCAGTCGATTTTTCAGTATGCCCCCGAAAGCAACGGATCGACCGATTACCGAGCGTTGGCCGAAGAAGTAATCGCTCAAGAAGAGTCCCTCGTGGCTCCAGTCGCCAACGCCGCCTAAATAACTGGCAATTGCCTGTTCTTACCCCGCGGGTGAAGCGGGTTGCAGTCGAATGTCCGCAGGATCGCCAGGCAGATCGGCTACTCAGCTCCTCTGCTGACCAGCAGATCTGCGAGGCATTGGGCCGAGGCTGCATCTGTGTCTTTATTCCTGGGCGGCACCTGCGGGACCTGCGGGACCTGCGGCAATCCGGCAGTCGGGAATAGAACTGCAGCCCCATCCGCGGTTTTCTACCGTGGGGTCATCTTCATTGATCCCGATTTCCCAGTGACTGAGTCGATTACCCGCTTTGTCAATTAGCCGCGGGTTATAGAACGGTCGCCTCGCCGGTAAGCTATCTCGACGTAGCAGGGGACGTGGGCAAAGGCCAGGACCAACCATTGACGGAGGTGAGGAAGACTCCCCCGATGTTGGCCCTGTTTTGAAAACCATCTCGCCGACGCTTTAGAGCTCAGGACTAGGTCGCAGGACGGCTGGCGGATGTCGATAACGGAAATCAAGGTCAAGGGTGCTCGCGAGCACAATCTTTGCGACGTCGATCTGACGCTGCCAAGAGGTCAGCTGATCTGCTTCTCAGGCGTTTCCGGAAGCGGAAAATCGTCACTCGCGTTTGATACGTTGTTTGCCGAGGGGCAAAGACGCTATGTCGAGAGTTTGAGTAACCACGCTCGGCAATTCATGGGGCAGTTGCCCAAGCCGGACGTCGATCTGGTCAGCGGTCTCAGTCCCTCGGTATCGATCAGCCAGAAGTCGACGGGGAAGAATCCACGAAGTACCGTCGGGACCATCACCGAGATCTACGATTTCCTGCGGGTTCTGTTTGCTCGCGTCGGGACCGGACGTTGCCCCGCCTGCGACACGGTGATCACCGCACAAAGTAGCGACGCAATCGCATCGCGAATTTTGAGTTTGCCAGGAGAGCAAACACTTTGGATCTTGGCGCCCCTGATTCGAGGCAAGAAAGGGGAGTACCGAGATCTCTTCGAAGATTTACGCAAACAGGGGTTCGTTCGCGCTCGGGTTGACGGGGATACCATTCGGCTCTCCGAGCCACCTAGCTTGGACCGCGGGCATCGGCATGACATTGAGGTCGTCATCGACCGAATCGACCCTGACGAGCGTGACCGAGGCCGTGTTCGCGAAGCAATCGAAGTGGCTTTGAAGTATGGCGAAAGTACGCTTTTTGTTTCCGCGACCGAGCGGAATAGCGATCACGCAGACGTTCCGAAGACCGATGCACTCTATTCGTCACAATACGCGTGTGGAGGCTGCGGTGAAAGTTTCCGCCCCCCCACACCACAGTTGTTCAGTTTCAACAGTCCGCAGGGGATGTGTGAAGCGTGTGATGGCCTGGGCCACCTGTACACCTTTGTTCCCGAACTGTTAGTGCCTGACGACAAACTTTCAGTCCGCAAGGGCGCAATCGCCTTGCTCGGTAAGTGGGGTGACCTCGGCCGGTACCGACGACATGTTTATCGCGGCGTCGCCGAGGCGATGGATCAAGCCTTGGAATTATCCAACGGTGCCATGCTGGAAACAAACTGGTGTGATCTGCCAGAGGAAGCACGCCACATATGGCTTTGGGGAACCGAGCAGTCGCTCCCGTTCAGTTGGCGCGGAGGCAGTCGAACGAAACGTTATCAGGGATCCTTCGAAGGATTCATTCCGGAATTGCTTGACCGCTATCGGACCACACGCAACAAAATGCAGTTGCGACAGTTCGAAAAGTACATGGACTCCATGGACTGTCCTGACTGCTCCGGTCGCAGGCTCAATGCGCAAGCATCAGCGGTAACCATTCGCAGTGGTGCCAAGGCGTTTAGCAAAGCAGGCGGTAATGCTGATTTAACCCTGCCCGATTTGTGCGAATTGTCGATCGATCAACTCGCAATCTTCTTCAGTGATATTGTTCTGGGTGAAACCGAGGCGACGATTGCAGCCGAAGCGATCAAAGAGATCCGACAGCGGATTGGGTTCTTGCTCGGTGTTGGACTCGACTATCTGACCCTCGCCCGTACCGCTCCTACCCTTTCCGGTGGTGAGTCCCAGCGAATTCGACTGGCGGGCCAGATTGGCAGTGGATTGGTCGGCGTGCTGTACATCCTTGATGAACCATCAATCGGCTTGCATTCACGCGACAACGATCGGCTAATCGAAACGTTGTTGCGGTTACGGGATTCTGGGAACACGCTGATCGTCGTCGAACATGACGAAGATACGATGCGAGCAGCAGATCAGATTGTTGATTTTGGGCCGGGCCCCGGCGTCAAGGGGGGCCAAGTGGTTGCGGCCGGCAGCATCGAGAAAATCTGCCAATCGAAGCGGAGCGTGACCGGGCAGTTCTTATCCGGCACACGCGCGATCGAACCACCGGAGCAACCTCGCGAGATCGATGATCAACAACAACTAACAATCAAAGGAGCGCGATTCCATAACTTGAAGGATATCGACGTTTCACTTCCCTTGCGAACCGTCACCTGCGTCACAGGAGTATCCGGCAGTGGAAAGAGTTCGCTGATCGGTGGAATTGTCGAACCGCTCCTCCGCAATGAACTCAACGGCGCTGAGTGCGAAATCGGTGATCATGATTCGGTCAGCGGTTTAGAGCATCTCGACAAAACCATCGCGATCGACCAGTCACCGATCGGCCGTACGCCGCGCAGTAACCCAGCGACCTATGTCAAGGTATTCGATGAGATTCGCAATCTGTTCGCTCGAATGTCAGATGCGAAAACCCGTGGCTACACAGCGAGCAGATTTAGTTTCAATGTCGATGGTGGGCGTTGCGCCTCGTGCGATGGAAACGGCGCGACAAAACTTGAGATGGATTTCTTGGCCGACATCTGGGTGACCTGCCCCGTCTGTCAGGGACAACGCTACAACCGCGAAACACTGTCGGTCAAATTCAAGGGCCACTCGATTGCCGATGTGCTGAACCTCGATATCTCGCAAGCACTTAAACTTTTCGAAAACATTCCCAAAGTTGCGGAGAAACTGCAGACGTTGGTCGATGTGGGTTTGGAGTATTTGAAGCTTGGTCAACCGTCGCCGACACTCTCAGGAGGAGAGGCACAACGAATCAAACTGTCTCGGGAATTGAGCAAGCGCGAAACAGGAAAGACGCTATATGTTCTCGACGAACCGACGACCGGATTACACTTTGCCGATATTGAGTTGTTATTGAAGGTCGTTCATGGCTTAGCTGATCGTGGCAACACAATCGTGATCGTCGAACACAACATCGATGTGATCAAAACGGCCGACTGGGTCATCGACTTGGGTCCCGAAGGTGGAATCGGTGGCGGCACAGTGGTTGCCGCAGGACGCCCTTCGGACGTTGCCAAGTGCCCGGCCAGTTACACAGGGGAAGCACTGGCGCGTGCGCTCGGGATTCGGCGACGGAAACGGACCAAGAAGCGTGATAAGCACGAAATTGCGGCGATACCAGACCGGGCAAAAACGCATGTCGTCGTCGAAGCAGCTAGCGAACACAATTTGAAATCAGTCGATGTTGAAATCCCCCGGGACGCGATGTCGGTCTTCTGTGGACCTAGCGGAAGCGGCAAGAGTTCCCTCGCTATGGATACCATTTATGCGGAAGGCCAACGAAGGTACGTTGAATCGCTTTCTTCCTACGCTCGGCAATTCATCGGTCAAGTTCAGAAGCCACACGTAGATAAGATCGAAGGCTTGTCACCGGCCGTTGCACTCGAACAAAAAAATGTTGGACATAGCCCTCGCAGCACCGTCGGCACCGTTACGGAAATCTATGACTACCTGCGCATCCTGATGGCAAGGCTGGGGACGATGTATTGTCCCGAATGCCAACAGCCTGTTGGGACGCAGACGCCCGATCAAATCGTCGACAAAGTGCTGGAAATACCAGCCAAGACTCGGGCGTTGTTGTTGGCTCCCATTGAAGTCATGGCGGGGGAGCAATCCAAGGACACGTGGAAATCTCTTCAATCGACCGGATTTCAACGGGTTCGAATTGACGGTCATACCTTGTCGCTCGAACAGGCTCCCCCCTTGGATCCGCGCAAGCGTCAAACGGTTCAAGTCGTGATTGATCGGATCACCATTGATCCCGCTGAACGCTCGCGAATAGCCGACAGCGTCGAACAAGCCTTGTCGTTAGGCGTAGGCGTCATGGAGGTGGCAATCGCGGATCCAGATCGTGACGAATCCGACTGGCAGGTTTTCCGACACAGCCAACACTTGGTGTGCGGTTGCTGTGGGCGTTCATTCGATCATCTGACTCCGCACCACTTTTCGTTTAACACCAGTCTTGGCTGGTGCCCACAGTGCGAAGGACTCGGCACGCAAACCGGAACCAATCCCGCCGCCTTAGTAACGTCACCAAGCAAGTCGCTTTCTGAAGGTGCAGCCCTGTTGTGGCCGTCGGTCGATCAATCGGTTTCGCAATGGATGCTGCAAGCCCTTTCACGGCACACTGGAATCCCCGTTGATGTGCCGATGGAAGCTTTAACCGTCTCCCAAAAACGGATTCTCTATCGGGGTACCGGCAGTGATTGGATTGAGGTCCGTCGAACAGACAGTGATTCCGACTCGAAGTCACAGCAGTTGTTGTTCCGCTATCAGTTCAAGGGTTTCTATCCAGCCTTGGAAGAAGCATCGCGATTGACCCCGGGACTGCGAGGCAAGCTGGAGCAATTTACGGCCGAGATCGATTGTGCTTTGTGTGATGGATCACGATTGCGGGATGATGCGGGGGCCGTTCGCTTTCGCGGGCATACGATCGCCGACCTCGTGCATATGCCATTAGATCGATTGGCGGAAGAAGTCCGCTCTTGGAAACTCGATCGCCGTGAACGCAAAATCGCGGGAGAATTGGTGCGTGAGGTTCAGTCGCGGGTTGGGTTCCTGCTCGATGTTGGACTCGACTATCTGACCTTGCACCGCGGGGCTAGGACACTATCGGGAGGGGAGTCCCAGCGTATTCGGTTGGCTGCACAACTGGGCAGCGGATTGTGTGGTGTGCTTTATGTATTGGATGAACCAACGATTGGCCTCCATCCCCGTGATAATCTGCGGTTGATCAAAGCATTGCACCGACTGCGGGATTTGGGCAACACGTTGCTGGTGGTTGAACATGATCGTGATGTTATTGCGAGCAGCGATTACTTGTGCGACTTTGGTCCCCGTGCCGGACGTCACGGAGGACGCATTGTCGCCGAGGGAACGCCGAAGCAAATCGAACCGGTCGATCAATCGGTGACTGCTGGATATATCCAGGGGACCAAGACGATCGCTGTTCCAACCGGACGACGACCCGTGTTGCGAAAGAATGGCGAGCCGAATGTGAACTTTCTGAAAATTCTGGGCGCGCGTGAAAACAACCTGAACGCCGTCGATTTGGAATTGCCACTCGGGGTTTTCACGGCGGTCACCGGTCCCAGCGGGAGTGGCAAAAGCTCTTTGATCGATTCGATTCTGTATCCTGCGCTGGCACGACGTCTGCACCGAGCTCGTACACGCCCCGGTCGTCATGACAAAATCGAGGGCGTGCGATTCATTGACAAAGTCATTCAAGTTGACCAGTCGCCGCTCGGAAACTCACCGAGTAGTAATCCCGCGACCTACACCGGCGCTTTTGACTTGATCCGAAAAGTGTTCTCGGAAATTCCCGAAGCGGCGGAGCGACGATTCACCGCGCGAACGTTTAGTTTCAATGTCGCTGGAGGTCGCTGCGAAACCTGCGAGGGAAGCGGACAGCTATGCGTCGAGATGCATTTCTTGCCCGACGTATACGTGCCTTGTGATGAATGCAACTCGCGTCGCTACAACCAAGACGTCCTGGAAGTCAAACTGCACGGAAAGTCGATCGCCGACGTGCTGGAGATGCAGTGTGGTGATGCTGTCGAGCTATTTGCGAACTACCCAAAGATCGCAGGCATCCTGCAAACCCTGTGCGATGTTGGCCTGGATTATGTGACGCTGGGGCAAGCAGCCCCAACGTTGTCCGGTGGGGAAGCACAACGGGTTAAACTGGCAAGTGAACTCAGCAGACCGATGACTGGCAACACCCTTTATCTGCTCGACGAGCCGACGACCGGATTACATTTTGATGATATCGACAAGTTGCTAAGCGTCTTGCAAAGATTGGTCGATCTGGGGAATACCGTCGTCGTGATCGAGCACAATTTAGATGTGATCAAATGCGCTGACTGGATCATCGACATGGGGCCGGGCGCCGGAGTTCATGGTGGCGAGTTGGTGTTTGCCGGAACACCCGAAGCGCTCGCCTTGGAAGCCAAGTCAAAGCGCGGCAAAAAATCAGGTGCGGCACGCTCGGCCACCGCACCCTTTGTGAAGCAGGCTTTACAGGAGAAAGGTCTGGCAACTACCAAGAAAAAGCAGGCTCGGAAAGCATCAACAAAATCCGCCACGAATCCGACGAAGAAATCGGTTGCGAAGAACGCGAAAGCCGCAACCAGTCAAGCATCAACAGCTACCAAGCGGTCATTAGAAGGAAAAGCATCACGACCGAAAAAATCATCGCCAATGACGGTTGCAAAAGCGAAGTCAGCACCGAAGGGTCCGCCGACAACGAAAGAACGGTCAACATCCAATGCAAAGTCGCTCACGCTCGATCCATGGCGTGCGCTAGGGCGACGTTGGCACTCATTACACAAGGGCTTTCCGCAGGGGACTGAACCCGAATGGCCGCTGGAAATCGTCGATCGGATTTTTGATCTGCTGGAGCAAGTTGCCGGAGATGATTCATTGGAATTTGATCAGCCCGACAAGGTGCAGGTCAAACCAAACGGACGCAATAAAGCATGGGCAGAGATCGAAACCAAAACTCCCGACAGTTTAAAAGTCACCTTGGCCGGCCCACCCGAGGCTGTCGACATGGACCAATTCTCCGCGTTGGGCATCAATGGCCCAGTCGACGCCAGCGATCAACGCCACACACGCGTGACTTTGAATCTCACCAAACTTCAGCATGTTCGCAGCCGAAAGCTTAAGTCGTTTTTAAAGCAGCATCTGGAAAAGAGTTTTAAATAGCCAGCCCCGTTGGTGACACGACCGCAACTTTTGAAACGAGGATTTGTCGATCCATTCTCAAGTCTGTGAAACCCATTCTCTGTCTGTGAAGCAGCGTCCCGGCAACGGCCCTCGAAACGTCCCCAAAATTCAATTTGCGGTGACTTCTGTTCGCAGTTGCCTAGATCTCTCGTTACTACCGGTCGAGGCATGCAAGCTGCCGGGCAGTTCGTTTCGGCCAATCCTCTCGTCGCTATCGATGACAGTCTGCTGAATCCGTGAGGACTGGGGGCTTTATGTAGCCCTTGTACCCCTCTAATGGAAATTGTCTTTGCGAGGTTAGGTCACCTCCGCTATGATTTGCGAAAAGCTGCTGCTTTGTGCGGCGGAAATCTCATCCTTCAGACTCTGTCATTAAAACGATCCGAGTCTGCTTATCGACTTTTCAAAAAGGGTGGTGGCCACGATGAATGCCGGCTCTCTGTTTGGTCTCAAGGGACAGTTGCGAGTCATCGCGATGTTCGGACTCTTGACCACTTTTGCTTTTTCCTCGGCTGATGCGGGAACGTTCGAAGCCGATAATGGACGCGAAGTTCGCGCGATACGCCACCAGATTCGTGCTTCGCAATTTCTGTCGAAAGCAACCTTCGGTGCGACCCAAGAACAGATCGATGATCTGGCGGAACGCATTGGTCAGGTGGGATACCGGCGTGCTTGTGGTCAATGGATTGATCAGCAGTTCCGTCTGCCAATTAGTTCTCATGAAGAACTCGCCCGCGAAATGGTTGCTGCAAATGGTCGCGAGCCAAATCAAGCAAGCATTGGCATCAGCCTCTATCGATACCAGGCTTGGTGGCACATCGCGTTGGCCCGCGAAGATCAGTTGCGTCAGAAAGTAGCCTGGGCACTTTCCCAAATCTTTGTCATCAGCCACACCGGGCAGTCTTTCAACAGTGAAATTGCGCCAGGGATCGGTAATAACGAAAACGCCATTCCCTATTGGTTGGGAATGAGCGACTACTACGACATGCTCGCCAGGCACGCGGATGGAAATTATCGCGACTTACTCGGTGACGTAACCATGCATCCATGTATGGGTGTCTATTTGAGCTCATGGCGAAACCGAAAAGCCGATATCTCTGCAGGACGTTGGCCGGACGAAAACTACGCCCGAGAGATCATGCAGTTGTTTTCGGTGGGACTATACGAATTGCATCAAGACGGCAGATTGAAACTGGACGAAAATGGAGAATTGATTCCGACGTACGACAACAACGGCATCACTGAATTGGCTCGAGTGTTCACCGGTTTCAAGCAGTTCCACAATACCGACGAACGATTCCACGGCCGTCGCAATTACGGCCATCCAATGGTGATGCATCACCAGGAGCATGACAACAATTACAACTATCAAGAAGATCCTAGTAACCCCGGTGAGCCTGACCCGAACGCTCCAAGAAGCAAGACAATTTTTGGTGTCACACTGCAACCGCTACCTAGCAATTTGACGAATGCTGCAGCGATGAGAGAGGTCAATGAGGCGCTCGACGTGATTGCGAATCATCCGAACGTTGGACCTTTCATCAGTCGCTTGCTGATTCAACGGATGGTCAAGTCGAATCCCTCCCGAGCCTACATGCGTCGCGTCACGCGAGTCTTTCGAGACAATGGATCGGGGCAGCGAGGCGATATGCAGGCCGTGATCAAGGCAATCTTGCTGGATCCTGAAGCAGTGCGGGGACAGCGTTTGGTACGAAGACGCGATCCACTGCGAGTCGAAGTCGTCACTCGCGGAACCGAGCACAGTCGACTCAAGGAACCAATGCAACGCGTCACCTCTTGGATTCGCGCGATGCGACCAACTGCCGAAATCCGAGGCGGAACAACTCACCTCGATTCAGTGACTGGGCAACCGTACATGATGCTAACGCAACAAATCGAAGGTGACATCGGCCAAATGCCATATAGATCGCCCAGCGTCTTCAACTATTACCTTCCAGATTATCAGCCGCCTGGCGATATCATTGGCTATGTCCCTTCAAGACGAATCCCACGGGAAGCACTTTTTGCGCCTGAGTTTCAAGTCATGACGGCGCTCACAGCGAATCGCCTGATCAATCGGTTCGCGATCTTTGGTCGCAATCTCTATGTAGATTACAGAACACGCGATGAGGGTAATGGAGAGAGAAGATGGTGTCGAATCAGTTTCAATCTCGATGAGGAGCTTGATTTGGCAAGCGACGTCGAAAATCTCCCCGAGATTTTGCAACGCTTCGACTTGTTGCTTTGTAACGGCAGCCTGAGCGAGCAGACAAAGGCAAATATCCTTGAGGCAGTCACCTCCGAAAATGCTTCTGCGAGACAGCGGCTAAACGCCTTACTCACCGCGGTTGTGCTTTCGCCTGATTGCGCAATTGAACAATGACACCCAAGGTGTCTATCCTCCTTGCCCCTCTTCTCCGCAACCTTATCTCTCGGAGACCTTGACATGACATACGAAAGTGACGCACGAGCCTCTCGCCGGTCGGTTTTAAAAGCCGCGGCTGCTAGCTGTGGAATGATGACCCACACATCGGTTATGTCGACCATTTTGAACTTGCAGGCGACCAAGGCGGCCGCGGCGACTGCAGATACGAGCGGATACAAGGCTTTGGTCTGCTTGTTTTTGTTCGGTGGCAATGATGCTTACAACATGTTGGTTCCGCGGAATAGCGCATCGAGCTCGAATGCGAATGAGTACGATGACTATGCATCAGCTCGCGGCGGCTATGACGACGGCAACAACAATGAAGGGGGTCTGGCGTTACGAGAGTCTGATTTATTGGCAATCAATAATCCGCTCAATGCAATGGACCGCTCATTCGGTTTGCATCCAGGCTTTGGCCATAGTGCACGAACGTACGATGACAACGGCAACCTGGTGGACGATGGCAACAAGGAATTAGAAGGCGGGATTGCAAAGCTTTATCAGGATGGCAAAGTATCGTTCCTCGCCAATGTTGGTTCACTCATCGAGCCGACCACCCGAGCCGATTACAACAATCAGGCCAATCTCCCACTAGGTCTTTTTTCACATGCTGACTTACAGCGCCACTGGATGACCGGGGCGCCCCATACCCGCTCTCAGATTACTGGATGGGGTGGTCGCATGTCGGATCTCCTCCAGTCGAGCAACCTGAATCCATCGGTATCGATGAACATTTCACTCGGCGGTGTGAACATGTTCCAAACCGGTGGAAGTGTGATTCCTTATGCAATTGGGCAAAACGGTGCGACTCAGGTTTCGTATTACAACAACAGTAATATCCAAAACCGAATGTTTAAAAAGTATGTCGACAGCATGCTGGATCAAACGTACAGCGACTTGCTGGCCAAATCGTTTGCTGAATCCCATCGTGGCTCGATTGATGCCGCGATTGACTTCAACACACAGGTCAACAAGGTAACACTTGATACCAATTTCGATCCCGACTCATTGAGTCAACGGATGAAGAGAATCGCACAGGTGATTGGTGCAAGTTCTGACCTGAATCAAAGCCGACAAGTCTTCTTCGTTTCAATCGGTGGATTCGATAACCATTCGAATTTGCTCGGCGCTCAAGAGAATTTGCTGCCGCAAGTAAGTCGCGCACTAAAGTCGTTCTATGACGCGACAGTCGAGCTGAATTGTCAAGACGATGTGTTGACGTTCACTGCATCTGATTTCGGACGGACCCTCGGGACAAATGGCCAGGGATCGGATCATGCGTGGGGAGCCGTTCAATGTTTGATGGGTGGCGGCTTGAGGGGTGGACGAATGTTTGGTGACTTTCCGCTTTCCTTGAAGGATCCAATCCATCCTGATGTTGGGAATCTGAACCTTGGCCGTGGACGCCTGATTCCGACCACGTCGGTGGATGAGATGGCCGCTGAAATGGCAATGTGGTTCGGAGTTAATAATGCTGTCGATCTAAAGACGGTGCTCCCGAACATTGAGTCGTTTTATCAGTACAACGCAAACACGCCGCCACTTGGCTTTATTCTGTAGAGCCGATTGGCATCACTTTCGGGACTGAGGCGTGAATGCATCCCGGCGCTGGGAAGGGTACTCCAAATTCGCGTATCCGCTAGCGGTTCGCGCTGATGCGTTGGGCGGCGTTTCTTTCCTGTCGATTTCCGCGGGTGCGCGTTATTTTGCGTGAATTCCTGTTTTTTCTACTTTGCCTCGGCGAGGGGGGCTTTTAGTTCTTCCCCCCTTGCGCCCCGGCGTCCTTCGCTAAAAAGCACCCTGCCACGAATACAATCCTAACGGCACGCAGTGCCGAAGAACAAAATCAAGGAATCTCAAGCAGGTATTCTCGCCTGCCTGAAAAACATCACTGGCCCTAACTGTATTAGCAATCCCTGCAAACTTGACATCGCATCAGTTGGTTGCGAGTCACGCTTGACTCCCGCTATGCGTGTCGCATGTTTGACGTGGACGCGTTCAAGAACGCGTTCAGCGCGGGCATTCGGTCCAGCACTCTTTTCTTGCCAATGATCAAGCGTTCCGATTTTTCGGACGGTTTGGTCGGCAACAGGAGAGGGTTCGCCGAGAATGGCAAACCGATCGTGAGATTGGGACGCAAAGCCACGGGTCTCGTCCAGCATAATGCCATCGAGACAGCCGGGTTACCGAAGTTGAATCCCTGGTTAGTCCACCTGTCCATCGTGCGATCCTGCACGTGTTGGCGGTGTATGGAGAGTGTTGATGCAACAGCCCAAAATCTTGGTCGCCGACGATAGCCGCTCAGTCCGAGCGATTCTCCGCCGAACGCTGACAGCCGCCGGCTACGACGTCATTCTGGCCAGCGACGGCTTAGAGGCCGTGCGCTCTGCTCAACGCGATCAGCCTGACCTGGTGATCCTGGACATTCAAATGCCGGAAATGGACGGCTACACAGCCTGCCAGGAAATTCTCGCTTTAGAACAGATGTCATCCGGAATTCCGATTGTTTTTTTGACTCGTGATACAGCACGACACCTGAATTTACTCGGGACCCAGCTAGGTGCTTATCTTCCCAAGCCAGTCTCCGATGAAAGACTGCTGTCAACCGTCGGGAAATTGCTACGGCTGGACACCCCCGCAAAGCAAGCGAGCGGGGCGGTCGTCTGCCGAACAGACACTGCGACACTCACAGAGTCTCCCTCTCACCAGGAGACCACCGATGTTGACTGAAACGAATGAACTTGAGTTGCAGTCAGAGAATGATCCAGTCACCGGGATGCATTGCATCGAACAGCTGCAAGATGAACTAGAACAGTTCATTTTATCAACGATGAGTCGGCTTGATGAAGTCGCCTTCGCCCTTCGTGAACATGAGCGGGTACAGCGTGCAGAGCAAGAAAAGATTGCAATGGAACATGATTCACAAGATTGGGATCCAATTCTGCCGCTGGAAAGCGAAGAGCTGACCAGCCCACCAGAAAATGACAATTCTCGCGTGGCAGATCGTTTGGACGCGGACCAAACAGAGCGGCCCCAGGAAGAACCGTTGAATCAAGATGAACCGTTGAACCGACTCAATGCGATCAAGCTGCGACTTGCCAATCAACTCAAGAAAACTTAGCCGTCGAACTTGTCGCGTCACGCACACAAAGATCATCAACAACATGCACGCACTGAAGTCCGCCCCAAGAGCTCCCGATCGAACACCGAAGATTGATTCGGGGAAGCAGTTTGTTTTCAGAACGGGGTCCCTATGGTTTTCCGTTCCAGCGATTGCCGTTCGTGAAGTTACGATTGCGCCTGCTTTGGTATCCGTTCCCGGTTGCCATGGCGTATTGGCTGGGCTTTGCCATTACCGCAGTGAATTCATTCCGGTCCTGGCACTCGATCAACTGCTCGATATGGATGGCAACCACTCTTCGGAACCACAAGACAGGCTGATCATTCTCGGTGACCGGGTGAGTTGGGCGATGCCCGTCGCAGAGGCTGCCGCGTTGGAATCGCTGGAAACTCTGATGACGCCCGAATTAAGGCACGAAGATGGCAATCCCAATCTGATCATGGGGACCTCGATTTTTCGTGGTCAGATCGTTCGTGTCCTTGATGAAAAAGCAGTGTTGAAACTCGCTCAGAGATTTTTAGAGGAATCGTGGCAACACCCCGCCGCAACCCTGAAGCACGAAGGAAATACGCAGTGAAGCTTTCTTCCCAATTTCTGTTGTCCCATGGAACCCTTGCCTTGGTGAGCGTGGCCGCTGCATTACTACTGGGGGACAATCCCCTCGGAACAGTAGCAGCGGTCGTTTGTTCATTCGGACTAGCATCCATTTGCTCGTTGTATTTGAGCCGGCGTTTCAATCGGGGGCTCGCCCAATTGCCAAAGGTCGTTGCCGATCACGAGCAGGCCTCCGAGACGCAAACCGGCACGACTGAAATCGACCAAGCTGCAAAACAGATCGGCGAGATATCGGAGCAATGGGAAAAGGTTGCTTCGGCAACAAGGTCGCAGTCAAGGGATTTCCAATCCTTGGTAAAACTGCTTGACCGACGCGAAGGAAACCGAACGGTCTCCAGCAATGAGCTACGACGAATGCTGGTGGAACTTGGTGGTCTCCTAGACAGTGAATTTCAACGCTTCAGTGGTGAAGCAACTGATATTCAGCAACACGTCAAGACAATTTCCAAGGGCGTCGACACACAAAGTCAAGCCGTCTTGAAAACCACCACGTACGTCGAACAACTTTCCGCGACGATAGATACCACTTCTGACCACGCCGATGCAGTCGGTCACGCTGTGAAGAAAAATGGTGCCTCAGCGGCGTCTGCATTAGCGATGGTGACCGAGCAGCTCCAAAGCTTAAAAGAAATTCGTGGTGATGCAAAAAATCGCGAAAAGAAATTACGGGGATTGTGTGATCCAACGCAACAGATCGGCTCCCTGGTTTCCACCATCGGAGACATCGCAGCGCGAACGGACCTGCTGGCTTTAAATGCCTCCATAGAATCCATACGCGCCGGTGAACATGGGCGTGGCTTTGCGATCGTCGCCGACGAAGTCCGTAAATTGGCCGAACAGGCAGCCGACGCGACACGGGAAATCGAAGCTTTGATCGATTCGATCCACCTCGTTACGCAGGAATCGATCCACGGCGTTGAAAGCCAGTGCGAACGCATGCAGGTCGAAATAGAGCGAGCTGATGCAATTCGCCAAGGACTAAAACAAGCCTGTGACCGCAGTGACCAAGACGCCACCCATATCCAGCAGATCACCGACGCATCAGCGAAACAATTGCACCTTGCTCAGGATGTGATTTTGGCGGTGGAGCAAATTTCCCAAATCGCTTCTGAAAATCGAAGCACCGCCGAAAGTGTCCACTGGTCCACCAAAGCTCTGACCCAGATTAGCCCACCGTTGCAAGAAACGATTCACCGGCTACGTGGAGGCGCAAGTGGAGTGGCGACTAGGAACGAATTTGCTGTGGCTCCGGCTCCAATCGCGTCACCGGTCTCTGTCGGAACACTCACGCACGGCGTAGCACCGATTGCTTAGGGGCACTCATGAATAACAATCATCCATTAGATTTCCAGCAGGACCGCGAGCTGATCGTCGAATTGCTGGCCTCCTTAGAGAACGGCTCCGACGCTTATCGCTTTGCGAGATTGGTGCAAGCCGGTATTGATTCGTTCAACTATGAGCAATGGAGTGAGGCTGATCTTGAGAATCTGAAAAGCTCGATCGGAGACTTGCGGCAGTGGATTGAAAGTGATCAGTCCAATCCACCCGATTCTCTGCAACAAGTTGAACAATGGTGGGGTCACCTGATCGAGGCGAATGAGGATGTTCTGGACGTGGATTGTGGCTGGGGAATTCAAGAGGCAACGCTTGACGAACTTGTTCACGACTCGATGAGCGATGATGTAGCGGCACCATCGGCGGAACAGATTCAGTCGTTGATGGAAAATCTTAGGGCCGCAGAACCACAGTTGCCGAACGAAGAACCTTCGGTTAGTCCACCGGATTTTCAAACCTCGCATCGGGTTTCAGGACCAACAAGTATTTCAGATGCAGTTCGGAGGGAATACCAACCTTCGCCCACAAAAACGGGCAACCATCCGCTTGATCTCGCGGAGCTTAATACAGCCCTCGCAGCTTTGGACAATGAGTTGCGAGAGGCCTTGGTGGAAGACACCGTTGAGTGTGTTGGGGCGATGGAAGCGGCTTTACTGAAACTGGAAGCCGACCCGCAGGACCAAGATTCGATCCAAAAAATATTACGTGAACTCCATACACTCAAAGGCGCCTCGGCGAGTGTTGGGTTGACCGTGCTGGCGGATCGGCTGCATTCGCTTGAGGATCAACTCCGCGAGGATCAAACAGCAAATCGGCGGCCTGATATCAATAAGTTGCTGCAGAGTGTTGATGTTCTTAGCCGAGCGATGGCGGGCGAAACAAATTGCAATGACTTACCGGTTGGACAAGCATCCGATTCACCTGAAATTCCGCCAAAGTCGCTTCCCAGTTTCGCCGAGGGCCCCGCCGACGATGAAACGGTTCGCGTCAAAGCTTCGAAGTTAAACCGGTTAATGGACATGCTGGCTGAGTTGGTGATGTTACGAAATCGCCGTGACACCGAATTGGAGGCATTGCAGGAGGTCTACCACGAACTGATCGGCAGCGTATCGAAGATGCGGTTGCTAAGCAATGAAGAACGCTCTTCACCTCACCTGAACAGTTCGATTCAAATTTCAGAGGTTGCCAATGATGTCATGGAAGTCGCACAGGATGTGAAGAATTGCGCTCGTCCAGTCGCAGAGGGTAATGCTGCGGTATCACAATTCATCCGGCAGTTCCGTCAAGAGCTTGTCGAATTGCGGCGAACCCCGATTTCGGGTTTATTTCAACGACTGCAGCGATCCGTGCGTGATGCAGCGAAGGCTGAATCAAAACGGGTGGAACTGCGTCTGGTGGGTGAGCAGTCAGGCATCGAAAGAACACTCCAGCAGCGTCTCTATGAACCGTTGTTGCATATCGTTCGGAACTCGGTTTGCCATGGAATCGAAACAGCCGAGCAACGCCAACAAACCGGTAAATCTGAAACCGGGGTAATCACGATTGAAGCCCAGTCTGGTCCGGACGTGCTCGTGATTGAAGTAAGAGATGATGGCCGGGGCTTGGATTACGATGCAATCCGTCGACGTGGAATCGAACGTGGACTGCTGTCGCCTAATCATGCAGCCAGCGAAGATGAGTTAGCTCAACTGATTTTCCAACCTGGATTTTCAACACGTCAATCGACAAACCAGGTCGCCGGACGTGGGGTTGGCATGGACGTTGTCGCCGCGACGCTGCAGCGAATGCGTGGCTGGCTGGAAGTCGATTCAGTGCCGGGACAGGGAACCAAAATTCGACTCAGTTTTCCACTTCCCTCGCTTGTACAGCACGCGATGGTCTTTCGTTCTGGAGGCCAATTATTCGCTCTGCCCATGCAATCGGTTTTCAGTGCCGGCAAATTGGATCCGGATTCGTTACGCTTGCGAATGCGAGATTTTGCTGGCGGGACCGATGCTGAATCGACGGAAGTTTCTGAGGATAAAACAGGGATCGTATTGGCCTACCAAACCGCCGGCGTCGATGGACCAAAGCGAGTCACCCTGGTCGTGGATGAAATCGTTGGTCCCGAAGAGGTCGTCGTGCGTCCCCTCCCAGCTTTGCTGAAGCAACATCCGTTTTGTTCCGGCGCCACGCTTTCAGGTTTAGCACAGACAGTTCTCTTGCTTGACGCACGCAGAATGATCGATGCCAACCAGCACTTAGTCAGTGCTTGGGACCAACTTGCGGAACCGCTTGAGACGGAGGAACCGGGAACGCGATTGTCGGTCTTAGTCGCTGACGATTCAGTCAGTGCCCGCCGACGCGTCGTCCGCTCACTCTCTCGCTACGATGTCGACATTGTGGAAGTTGCTGATGGCAAGCAAGCCCTACAGCAAATCAAAACCCAAAATTTCGCCACCGTCTTCAGTGACCTGGAAATGCCTCACTTGAGCGGACTCGAACTGCTTGCCGCACTCAGTCATCAGATTGAGAAGCCAGTACCGCCCGTCGTGATAATTAGCAGTCGAACGGAGCGAGAATTTACTGATTCGGCGAGTGGACTGGGAGCGGCCGACTATTTAGCAAAACCACTGACCGACGAAGCATTGGATCAGACAATACTGCGACTGGGGATCTTCGAGACACTCCAAACGCGACACCAACCCTTACTTCAAACTAGCGGAGTGACCGGATGAGCGACCATACAATTTTGGTGATCGACGACAGCGCGACGATTCGAAAACTCGTCGACACACATCTCAGCCCCGTTGGTTACCGTGTCGTGTTGGCACCGAACGCAGAAGAGGGGATCAAGTTGGCCGGCGAAATCGAGCCTGACTTGATTTTATTGGACCATCAACTACCTGGCACGACGGGCTACGACGTCTGTTGCAAGTTGGTCGAGTCACCTTCCCTGAGCGGGATTCCGGTGGTCATCAGTTCAACGCTTCGCAAAAAAGCATATGCCGAATACATCGACCTCGACAACGTGGTCGACATGCTGCCGAAGCCGTACACAGAAGAATTACTAAGAACAACGGTTGCCAATGCACTAGAAACCGCAGCGATGATCGTCGCCTCGCAATCACAAGGCACCGCCATCCCCGAGGTGATTCAACAATTAGATGAAGCTGCCTTGAACGGTTCCCTCGCTTGCTTTGGATTGCGGGAACTGCTCGACTTTTTGAACAACGGCCGCAAGTCGGGCGTGCTTGAAGTCGAAGCGGAACAAACCCGAATTCGCTTCCACCTCGATCGAGGACGGATTCAGGCGGTCTACGGGGCTGGCGTTGCGGAAAACGAAGTCGAGCAAATGATCGAGCGATTGCCAAAATCACTCGCAAATCTGGCCCCCGTGTTGAAGATGACCATTGGTGGCCGCAGCTGCGCTGAGGTCGATGGCTTCGTTCAACTGCTCGATCAGAAAGTGCTCGATCCGCGATTGATGACGAAACTAATTCGCTTCCAAGCGGCAATGCTGGTTCGCTTGGCGTTCTCGTCAAAACTGAAGCAATTTCGATTTGAAGCAGGCCACGTTGAGAATGCGTTGCATAAAAACTTGCCCCTCGATATCAGTCTGTTAGCACTTCTGGTTGAAGGGGCCATTCACGCTGAGGATCAATCCACTGATCAGCTGAACCAAGTCTTCGTCCGACGTGCGATCCGGGGGCAGAACTTGGATCGTGCCGGCCTCAGCGCTCGTCACATGAAAATCTTGAATGTGCTATCTGAGCCAAAAGATCAGGATCAAGTCGCGACCGCACTGAATTGGGAAAGTGAAGAGGTGCGGCAAGTTCTGGAAGGATTTGTGCTAGCTGAGTTGGTAGAAAAGCGAGAGCAGGCTGTCGCGGGTCAGTTCATTATTTTTGAACCTGATGCACACGCAGCCCAATCACTTCGCCGGTCGATAGAAGAATCAGACCAGCGTTACAACGGCAAAGTCGTCCGCGACAAACTTGCTCTGCAGCTTGTCTTGAAGCGTTCGATTCCACACACCCTGATCTTTGCTGGTGATGACGACGCGACCTGCGAACTCATTCAAAACCTGTTCGCTACACCGAATCCTAAAGCAGCACACGTAAAGCGGATCGCGATTCATCACGACCCGGGGAATCAATCCATTGATTGGAGACAAAAGCTTGGGTTTCAGCCGCATGATGTTGTGTCCCGACCGTGCACCGCAGAGTTGCTGTACCGTGCAATGGATCGATTATTCGAAACAACGGCCACTGATGATTCATCATCGAACGAAACCAATGCAATTGTCTCGCATGCAGCACCACTTGAATCACTTCAGAACATGGTCGTTGGAGCAAACTCATGATTGCCACTTCAGATAATGCGTTCTTGATCAAATTAACAGCCCGAGATGAAATGGGCTCAACCCGATCATTCGAACTTCATTCCGACCAGGGTGTTTTTGTGGGGCAGTCTTCAAACTGCGGCCTACAGATTCGAGGAGAGGGAATTGGCGACATTCATTGCCGAATCGGGTTTGATGAAGGCAAATTAATGGTTCAAGACTGGATGTCCAGCGGCACACGGGTGAATGGGAAGTCAATCGAATCATCGGCCGACCTCGACCATGGTGACGTGGTTCAAATTGGCTCCCACAGGATCAGCATCGGCCCAAGAATCGAACAGGCTTCAGATGCGACAGCATCCGTTGGGATCGAGGAAGATCAAATGGGAGCAATTCGAGAATCCACTAGTGACGCATCCCCGCAGCAACACGAGCAGGAGCTTCACGACTACCAATCAGAACCTGAGTCAATCGAACCGAAAATCGAAATCTCCGGCCGTGAGGCTGATCCGGCATCGACCGAAACCGAAAACGGCAAGGCGGCAATCGATTTAGAGAAAGCGGCGAGCCCCACCGTTGGCGATGGCGGGGGATTGCTCAATGCCCAAACGCTTGATTTTGCATCTGATTTCACGGAGTGGGAAGACGAGCAGACATTCGATCGCGAGACCGTTGATCTACTGCGTGCGGAGATCGAAGAATTGCAGGCGGCACTCGCTCAACAAGATGCGTGCGGGTTCGAGGATGACCACTTACAGTTCGTGACTCCGCAGACAGATGCTGGTGATGCTGGAGTGATGGAGCAGCGAATCAAGGAACTGATCGAAGAAGCAAATCGCAGCGATGAGCGGGTTCGTCTTCTAGAAGAGATGCTGCACGCCGCGGAGGATGCGAACCGCAATGAACACGAAGAACGGAATCAGCTCGAGGCATGGGTCAGCGACATCGAATCTCGGATCACTCAGCGGGAGGAAGAATCTGCAGCCGAGATCGAGACGCTGCATTCGCGGCTAGAAGAGGCCAACCAAGAACAAGATCGACTTCGACGCAAGCTCGGACAAACCGCCGTTGGTGGGAACGCTCCAAGCCAGTACGAGGAAACTCTCGAAGATTTGCAGCGAGTAAATCGAGAACTGCAGATCAAGCTCGATCAATCACAGAAACAGCACCACATACTTGAGCAGAGGTTGGAAGAGAGTACTCATCAGCAGGAAAATTTGGTTCGCGAAGAACGCGCTCAAATCGCAAAAGAGCAAGCGCGCTTGTCGCGGTTGAGGTTTGAGTTATCTAGCAAGGTAGCTGATGTCGAATCGTTGCCGAAGGGAGCGAATGAAGTCGAAATCGAAAACTCTGGAAAAATAAGGGCGCTGCGGGAACACCTGCGTGAAATTCATGAACAAGAGAAAAAGGAAGAAGCAGAAGCTTCACTCACCTCTCGTTTGGCGAAGTTATGGAAACGTGTCGAATATTAATATGGCTCAGTCAGCAAAATGAACATAAATTCAGAACCCGAACAACAAGCTGAGCCTCGTGCAACCCCTTACAACCCAGAAGATGTAGTGGGTGTGTTGCACCGTGTGGTCTGCGATGTCGAAACATTCATGAGCGATTGGCTGAGACGGGCACAATGCGAATTGGCGGCCTCGGATCCTATCGCCGGCAAAGAAACGTTACGGAGGGGGTTCCAAGGTCTTCAAGCCGAAAAACGACAATGGGAAGCGAAGCGACAATGCGAACTTCAGGCCATTGAACACAAAGCAAATCAACTCACCGAAGCTTGGCTAAAGCTCGAAGCTGAGCAGCGGGAATTATCGAAGCCCAAGGACAAACAACATCGATCCCGTCGGCCGGAAACAGCAGAACCGACCCAGGTGATTGTTCATGACCTGGGGCCGCAGTCCGCTGAACCACCAAGTCAGCCAACACGTCGCACCACCAATTCTATTGAAGCAGCGAAACGAAGTCACAGCGGTTCGATGCGTTCAATGAACGATTCTGTTCGGCAATTTCAACAACTTCGCCGTGAAATCGAAATGACTCGAGCCGCGACGTAGTCCCTGATTGTTTGCATTTCACATACCGGCGATTCAGCAATCGCCGACTACAAATTTTAACTTCGATTGTTATTGCTTGGAGAAAAACCTTGTCACTTGCTCGTTTGCTCTCCGAAACGGTTGGTTTGTGGCGAAACCAACCTGCGGCCGCTGTGTTGGCACCAAAGTCTGATTTCCCTGATGTGTCCGACGCTCCACCTGATACTCGTCGGATGATCCGCGATCGGCGATATTGCTGCGTCTTGACCGACACAGACGAGATGAATTTCGATGATGCTTCGCGAGACTTTGCTTGGAAGGCCCTCGAGTTTGAAATGGCGCTCGTTCCTGGCGGGGAGGTGACGCTTATCAGTGATACCGCAGTGACAACGCGAGAAGGTTTTGAATTGCTGGCTGATTACGAAGAATTAGTTAGCGTCGAATCATTCTATTTGGACCGGCATTGCATCACGAATGCCGGATTCTCGCGGTTTGTGCAAGCCGGTGGCTACACCGATCCACAATATTGGCCAGAGCACGTGCTGCCAAACTTGTTGCAGTTCGTCGACCGAACGGGCAATGCGGGGCCCAAGCTGTGGCGCGATGGTCAGCCGCCAGAGGGAAAAGAGGATCATCCTGTGGTCGGCATTTGTTGGTACGAAGCGAACGCATACGCGACCTGGGCAGGTAAACGTTTGCCATCGACCGAGCAATGGCAACGGAGCGCAACATGGCCAAAGGGCCATGGGGGAAACGGCGCGGAGATTCGATATCCCTGGGGAAATGCTTTTGACCCGAGCAAAACAAATGTATGGGCCTCCGCCGTCGGGGATACCGTACCCTGCGACCAATACGCTTGCGGCGGGACTCCAAATGGCGTGAAGCAATTGATTGGGAATGTCTGGGAATGGGTCGATACGCAATTCCTGCCAACAGCTGAAGAAGGAATTTCAGTTCTGCTGGAGCAAACGATGGGCGAGATTCGCGGGGCAGCGTTTGACACCTATTTTCCATCTCAAGCCAATTGCCAGTTTCGTTCCGGACAACCGTTGCTGCATCGAGCCGCTAACATCGGTTTCCGCTGTTGCATCTCAACCGATGCAATGCCAGCGAACATCGAAGCCGCTTACCAATCACCGGATGATTCACAAGCGACCGACGATTATTGATCCAGCAATGGAAGAACCGCGATAAACGAATCTAGAAGCATCATCTACTCTCTCACTTTTTCTTCTCGAAAGATTTCGGACAAGCCATGATCCAACCCACCGCGCCCATGATGCAAGGGCTTCCCCCGCTCGCTGTCGATTGCGCTTGCTGCGGCGGACGCTTGAATGAACGCATCGAACATTGCCCCAACTGCGAAGCACCAGTCTCCCTGTCGCATGCTGTTGCGACTCGCAGCGGCGCCCAGAATTTCATTTCTGTCCTGGGAGCGAGCAACGCGGGAAAAACAGTGTTCCTGGGACTCCTGTTGGACATTCTCAGCAAAGGGCCAGAAGAATTTCGCGGCATGGCGACCAGCGCATTCTCGGTTGATTTACAGGAACAGGTAGTGACTGCCCTCGAAAATCGGTCGTTCCCAGAAAAGACCCCCAATGAAGCCGATTTGTGGAAATGGTTGCATTGTCAAATTTCGATGGTGCAGAAAAAGGGAAACCGTGATGTCGATCTAATTTCGCCAGACTTCGCCGGTGAAGCGATTGCGATGGAGGTCAATCAGGCTGGGATGTACCCAGCCATCCAGAGCATTGTCAGCAAGTCGACGGGGTTATTGCTACTGTGCGATTCGATGCGAGTCCGAGATGAAGGGTCTGCTGAAGACTTGTTTGGCATGAAGCTGGCTTCCTACATCGCGCAGCAGCACGAAATTTCCAACGAACACGCCGCCCAACAACGCAAACGGAGCAATGGCCCCGCCTTGGCGATCGTTTTTACCAAGTGTGACGGATGTTCAGAAGCAAGAGATGACCCGTCAGGGTTCGCCGCCAACAATACACCGCGGTTGTTTGAGTTTTGCCGGCGAACGTTTCGGGACCACGCTTTCTTTGCTGCAAGTGTCGCCGGGAGTTCAGGAATCTTGAGCGATGAAACCGGATGCCAACAAAGAGTCCCTTTTCATGTGCAACCGCAGGGCATCTTGGAACCGTTACGCTGGATCGTATCTCGAATCTAACAGTACGCCAAATGAAACCGATCAATGTGGAACAAGCGATCTTTTCATCCGCTGACCGAGGAGCGATGAAAGGATATCAGCTGATTGCAAGATCAGCGGGAATCGATCGAGAGGCAGGCAACGAGCTTTGCCGATGGTCGCCGACCAGGATGATTGACGATCGACCCGATCATTGGACCATCAATGCATTCCCCCTATCTGGCGAGCGTTTCGCGGTCACCCGAACCGTCGTTGGAGGCCCTGAGTACAGCAGTCGAGGCGTTTCACAAATTGTGACTCTGATTTTGTTACTGCGTGATTTGCAGCTCAGTCGGTATTCCTACAGCCCTATTCTTGTGGCGAAAACCGCGATGGCGATTGGTGGCCTCCGCCTGCCATTGGATATGAACGAAACCGAGTTACCGATCATTGAATTGCCCGGGGAACCGTTGTTTCAAGCTCCCGATCCACTGCTGCTGCGATCGACCGACGATGAAGATGCAGGCGTGTACGAACAACTTACTTCAGAGCTCGCCAAGGATCGGAGAGTCGCCGTGATCGGCCACATCGACCCTTTAAAAATGCTCGGTGATTTGATCCCGAGGCTGAATGCCGAACAACGGGCAACGCTCAGCTTTACAACAGGCTTGGCACCGGCGATTCGTAGGCCATTTCGGATTCACTTCTTGCGCGAGGCAGATGCGCCGATGCGGCACACGCTAAATTCCCAGAGCATCACGCCGATCGAAGTGGGACAGACCGTCGCTTGAACCGTCCGCCGGAGATTTATAGATTCGGCTGAAGGAATGCGAAAATCCGTCGCTTCAAACTTGACCCCATACTCCATCCACGCCTGAACCTCACGCGTAGATGGAAGAGCCTTCATGGGCGACTGCTTGGCCGGCGGCGAAACCACTTTAGATCAGTGCCGGCCAGGTTTCTCGAGCTACTGCCAGCTTTCTCCGGCTACTGCCAGGTTTCACGGGCTACTGCCAGATTTCACGGGCTACTGCCAGCGATAGACCTTCAGCGCTCTTAGATCACGCACGATGACGTAGGGACCTTGAACCGCAAGGTGAGCCCATGAATCCTTGGCAACCTTCATGCGATCGGTGATCGTTAACTCATCATTCGATGCTTGGATAAGCATCAGCTCGCCGCCGTTATCGAGTGCTAACAGTTCGGTACCGTTGCTAACCATGCTCCAATACTTCCCGAAGGGAGAGCTGGTCCAGTTCGCTGACCCGTCGTTACTGCTGATCGACGTCACCCGCTGATTCTTCAGGTGGAGGTAGATGTCATCACCAACCAACACAGGCGAAGACATGTAGGCTTGATTTTTCTGAACCCACAATTCTTCGATGCTCCAATCGTCACCTGTTTTGGAGACGTTGAACAGTTGTGCCTTGCCGCTGTGTGCGGAGGTAAAAATCTGGTCTCCCTTTACCAAGGGAGTCAGGATGTTCATGCCGCGGAAAGCCTGGATAGGCTCTTTCCACAAAACGCCGCCGGTTTCGAGGCTCACACCGCAAAGCTCGGTACGCGTTTGGACAACCAATTGCTTGACGCCGGAAAGTTCGGCGACGACGGGGCTTGAGAAGGCTCCGCTGCTCATCATGCCAGCCCCGTTCTCTAGCGACTTCCAGATCACACTCCCGTCTTTCAGGGACAGTTTGACGAGGGCTCCGCCGGTCTGGACGTAAACCGCACCTTCGTCAACCAACGGCGAGCAAACCGCTCCGAAGGATGGCATTGCCGAACCCATGTCCGCAGGAAAATCAACCCGCCAATTCTCTTTTCCGGTTTTCGGATCCAAGCTGACCAGAACGTCACGCATGCCAAGGATCAACAAGTGACCTTCGGCACAGACGGGAGTCGACCGAATCCAGTCCCCATTCGAGGCGGCAAAAAACGGAACGGCCAGCGAACCAGCCCACTCAACTTGCCACTTTTGCTCACCAGACGCCAAGTCATACGCCGTGACTCGCTCTGTCTTCTTATTGATCGTTTCGGTCGTGAAGACCATCCCTTCAGAAACAATCGGCCCGCTGTAGCTTGGCGAGTGCTCCTTCTCCCAAACGAGCTCGAGGCGACCTTCCAAGCGATCTGGCCATTCGGCTCCTGGTAACGTCGCGTCCCGATTCGGGCCCCGCCACTGGTTCCAGTCGGGTGATTCTCCAACGGCAGGGGAAATCGTGAGTGCCAGTAAAAACAGAGCGAGAGTGGTGCGCATGAGAGGTTCCTTGTCTGGAAAAAGTTGATGCAGTGTAGCGTCCCGGTAACCCCTCTTGAGAACGGGGCGTGCAAGGTTTCACCCAAAGTGCGTGCTGCGGGAACTTGAATCAGTAAAAAGCGACAAACCGGCGTGCAATGAATTCAACCTGCTCCAACGCTCACTTTTTGCTGTTTTTCTTGCCACGCAGCAGGCCTCTGAAGCGATCGCTCTTGAGGGACTCACCCTGCGACGCAGAAGGTTGATAATCCCGATACAGAAGGTTTATCGGGGCAACCGCCACAACGCAAGCAGTGCCATCAAGCTGCCACTGCATCGCTTGCCTGGGAGGTTGAAAACGTACAGTCGAGCTGATCACGATTTTTTCGAAACCAGGAAGCAACCAGCCCGAGCGTGTGAGGATAAATCCCATGCCCACGACTCAACTGGCTGGACGTCACTGCTGACCAGTGATCCAACTTCTCACGTAGTTGTTGAAATTCTTTCGAATTCCTAGGGGCAGCAACAACGTCGGCAATCTCACCACTGTGAATCAGATACCAATTACCGCAGCCATCAAAACCTGGCACAGCATAGATGAAGGTGTACTTTCGGCGAGCACTGGCCAACATGCGCAATTTGCGGTCAACGTATTCCAGAGACTTCAAAGTATGGTGAGCGCGGCCAGCTAATTCATACTGGCGATTCTCGATCGCCGACTGCATTCGCTCGCGAGTGAGCACGAGTGGTTCATGGTTGAATCCATCCAAAAAACTTTCGGCTGCCCTCACCTTTTGATCGTACTGCTCACGCGTGCACCCTGCCGCACAAGGCCCCAGGCAAGTGCCAACTTCCATCCGCAAACATCCTGGACGATGTTCCATATCGAACAAGGAAAGCTGCTCCGCGAATTGAAAGACTTGCTTTTGGTTGCAGTCACGAAGTTGAAAAACTTTATTGAGCGCGTCGACTGCCTGACTCATGCGTCCAGCGCCGTGAAAAGGTCCTTCCACGCCAATGCAATCTGGCGGAGGCGTCGCTGAGAGGAAAAAATTCGCCGGCGTGCGCCCCAGGCAAAGGTACATCGGTCGTTGACGTTGGGGGACACCCTGCACATTCCATCGTGGAACAAAGGTGCGAATTAGGTTTTGCTCGCGAACTAATGCGGCGAATTCATGGGGTTGGGTTTCCCATTGGATCGCGCGAGCGTTTTCAATGATCCGCCCGCCCTTTTCTGTCGAATTGGATTCGGCAAAGTAGCTCAATACCCGTGATCGAAGTGACTTACTTTTTCCCACGTAAATCAACTGACCAGAGCGGTCCAACATCCCATAAACACCAGGCAGGCGAGGACAAGCCTGCAGAACGCGTTGTCGCAATTGTTCGGTGCTCGTCGCCCCGACGGCATCCAATGGTCGCGGTGGGTGAGGATTCAAAGGATCAGGGCCAAACCCGATCGGTGTTGAGGGATTCCATTTCGCGTCCATGCTTTCGCAACTCACTCCAGCGACTCCATTTCCTTTCACACATTATGGCCGCACATCGAGACGAGCGGCAAGTCAAGCCAGCCGATAACTGCGATGACTTTGCCGTCCGAAGAATGAAACATCGAGTCTGGAAAAGAATTTTTGGATGGGAAGTGTCTCAGAGAATCTCCCCCGATTGCTGCTTTCTACCGACGAAAAAGGGTGAAAGCCACGCTGCTAAGCGGCCCGCACGAATATGCCTCGCCGACTCACACACACCCAAAAGGCTGACAATCGCCGTTCATTAGTACGCAGCGGATCTGGCTAGGGCACAACCTGGTCGACCTTGGCGGCCAGAATGAAGTCGTTTTCACTCAAGCCTCCGATGGCATGGGTGGTCAGCTCGATGCGAACGTTTCGGTATCCGGTCAGATGCAGGTCGGGGTGATGTTGCTCAGATTCGGCAATTTCCGCCACCCGGTTGAGTAGCTCCATTGCATCGACGAAGTGCTTGCAATGGATTTTTCGATAAATTGCTTTGCCTTCGTCATCGAGATTCCAAAGCGGTGTTGCCTTCAGATAATCGGCTGCGTGCTCGGGCGGAATCACTGGAACTCCGCCTTCGCACGGAAGACATTTTTTTGATGTCAAATCGTTGACTTTGGGGATCGCCATGATGAAACCTCGTCACGAATTAAATTACCGACCAATTTGTCGCGCCAAATCTCTCGCGCCATAAATCGATTTCAGCGTTTCAAGGATGCCGACGCCAGAAACACTGACGGCACGCGACTGCTGCTCGCTATAGAGGTAATCAGCGGTCAGACTTTGAATATTCCCATCGAAGATTAATCCAACCAATTCGCCATCCCGGTTCACAACGGGCGAACCGCTGTTGCCGCCAATGATGTCAGCGGTGCAAACAAAATTGAGTTGGGTATCGAGGTCAACGCGATTCTTGCCATCCATCCAGGATGTTGGCAAGTCAAAGTCCTGCTGTCCCTTGTGTTCCTCTGCGTGTTGATAAGCACCACCAATGTTGGTGGTCGGCGGAATTTGCTTACCGTCTTCGGTGTAACCTTTGACGGTTCCGAACGCTAACCGCAGCGTGAAGGTCGCGTCGGGATACCCGCCGGTCCCTTGGATCGCTGTCACCGCTTGCGCAATCTTTGCGTACGCCTGTCGCTCTCGTTCCTGCAGTTGCTCGCTCTCGGCTCGAATTTGACGATACTCTGCCTCGACGGTCCGAGCCAGTTGGATCATCGGGTCACTGCTTTGCTCAACCGCTTCCAGTCCACCGTCAATGAGTTTTTGTCGCTCATCAACATCAATCAACTTGCTATTGAGAACCAGCTCAGCGGCCTGATCGCGGGGACTCTTGCCGTTCAGAACTTTTTCTACCAGCGGGTCTTCCGCCCCGCGATGCTCGATCAGACGGGCAATTTCATCCGCCAATTTTACCTGTTCGAGGTCTTGGTAGATCGGTGCAGGACTGAGGAGTTCTTGCAGCAACGATTCTCGTGAAGAATCGGTGTAGCCTCGTAATCGCTGTTCATTTGGTTTTTGATCCTCCGCTGTCAACAAAACGATCTGCAGCGCGAGGTCGAACAGGGAACTACGGAAGCTAACCGACTTTCCGAGGCGGTCACGATTTTCTGATTGAATGGTGGCAATCTCATCCCACGCGGTTGCCAAATCACGCAGCTTTGGATCTGCTTTGACCTGCTCTAACAGTGCTGTCTCGGCGGCCTGCTTATCGACGAACGTTTGTGGATTCTGAAGTCCCGCCAGCATCCCCGTGTAGGCTTTGCGAGCGTTTTGGATGCCGAACAACTCATCCCGTGCGCGGCGTGTTGCTTCCTTTCCGTTCAGGCTGTACTGCTGCATCAGCACTTCCTTTCGCCTCAGGTAATCCAGCAAATAAGGCAAACGATCGTCTCGCAAATACTTGAGCGCATCGACAGTGAAGATACGCTGTGTCCGACCGGGATTGCCACTGACGAAAACGAGCTCACCTTCAGTCAGCGGATCACGATTCCAACGCAGGAAATGTTCCAATTCAGCCGGCTTCCCATCCTCGTAAACCCGCATGATCGTCGCGTCCAGGTTGTAACGCGGGTACTCAAAGTTGTCGGCATCACCGCCGAAAAATGCGGCCGCGGTTTCCGGAGCCCAGACCAATCGAACATCGGTGTATTTTTTGTAGCGGTACAGGTGATAAAGCGCGCCGCCAAACAAAGTGACCACATCACTTCGCAGACCCGTTTTCTCGAGAGACTCCTGCTCAATCGTTGAGATAACCGCGCGACGCTGCTTGGCGGCTTCTTCTGGATTGGTGCTATCCGCGACAGCGGCATTCACCCGTGCGGTCACATCTTCAATCGCCACCAGTTGGTTCAGTTCTAAATCGGGGGCCTTGATTTCCTGATCTAAAGTCTTGGCCAAGTAACCTGCCTCAATCAAGTTTCGCTCGGGGCTGCTCAATTTTTGTAGCGTGTCGCTGGCAACGTGGTGGTTGGTCAGGACCAAGCCATCACTGGAAATGAATGAGCCCGAACCGCCGCTATTGAAACGGACCGAACTGAGACGCAAATCGTCCGCCCATTTTTCCGATGGCTCAAACTCATGACGCTCCTTGAGCAATTCGAGGGGCAAATCGTTGAACAGGTACATTCCCTCGTCACCCGATACTTTGGGCAGCGAGCAGGTGAGCGCAGAATAAGCAAACACAATAGCGACCAGTGAGTATCTCATGAGTCAGAAATCGAATCTCGTGTTGATAGCAAAGGGAAACTGCCGCAAGGAATCGAGGCAGCTAGTGAAGGCCAGGCGTGCACACTTGGATGCACCTACGGAAACATAGGGACGGGAAACATAGGGACAGGCATTGTCTTGAACAAACATGGGCAAACGTGGGGACAGGCATTGTCTTCCAATCTTGGTTGGGGATAGGAATCTTGGTTGGGGACAGGCATTGTCTTCCAAAGCTGGAAAACTGCTGGGACCAAACAGGCTCCTGACGATGGCAATCCCGAGGAGCGCGTTATTATGGGAAACTGAGGGGAACTTAAAAAGCCAGGGATCAACAGAAAGCGAGATGGGCGGATGCTGATCTTGCTGAATCGGCTCGCACCCCCCCCCGGAGACCAGTTCACCTTCATCCAGGGTGCTTTCCCCCAGAGGCCCTTCCCCCAGAGGCCCTTCCCCCAGAGGCCCTTCCCCCAGAGGCCCTGAGCCCAAAACTCCGCAGTCGCGAAAACTGGCACGGGGTCTTTCCATGCCCGTGTCTCCGTTTCCCGTCCCCGTCTCCACGCCCCCCAGCAAGCGAGACTGTCGAATGTCGGCGAGCAGGATAAGGGAGCTGTGGCCGGCAGGAGTGATCTGGATTTCTTCCGCCTGCTGCTAGTAGACTTCCAATTCACTCCGATGCGAAGGATCGCAGAAATGAACGAGCAGTTTGCCCCCCGCATCCTGATTTCGCGCATGAGCGCGATCGGGGATGCGATTTTGACTTTGCCGCTGGCCTGTGCCATCCGTGAACACTTTCCCCAAGCTTACATTGGCTGGGTGGTCGAGCGAAAAGCGGCCCCGATGGTGCGAGACCATGTCGCATTAAACAGCGTCATCGAGTTGGAACGCGGCTGGTTCACTTCGCCCCGCGGCATTCGTGCTGCCCGCAACAAGCTGCGTTCCCATCAATTCGATATCTCGATCGATTGCCAAGGTCTGACCAAAAGCTCCTTGGCCGGCTGGCTGTCCGGTGCCAAGCAGCGCATCGGGTTTGCCGGTCGCCACGGCGGCGAACTCAGTCGAGTTTTAAACAACGAATTGATCACCCCGGTATTTCAGCATCTGACCGATCGCACGCTAGAACTGCTGATTCCGCTCGAGATTCATTCTCCGAAGGTCCGCTGGAAGTTACCGATTGAAGAATCAGCGCGGCACTGGGCATCGCAGTGGCGAAATGAAGTGGAGGCCAACTCGTTAGCAATCCTCAATCCGGGTGCAACGTGGAATAGCAAACTTTGGGATACCAGTCGGTTTGCATTAACGGCTCGCTATCTGCGAGACACTTACCAATACAAGAGCGTCATCGTCTGGGGGTCGCCCAGCGAGCAAGCGATGGCGGAAGAGATCGTTGAATTGTCCGGCGGAGCAGCGTCGATAGCACCTCCAACGTCACTGCACCAATTGGCGGCGATGATCGAAGCGTCTGACTTGTTCATCAGTGGTGATACCGGTCCACTTCATTTGGCCGTAGCGGTTGGAACAAGCACGATTGGTTTGTATGGTGCGACGCGTCCGGGAGATTCCGGTCCCTACGGTCAAATTGCGTTACAGCAAGCTTACGAGGCAGGCTCAAGACGCCACCGCCGCCGCGCAGATAACTCTGCGATGCGAAAAATCACAGTCGATCACGTTGCCCGAGCAATCGACGAACTAGAGCAAAAGCGAACGCTACTTAAAGCAGCTTGATTTGATCGACAACTGAACCTTCAATCAGATCAAGCCGTCAGCTGAACAGCCTCCACTAGGCCTTTCTCGCCACGGCGATCAAATTTCGCCAGCAAAGAGCACGCCGGTCATTGGACAGGTGCTGGTGACGCCCGCGGAACGCGATTCCGAACATGGCGGTGACACTTAACGCAATGATCGCCCGAAGTCGATTTACGATTCGCGGAACGCGTCCGAATCGGCATCGCTTGGCATTCGCCAGTCACCACGCGGCGATAGGCTGACCGATCCCACTTTCGGTCCGTCCGGAACACAATTACGTTTGAATTGATTCGCAAAGAAGCGTTTCAGAAATGTATCAAGTGTGCTTGCAATCGTGCTGGCGTCGTAGCTCTGTTTGAACTTCGCAAAACTCGCGAGGTGTAAAATCTTGTCTCGACTAAAACCATTGCGGACAAAGTGATACAAGAAAAAGTCGTGTAACTCGTAGGCCCCGATGGCGGCCTCGGTGCTTTGCGCGATGGAGCCATCGCTAGCTGGTGGCATTAACTCTGGCGAGATGGGCGTGTCGGCGATTCGATGGAGCAGCGTCGAGAGTTCACCGCCGAAATAATGGTCGGCCGCATAACGAACGAGGAACCGCACCAACGTTTTCGGAATCGATGTGTTCACGTTGTACATCGACATATGGTCAGCGTTATAGGTTGACCATCCAAGCGCCTGCTCGCTCATGTCACCGGTGCCGATCACGAACCCACGGCTCATCAACAGCATGGTGCGAATTCGAGCCTGAACGTTTTCGAACGTTAAATCGCTCACGCCTTGGTCGATTCCCTGTAGTTGTTCTTGTAGTTGCGTTACCGTCGTCTGTTCATTGATGTCGATTCCTAAGGGCTGGTGCCCCAACGCACGAAAGGAATCGAGGCACAGCGGTCGAATATCGATGCATTCGCCCGTCACACCGGTCGCTTCGATCAAACGATCAGCACTGGTTCGCGTGTGTTTCGTCGTTCCGAATCCAGGCATCGTTACACCATGAATGCAGGCGTGCGACCGCCCCACTGCATCCAATGCGCGTACTGCGACCAACAACGCCAAGGTGCTGTCGAGGCCCCCCGAGACTCCGATCGATAGCTTGGTCGTTTCTCCCAGTCGAGAGAGGCGTTTAACCAACCCTGCAGTTTGGATCGCGAATATCTCCGCACATCGGGCATCCCGTTCCTCGGATTCATCTGGCACAAACGGATGTGCATCAAGTGACCGAAACAAGGTCGTGCGAAGTGGTCGCGGTTTCGTATCAGCATCCAATTCGATGGTGCGAAACTGATGGCTGCTTGTGGAACGCCCGTCATCGAAAGAACCAATCACTCGCCGATCGTGTGCAAGCCGCTCCAAGTCGACATCGCAAGTCACTGATGTTTCGCTAATCTGGTTGGGGTCGTTGCCGTCGCCGATGCGGCGTGACTGCCCCAAGATTCCACCATTCTCCGCGATCAGGCAGTGGCCCCCGAACACCAAATCCGAAGTGCTTTCGCCGGGACCAGCGGATGCGTAAGCATAGGCAGCGATGCAGCGACCCGACTGGCTCTTCACCAAATCCTTGCGCCATTCTGCCTTGCCAATGGTTTCGTTACTGGCCGATAAATTCAACAAGACGTTCGCGCCCGCGAGGGCTGCGTGGCTGCTTGGCTGAATTGGCATCCAAAGGTCTTCGCAGATTTCAATGCCGATCAACGCTTCGCCAAACTGGAACAGCAAGTCGTTCCCAAATGGAACAGCATTGCCGCAAATTTGAATCGAATCTGGATCATTTTCTGACGCGGCACGAAAATGTCGACCTTCATAGAATTCTCGATAGGTCGGCAGGAACGTTTTCGGAACGATTCCCCAGAGGCGACCTCGTGCGACGACGGCCGCAACATTCATCAACGAGACGTCGACACCGAGCGGCAAACCGACTACGACCATCGCGTCATGTTGCTGACTATGATCGACCACTTGCCCCAAGGCATCGAGGGAAGCATTCAGCAAGGCATCACTTGCGAATAAATCACCACACGTGTATCCACTCAAACCGAGTTCCGGCAGCAAAATCAAATCTGCATCGGTCTCTTCGATCAATCGGATCGATTCCCGAGCGTTCTTGGCAGGGTTCGCAATCGCGATGGGCGGCGCTGCGGCGGTGATTCGAATGAGGCCGTGAGGAAACACTTTTATGATTTGATCCCAAGTTTGAGATTGAATTGGAGTCTGTTTTCGCGTCTTTCAAATTGGATCCGTCCCGGCACGATGCTGGGACATCGATCTCGCGGAGCGGTTCGAAACAACACGCAAACCGAACAGCTCCGATTCTTGATCGCTCCAAGACGCGTCTCTGTTTATAAGCTATCGTCCGTCAGCAGGCATTAGCACTCGATTTCATGGTCGAGCAGAAACACGGCTTCATTGTCGACGAAAAAGCTCGACAATGACAGGGCGAGCCGGTCTACAGATAAACTGACAAAGAGATTACCTGACGAACGGACTGCGCACCTTAACCTACGCATCTTAATTGGGCACTCGCTCGAAGGCTTGTTCTGGTGCCCTGGAAACCGGAGCGAGATTGCTCATGGGAGCCGGTCCAGCGCGAAAGCGATTGAGAGGTGGTGACGTTAATCGACTCGAACAACGCAGTCGTCAGCACCAGTGCCAGCGAAATCAGGTCGATGGACCTACCTTTACCAGCTTCACCATCGGAAGTTGCTAACTTGGGAGTTGTCGGCCAGCCAACGAGTTGACCAGCCAACGAGTTCACGATTTCACATGACGGGCACTCAGCGAATGGGAAGCCAGCAAAACGGGAAGCCAGCAAAACGGGAAGCCAGCAAAACGGGGAATCAGCACTCGAATCAGGCTTCTGTTCCAACCCGACCCACTCCCCACTGATCTCGTTTGATCCCTCATTGAGATGCTGTTCCTCATTGAGATGCTGCCCCTCAATGAGATGCTGGGATACCACGGCCTGATCGTTCCAACTGGCGTCGGCCAACCAAACGATCGCCTGACTGCTAACATACCGGCGGCGGAATGGTCGCGTTTCGATTCAATTGTTCAGCAGAGGACTGACAGCGACTTGAAGCCCCTCTCCCTTTTTTAAATCACCATGACAAAATCCCCCATTCAACCTGCTTTGTTCGAGTTTCTTGAGGAATTAAAACGTAACAATAGCCGCGACTGGTTTGCCGAAAACAAGGAACGGTATCAACGCGATGTTCGAGATGCGTCGGTTGAGCTTGTGCGAGCGTTGCAGCGGCCATTGGCGAAGGCGGCGCCAATGTTGGAAGGGATTGCGAAAGGGCATGGAGGATCGGTGCTCCGAATCTACAAGGACACTCGTTTCTCAAAAGACAAAACTCCCTACAAAACCAATGTCGGTATTTCACTTCGGCATCAAGCGAATCGCAATATCCATGCGCCCGGAGTTTACATTCACCTTGCTGCGGACGAATGTTTAGTCGGGTGTGGCAGCTGGCGTCCCGAACGTAACGTTTTGTTCGCAATTCGCGCTGCGATTGATCAAGAGCCAAAGCGCTGGGTCAAGGTGCGTGACCAAAAAACATTCCGCCAATACTTTCACTTCACAGGCGAAAGTTTAAAAACGGCACCCCGAGACTATCCGAAAACCCATCCGCTGATTGAAGATCTGCGGCGCATCGATTGCATGGCCGTCGCCCCCCTCACGCGATCGGAGATCACCGGTGACAACGTGGTTGAGCTCCTGATAGATCGAATCAAGCGAGCCACGCCACTGATGCGTTTTCTCTGCGATGCCATTGACCTGCCGTATTGAAGCAAGCCAAAACGGCAGCCGATCTCATGTATTGGCTTGCAAGATTTTGAGTGCCGCTGGCAGTGGCATCGAGTCGTCGCGGTACTGTTGCCACCATTGTTGCAATGTTCGCGCGGTCGACTCATCGCAAAAACGCCACAGGTTTGCAGCCTGACAAATCGGCAACTCGGGTTCCCGAAGAATCTCCAACTCACGACCGGCCTCGAGCACAAGCGGCAAGGAAACCAGCGACCAAGAGCCAGCCAACGCACCATCCGCCTCGTCACGGATGTAAGCGTCGATGGTGAGTCGCGTGATCAGCCAAGCGACTCGAATTATTTCTGGAATGCGGGGATCAGCATCGGTCAGCATCGCTTCGACCCAAATCCGCTTCCGCTCGGTGTCGTAACCACCATCTCCTCCGCGGATCGGCTGGACCACCAAAGCATCAATGCGTGTCGGCGACCAACGCTTTGGTGGCTGCTCACCCCAAATTTGCCGCCCCACTTCACGAAGCAATCCGGTGCCGAATGTGTCCCATTGATCGCGGATTGGTCGAGATCGCAACTGCAGTTGATCAACAAGCTTTGGAAATTTCTTTAGAAACAAGCTACGAGCATCCACCAAGCGACCTCTGACCGCTCGTGAAATTTGCTCGAGTTGCAATTCACTGCAACCAGCGGTCAGCAAAGCTTCAGCACAAGCCACCGATTGTTCGGTGTCTATCATGACTTCACGAAGGTAACGCTGCCAAAATGCCGCGACATCGAGCGAAGACGCAACCATGCGATTGTTGATTTCCGTGACAGGTTCCACCAGCAGTTGCTCGGTTTTTGGATCAGCAAACGCTGCCCCAATTGCCGCGATGTGAGCCGCGTGTGCAGCGCTCATCTCTGCATGATCAATCCAACGGACATTGACTCGTGATGACAAATCAATCCTCGCACAGGTGCGCGTTAATCCACTCTTCCAGTTCGTCGTAGTCGACTGGTGGCAATGAACACAAATCGGGCCGCAATCTTCTTGCCTCGCGCAGGTAAACGTGCTGGATATCCGATTGCGGCGTCGTGGTATTCCAGTGAATCAGGACTCGGATGCAGAGCGGCAAGCCATCGGGAACCGACAATTCATAGCCGCACAGTAACGGCACTTCGATCCAGCCCAATTGGCGTGCTGCCAACGCAGGAAACTCAGCGCTCAGATCTTTGGTGACGGTGAATAAGACGCTTCCCACGTCCGTCGATTCAATGTTGTTGCGTCGGATCATCAGCGCCAACATTTGTCGGGTCGCCAATAGGATTTGATCGCGATCGTCGGCTTCGACGGTGGTCGCACCGCGAACGCCACGGCAAACGGTCATTGGACATCACTCCTGCTAGGTCCATCAATTTGCGTTCGCCCTGGACTGGCAAAGCGAAACGCTTTCGCACTACTATAGAATATGGGTCGCACAGCCGATAATCGGGGTGTCGATGAATTCGCACCTTTCCGGTCATCCGCCGTTTCTTTCCGCTGAATCAGTGATCGCCAATGCCAGCCGAACGCAGCCGTTTCCAAGAAAAGATCATCAAAAATTACTACCAAAATCGCGATGCAATTGGGCTGCAAAAAGCCCAAGAGTGCGTGACCGAACTCTATCTGAGCGAAGGAAAAAAGCGGGCAACCGTCTGGAAACGATTGGTCAGCCATTTGGAAAAGGTCGGTTTGAAACCAGATCAAATCAAGCATCTACAAGAAAAAGACGATCCCGCACTGGTCGCCGAGATGCTCAGTAAGTTCGTCTAACGGGGCGAATGAAGCTGTTAGCGTTTAAATTCCACCGAAAATGGGATCGAGACTTCGGCTGGCCAATACGCGAGATCTCACTTCTTCGCCGCAGAAATCACTTGCGAGGCTGGTTTCCGAGAACTGGACGCAGCCTCAGAACTGGACGCAGCCTCAGAACTGGACGCATCCTCGTGGACACCCCGAAAGCGGATTCAGCGATCAGGCTTGGCTCACTAGCTCGGAGCCTAGCCGAAAACTAGTAGCGGAAGCCGTGGAGGCTTTCGGCCCTCACCAAATACCGCCGAAATTCTTGACGAATTCCGCTACGACACTTCGCGCTTCTCCATGATCGAATGGGTTTTCCGATAGGTTCTTAGGGGTAGCCGCAATCAGTAGCTGACAGGTTGTGAAACTGGTTCGCAGCCTTTGGCTGCGAACCGAATCCCTCAACTCCCTCAACCAAAATAACCTTCCCTAAAATATGACGGTTGTAGGGCCTTCATCAGACACTTGATACTTTTCTGCCGAAGATTCCGATCACTCTTGATGAAGCGCATGACCAAGGAAGGTCAACCGGGACACGTTGTCTCGCAGAGTGAAAGGGAATTCGATGACATCTCGGCTCCGACTCGCTGCGTTGGGAGTCTGCCTTCTCGGATCGATGCTCCTCGGAAGAGATCTGCTCGGAAGAGATCTGGTTGCTGGTGACCTGCCCGGAAGTGGCATGGTTGCTGGGGAGCTCACTGGCGGTGAATTGCTTGGCAGCGGTCTGGACGCCGATGATTCGTTTGGCACGGACACGTTCGAATTGATCGCCCCTGGCGTCGCTTCACCCCAACATGGCATGCCAGTCGCTCCAATAAGAGGCAGAGTTGGCTCCCCGCCACGGAAAGGTGGACTCTTCTCGCTTCGTGCGCCTCGCATCATTCGGCCGCAGGGATTCAGCATCCATCAAGGCGTGCTACAAGCCTCGAGTGATCCCTCAGAAAACGAACGCCACGGTATCGCCGCCCTGTTCCCTGAATCGCCAATGGCGACGTGGAAGAAAGCCCATCACTGGCACCAGAACTCCGGCTTCATTGATTTCAATAGCTACTGGGATACTCGCGAGATGGCTGTCACGACGGTCAACCTGCTCGCCAATTTACCGGGTGGCTTTCAATACTATCAATTCATGAATTACGAATCCTCGCCCGGTCGAGGGAGTCATGACTGGACCGGGTTTTATTCCGAGGTGAATCTTTGGCACTCCATATGGCGTTCAAATCGATTGCTCGCTCCCTTCGATTGGGCACTGCAATACGCAGATGGCACCGGGCCGGAAGATTTACCGCGCGGGGTGTTGCGCGGTGGCATCCGCTGGCGACTTGATGAGACTCCAGGCAGGCTGGGCAGTTGGTTGTCGCAGCACTGGAAAATTAGATACGCCTTGACGTTCTTCTGCATTGAAACCAACGGCACGGGTTGGCAAATCGAACACATGTACCGACGCGATTTCTTCGGCGATCTCATTTATATCAGCGGATTCTGTGACCAGAATATCGGCGATCTGTCTGGGCATTCAACCTGGATGCACGAGCACCAATTGGGAATCCGCTTGGTTCCATCGCTCTATGCCGTCGCTGAATATCGGTACAACGATTTTTACCCCGAGGGCCAGCGCAGTGGTATGGGCGTTGGACTCGAATACGTCATCGGCTTTTAGAACCTATCCGATAACCCATTCGATCGTGGATGAGCGGGCGATGTCGTAGCGGAATTCGTCAAGAATTTCGGCGGTTTCCGGTGAGGGCCGAAAGCCTCCACGGCTTCCGCTACTAGTTTTCGGATAGGCTCTTAATCAGTCGCCGCGTTTGATCGCAGATGCGGCTTTTGGTTCCATCCGGAGTACCAATGTGTGTCGGCCTGATGAAGAGTTGATTCGCCCCCACGCACCAACCACCCGCACCAACCACCCGCGTCACCCTCCCGCGTCACCCTCCCGCGACTGAGAGGGTGGTTATCCCGGTGGAACATGCTGTTCAACTTATTTGTCAGAAAGTTGCACGAGCATCGTTGCTCCATCGGGCAGCACATCGACTCGCGCATCGGACGCGAGCAGGTTGTCTACCTCCATGACTTCCAAGACCGTGTTGAGGACTTGCGGATCATTTTTGGCAATGGCATTCAACTCTTTACCCACAACGTCGGGTCGTGCTGCGGCGGCCTCTGCCATCTTTTGCGAAACTTTAAAGGCGGTTTCGCTGCGAATCAGACCGACTCGGTTTTCACCATCTTGCTTCATCGCACTGGTCACTTGCACCAGTCGCTTGACAACCTTCTCGGTGATGTTTTCGACCATCAACCGATCGGTAAACTCGACTTTACGAATGTAGACTGATCCCAGCCGGTAGCCCCACTGTTCAGACAGTGGTGAAACGGTGTGTCGTACCGTTCGACTCAGGCTGTGCCGATCCTCCAACATCTTTTCCATTTCGAGGTTACTGAGTGTTGAAATGGTGGAACTGGTCACATTTGCCTGCAGCGAACCATCAGGGTTTGCGTTGGTGAACAGGAAGGCGACAGGATCCTGCACTTGCATTTCGTACCAGATGCCGACTCCCATCGGTGTACCCTCTTCGGAGTTCACCATTTGGCTGCGCAAGTAATGCTGCCGCATTGCGGTGCTGACCGTATAGCTTTTTCCAAAGAATGGGATCAACAAAGCGCGTGGACCAAAGATCGACAGGGGAAAATTCAATCCCGGTTTATCGATCGTTCCAATCACTTTCCCAAACAGGGTAAATACATGGGACTCGCACTCCTTGACGCAAGCGTACAAGCCGAACATTCTGCTAATACCCAGGCAGATGGGAATGAACATCAATCCAAGAACAAAAGTAAAAAGGGGCATCAGGCTGTTCCTCCACGAACGGTTTGTTTGCTGTCAGAGTGCACAATTCGGGCGGCGCGACGGAACAGTGGCACTTTTAGGTTTCTTAAATAGGCATCGAGACACTCCGGTCCCCCCTCGCCTTTGATCGACACCAGCGTATTGGCAAGCTCCCGAAGAGGGGCCACCTCGGCTTGAGCATTGTTGGTGGCGATTTCGACGGCACGAGCACTCATCGTGATCTGCTGCTCGGAATCAGCGCGAGCCGTGCTGATATCAGCGGCCACTTGATTTCGAGTGCTGTTGATTGCCGACAACGCACGATCAACCTCAGAGGGTGGATCAATTTCCGTGATCAATGCCGCATCGAGTTCAATTCCGTATCGCCCCGTCGTTGAACGGCACTGTTCTTCCATGTACTGGTTCAGCAGTGGCAGATTTTTACGCAGATCATTGATCGAGACACCCTCGGACAATTCGACGGCCGTACTTGTTTCACCACCCTCTTCTCCATCGAGGTCTTGGCCGGACAACAAGCTTTGTCCTTTAGGATCAACGAAGTTTGCCATTCGTTCACGGAGCACCGAAACAAAATACCCCATCACATGTTCGAGCGGGCTCTCCACACCGAACAGATAGGGATACAAATTATTTTCGCTGATACGGTACCGGATCTGGCCGTTGACACCGGTGGTCAAGTTGTCCTTCGTCACCGCCTCAATCGTGGTTTGTTTTTTAGTGGGGTCCCAGGTCAGGTCAACGGCCTGGGTCGCAACACTGACTTTGTGGACTTCTTGCCAAGGCATCTTAAAATAAGGCCCGCCAGGGCCGATGACTTCCAGCTGAGGATAGTCGTAGCGATCCTGTTCGTCGCTTGATAAGTTCGTATCGGGCTCGCTGCGCGGCAGGCAATGCGCCGCACCAAAACTAGTGACCACCGCCCGCTGATCCGGTCGCACCGTGTACAGGCAGCCCGCCAATACACGAAGGACCGAAAAGGCGATCAGGCCGCCGATGAAGGTTAACAGACTTGTCATCTTGCTCTCTTTCTCCCTGTTGAATTGATCCAACTGCAGTAGGCAATTCTAACATGGCTCAGAATCGGCCGTGGCAAGGCGCGACAAGTCCGTATCGGTGGATACTTTACCCCGATTTGATGTTGGGACCTGATTTGATGTGCTGTCTGTAGTTGATACTTTGCCATGTGGGTCAGCCCCCCGAACGGGAAGGACGAACTCTCTTTATCAGATTGATGTTGGTTATCAAACAACGTTCAGACTGCGAATGCCAGTTGTTAGAGAGCTCGATTCAGCACGAAAACAATCTCAGCTAGCCACTCCTGCGGAGGGGTGACAGCTGGTCGGGGCGAGTGCGGCTGCTTCGGGAAGTTAAAGCAGTGATTTGTCGCTGATGAATCGTTCAGCCGTTTCGCGGTCAATCTTGGCTTCTCGGTAAAGATTTTTGATCGAGTCATCGAGCGGACGCATTCCGTCTTTGCGACCAGTCAAGATTGCATTGTCCAAACTATCAATACGCCCTAATCGAATCGCCGCAGCGATCGGATTCGTATTCAACATGACTTCCAGTGCCAACTCTCGCTTTTCACCTGGCGTTGCGCTGGGCAGCAGATGCTGGCAGACAACCAACCGCAAACCAATGGCTAACATCGAACAGGTTTCGCTGTGATTGTGCGTCGGAAACAAATCCACCAAGCGTGTGATCGCTCCTTTGGCGTCACGTGTGTGCAACGTTGTCAGAACGAGATGCCCCGTTTCAGCAGCACTGAGTGCCATGCGGGCCGTCGCTTGATCCCGGATTTCACCGACTAAGATGATGTCAGGATCTTGCCGCATGGCATGCTTCAAACCATCGGCAAATGTGTCGACATCCCTTCCGAGTTCACGCTGAGTGATGACCGATTTCTTGCTGTTGGGAAATCGGTATTCGATAGGATCTTCAATCGTGACGATGCGGCGTCCGGATCCTCGCGCCAACTGTTGGATCATCATCGCCATTGAAGTTGTTTTGCCTGATCCCGTCATCCCGGAGAAGACAACCAGCCCGTTGCGGAGTTCCGTGATGCGATCGGCCAAGGTGCGCGGAAAACCCGACCACTCCAGGTCTGGTATTGTGGCGGGAATCACACGAATGCAGGCACCGGGGCTCTCCCCGCTGTAAAACAGGTTGACGCGATATCGCTGCTTTGGATCGTCCGGGTGCTGACCAGGCTCTTCCAGTGCGAAGTCCAAGTTTCGATGCTGCTCAAACTGCTGAAAAGCAGATTCAACGCAAATTTCTCGCAACGCCGCATGCACTTGGGCGGCCGACAGGCATTCATCACTGACGGGAACCAGTTCGCCATGCTCGCGCCGAATCGGTGGGTAGTCAGCCACCAAATGCAAGTCCGAGGCGCCATCCAAGGCTGCCTCCATCAGCCATTTTTTGATCGGCGGACTCGCTATTGTGTCGTTCAACCTATTACTCCGGGAAAAGTTGTCGCAATTCTTGATTGGCTCGCTCGATCGCCGGTTCAGCCCAGGGTTTTCCGGCGAAGGTTTCAATGATTCCTTGCAAGCGAGTTCTGATTTCCTCGGGAGATTTTTCACGGACGATGCGATCAATGTCAACGATCAATTCGCTGGCCCGGGGATCAATCCCGCTCGATTCCGCCGTCTCGCCGAGTTGTTGCCGTGCAAATTTTGCCAATTCGACCAATTCGAGCAAGCGTTCGTCGCCAGCCGTTGCACCCTCGTAAATATTCAGCCACTGCCCAATTTTTTTCCCTGCCTGCTCCGGATCATTGGCTCGTTGGTTGAGTGCGGCAACGAATCCTTCTTCCGCCGCGGTGAGTGTTTTCGTACCGATCGCTATTTGGGTATTCAATCGTTTGAGCGTTGCCGCAACACGTGACTGCAGTTGCTGAGTTTCAATTTCAGCATACCGCGGATCATCAGGGAATCGTCGCATGAACGAATTCATCGCTGACAAATCCCCGGTCCTCGCTTGCCGGTAAAGCGTATTAGCCGAGGGAGGCTGCATGGCATACCAAAACAATCCTGCGCCGCCCCCCAGAATCATCACCATCACGAAGATCGTGAGCCAATGTTGCCAGCCACCAGCATCGGTAACCGCCATTCCATCGTTGCGAGCTTCCTGCTCTGAAGCTTCGTTGAGGTGAAAGTCGGTGACCGCACTGTGTTGCCGGATGACATCGTCGGCAGCCGACTCGCCGGGCACAAGCGTTTTGTCTTCGCCACGCGAAATTTCTGTAACGGAGGTGGGCCGACTGATGTCAACTTTCGACGCATCCGTGCCCTCCTGCTTTTGCTTGTCACGCAACTCGTCGGTTTGATTCGCTGGATCTCGTGGTGACGCCTTCGAGCTGGTGTCGCCGCACGAATCACGCTGTGGAATCTGAGTGGGTATCTCGTCTGGTTCCAGCTCATCGCGTCGCCGCAATCCAACCTGCATTGACTGCAACCGCTTCATCACGACCAACGCTGTTGGCGGTCGTTTTTTGGGATCTTTTTCGAGCAAGTGATGAACTAATTCGACCAGCTCCGCAGGTAGGTGCGGATCGATCAGATCCAATGGGGGAATACTGTCATTGTTTAACGCATCGATAACCGCCGTCGCTTGCTTACCCACAAACGGTGGGCGGCCAACCAGCATCGCATACATGACGTTGCCCAATGCGTAGAGGTCGGTGCGTGGCGTGATATTGGTGTTGGTTGCCTGTTCCGGTGCCATGTAGTCAGCAGTGCCCAGCAAAGAACCAACATTCGTCTGTTGCGAATCGCCAAAGAGCTTCGCGATCCCGAAGTCTACTAACTTGACGATCCCGTCATCGGTCAGCATCAGGTTGGCGGGTTTCAAATCGCGGTGGATCACGCCCGCATCGTGCGCATGCTTGAGTGCGGAGGTAATCTGGATTGCAAACTCAATCGTTCGGTCCCAACCCAACTTGTTTTCGCGTCGAATCAGGGCCTGCAAAGATTCACCCTCGACCAGCTCCATCGAATAGAAAATCTGCCCTTCTTCATCGATATAGGAGTGCATGAATCGGACGATGCCGGGGTGCCGCAAGCGTGCCAGCGATTTAATTTCGGAGGTGAAGCGATCTCGAAAGCGCGTATCGTCCGACATTTGATGCGCGATCAGCTTGACGGCCACCCGCTCCCCCGATTGCCCATCGATGGCAGCGTAAACTGTCCCCATGCCGCCACGGCCAATGGTACTGAGGATGCGATAAGGACCGAGCGATTCAGGAGCGGGCATGATTTTCGACATGGAGGAACTAGACGGCTTCCGCCTAGTTTATCGCACCGAGGGAGGTTCGGGCTGCCTCAAATCGCGGCATGGACTCGGATCCTGAGTGCCTGCGGAAATCGGCTGATGTTTGCCGTCGGATTGACTGGAGCTGCTTGATCGCTAGCAGCTGCCTGCTTGGGTACAGCTGCCTGCTTTGGTACAGCTGCCTGCTTGGGTACAGCTGGGCGTCTTTAAAAAAATTCCACTTCGTCGTGGGAGCAAATCTTCCTATCATGCCGGCGATGAGTGAGCAAAACCAAAACGAAAACCGTGATTCGATCAAACGGGTTGCCGGACTGTGCAGTCTTTCCGCATTCGCGCTCTGGGTGGCTCAGCCACCACTTGGGCTCTGGCCAGCTGCCTGCATTGCTCTATTGCCTTGGATGCACCTCGCCCGCACCAAGTCGAATTGGACCAAACGCACTTGGTTGGTGGTGTGGTTCATTTCAGCCCTTTACTACTTCCTTTCACTGCAGGGGCTTCGCCATGCTCATCCGCTGATGATCTTTCCAGCTTTAACGTTGGCGAGTTATTTGGCGGTCTATCAATTACTATTCGTGCTCTTTTTGCGGAACGCGCTGCGATCTAGCACATCGCTAATTTTGGCGGCTCCGATAATTTGGGTCGGTTTGGAATGCGTCCGGAATTACTTCCTTACAGGCATTTCCGCATTGATGCTCGCCCACTCGGTCGCTGATTTCACAATCGCGATTCAAATAGCGGATCTATTCGGAAGCTATGGGATCAGTTTTGTGCTCGTCGCCGTCAATGTCGCGATCGATGCCGGCATCCAGATTTGCCGCGGGAATTCTCAGCGGCGGATTAACGCAACCGCAATCGCCCTCGGTTTGGTTTTGGTGGCGGCAACATTTCTCTATGGCAGCTATCGATTGGGACAGCCGCTGGAACCATCCAAAGCAAACTTTGCTTTGATTCAGCGGAGCGAACCGGTTGAATATGTTCAATCCGATGAGCGAGCTGTCGAGATTTTCCAAGCGTACCTACGTCAGACAGAGCAGGCGATCGAAGCATCTGATCTTCAATTGGATGCCGTGGTCTGGCCGGAGTCGATGTTTTCGGCAGGGTTACCTTGGATGACCCTTGCCGACGATGCGATTGTGCCGCCGGAGGCAAATATATCGCGAGCAGAGCTCACGGAGTTTGTGAACGAAGGTCAGTCCCGATTTGGTGATCGCGTTGCCTACGTTCGGTCGATTTTGGATCAAGCACAAACCGATCCTCCAGTTGAATTGCTGGTCGGTTGCGGAGTGGTTCGATACAGCCAGCAAGCCGAGGTTTACAGCGGAGTTCTCCAAATTGACAAACAGGGTGAAGTTGCCGATTGGTATGGCAAGACTCACTTGGTCATGTTTGGTGAATACATCCCAATTGCGTCTTGGATACCTGGGATCCGTTCCTTGATACCAGCGGGGATGGGGCTGACCGTGGGGCCTGGACCGCAAGTCATGAAAGTTGGACAAACGACTGTGTTGCCGGTGATTTGCATCGAAACAGCGGTCGAGCGGATCGTCGTAAACCAGCTTGCCGAGCTGTCAAACCAACCCGCGACCACCGATGTCCTGGTGACCGTGACGAATGATGGCTGGTTCGATAATTCCAGCGTGATCGAACATCACTTGCGTTGCGGGCAACTGGTTGCAGTCGCGACACGACGCCCCCTTTTGTCCGCTGCCAACAACGGTCCAACCGCGTGGATTGATAGTTGCGGTCGGATCGTCCAACGGTTGGAAACAGGAAGCGAAGGTGCATTGATTGCGTCTCCACAGCTCGATGCCCGGAAGAGTTTGTACGTGCGCATCGGGGCCATGCCAGCTTGGGCCTGCGCGTTTGGAACCCTTGTAATTGGGTTGCTGTCACGCCAACGAGTTTCTCCCGCGCCGCCGATTGCCGCCAGCGAACAAAGTGGGACCTAAGACCACTTTTACGCAAGTGAGTCGCGCAGGAGGCCCTCGCGATTGACCAGGCTAAAGATAGCCGCACCCAGCATTTTGAGATTGCCCAGCATGTCGAGGATGCCCAGCATGTTGAGGATGCCCAGCTCCTTAAGAATACCCGGCGTGTAAAATCACGCCGTGACCACTGGCCAAAATCACGCGTTGCACCTCAGCATCACGCAACTTAGCTCGATAACTCGCGTCGCTGCTGGGTTATTTTGTTTCGCTATTTCCTTCGGCCTGATACAGCGGCATGTGCCGGTAATAGACTTCCAAGCAGAACAAGGACAAGCAAGTCGTATAGAGTCGACCATGATTACGTCCCCAGCGATCCATCTGCGGTGGCCAACTACCATTTTCACGACCGCCAACAACTTGGGCTTTGGGCAGTTCCACTTTCATGGAATCGTTCCATTTTCGCCAGGCAGGCCCACCAAAGTGATGCAGTACTTGTGTGGCGTAATACCAGTAATAGACGTCGCGATCAGCCAGCGTGAAGGGAGCGTCCAATAGCAGGGCGTCGATTCCGCGCCGAAGCGGTGGGTGTTCACGTTTCCAGCTAATGTATTGCCGGCACAGCAATCCTTCCGCCGTCATGGCTGGGCTCGCACCGGTGTTGATTTGGTAGCCGTAGGCCGCACCGTCATAAGACTGCGCGCTGTCAAGGTACTCGTCAACTTTGGTCAAAACAGAAACGTTGACTTCGAGTCCAGCAGAACGTCCCGATTCGAGTGCCATCACGTACCACCCGGTGATCGATGTATCGGAGTCAACATTAGGCTCATACCGCCATCCGCCCTGCGGTGACTGAGCGCCCTCGGCAAAGTCGATCGCTAGCTGAGCCGGCCCACGGAGCCAGGAATCTTTTGTCATCCCGTAGAGTTCGCACAGCGCGATGGTCGCTTGTGCCTGGGCATACATTTTTTCGTGCCCGCGTGCTGCCTTGGCCATGAAACCGCTGCGTTCCTGAAGCTTCAGCAGATGCTTGACTCCCTTTTCGACCTCATCGCTGTACTCGCCCTTGATGTGTGTATTGCCATCCCCCAGGAAGGCAAGCAGCGCCATTGCCGTGGCGGCGCATTCGTTTTCGCTGATCGCCCCATCATCGTAGGGCCCTCGCATGCTCCAGCTGCCATTCTTTTGTTGATTGCGTTTCAGCCAGGCAAGCCCTCTTGCGACGGCGTCTTGTGTTTCGGCCGTTCCACCATAGATCGCCAGCAACGCTTTCTTCATCGCGCCGCTTCGACCATCGAACATGGGACGAACGGCGGCCAGATTGGGGCCGGCACCAAACTCCATCGGCGAGATTTCTTCGGCGTCGTTGAGTTCGGCGGAATCGAAGATCGAAGCCATATCGACTTCGACTTCCGATTCTTCCATCAAGTCGCTGTCGTTGATGGAGTCGTCGGTCGAGATTGAGAACTCGGCTAGTTCGGCCGGGGCTTCACGGTCGCTTTGACCGATGCTCAGCATCACGGAGCCAAGACCTGCTCCAACGGGTGTGCTGATCAACGCGAGGATCAGCAACAGAACAAGATGGACCACCATGCTGACCAACCAGGGCGGTGCTTCGCGGGTGACACGATCGGACGCCCACTCTTCCTCGTCTTGCTCATGTTCATCGGTGGGGACCGCTGGACTATTTGCTGCCTTGGTTTTGACGTTGGCTGTTTCGCCTCGCCACCGCAGACCCTTTGCAGAACCGACGCCATTGGCTGTCCCCCGTGCCGCGTTACCCGGCACGGCGTTACCCATTCCGGCGTTACCGGGTATGGGTCTTCCTGGGATCGGTCTTCCTTGGATCGGTCTTCCTGGCTCGGGCGCCGGGCGTACCGGCGGCAAGGAGGAGCGGACCGGTGGAGGGGGTGGAACGGGCGGCAACGACGAACCGGCAGGATCCCCTTCCGAAGGTGGCGGGGGCGGCACAGCCGCTGGCACTTGACCATCCCCGGTGCTCGGGGAAAGCGATCCGGAGGGTTGGTTGCCGGCGGAGTCGTGATGGAGATCAGCTTGGGACATCAGGCAATGCGTTCGCGATTAGGAATCAGCGTTCAAAAGCCACGAGTTGATCCACTAGCCGTTGTTTGAATGGAGAAAAGAGTGAGTCAGTCGATAATCGAAGACGCGACGGCCCAAAAGGACAGCCGCGACACGGCTAGTGTTATCTCTACAGGATAGAGGAGTTGGCGGGCGAATGCGAATGGAATTCAGAGTCTGCAGCCAGCGGGGGGCTTCAAAGCTCGTAAAAACTCCCTAACCGGCCCAAAGCAACCATTCGCAGGAGGGAGCGAAATTCGTAGTCGAGTGCCGGTTGACACATCGATCGTGATTGTCGATAACTTCGCTGCGGGATGGAGCAGCCCGGTAGCTCGCGAGGCTCATAACCTCGAGGTCGTCGGTTCGAATCCGGCTCCCGCAACTTCTCTGAAAGGTTGGAACACTTTCCGACCCAACGGTAAACGAAAAGCCGACGTGTGCTCCACGTCGGCTTTTTTCGTTTTATCCCGTTATCCCGCAACCACTTGCGTCGATGTTCGTGGCGGCGGTTTCTCTGTCGTCTCAGAACCCTGAGAACACTCTGGCCGGCACTCGCGGCCGGATTTCGGTTTCTGGGCCAGAATTCTTACGTTCTCTGTGTCTTAGCCGGTTTGGGTTAGGAGCCGTAGCGACCTCCCTTTCGGTCCAGTTGAGAACCGCGTTTGACCCTGCAAATCGCGATGTTTACCGTCACCCACTTCGTAGCGACCCACCGAAACGGAACCCAAACACCGTTTGCCGGGTCATGTGATTTAGAGACACTGAGAATAGCTGGGAGACGCGAATCTCATTGCGATTTCACCGCCGCCCACCAAACCCAGGCGATCAGCACACCTTGCAACGGCAAGCGTGCAACCAGTGCCCAAACCGGGATCGCCGGGAACTGGTCCGCGTTGATCAGCATGCCCACGTTCGCTGGGAAGACGGCAACAAGCAGTGCGATCAATCCCCACCCCGCCGCTCGCCGCAGTCGTGGCACCGCCAAGCCAACCCCACCAAGCACCTCAAAGAACCCCGAGACATAAACCAAAGCCAACGGCCAAGGGAAATAGTCCGGCATGATCTTCAGGTAAACGCCCGGCGACACAAAGTGACTCATGCCGGCGACGATGAACAGCAGGGAAAGTAGGCCAATTGAAGTTGCGTGACCCACGTGCGTCATTCTTGCTTCTCGATACGCAGTTCGATGCCCCAGCCTTTAAAACGCAGGCCGAAGCCGCGGGAAACGCTGAAAGCGGCCAATGCCAGAATAGCGAGGATAGCGAACACGGTTAGCAAAACTGTTGGGTCCATTGTTACGCACTCCTTTGGCTGTCGTTAGCTGATTCCACTTTCTGATCCTGAAACAATCCGTTTCGTATTTGATCCAAGCCCGATTTCAGCGTGCGACTGATCGCTTGCTGCGAAACGCCGAATTCAATCGCAAGTTCGTCCTGCGTTTTCCGATCAACGAAGCGTCCGACAATGATGGGTCGTTGTGTGGCCGAACAGTATTGCTCTGCCAGAATCTGGACACTTTCAATCGAGGCGTCGACCAACTCCCTCGGCAAATGCATGTCGATCAAATCCCTAGGATCATCGCACCCGAGATCATCTTCGATTTCTGGCGTCATCGTTTCACTCTTGCGCCGGGACTTTCGTTCGGTGTCCTGCGAACGGAGAAGCTCCAGCCAAAACGGATACAGCCCGATGAACGCCTTCCAGCGTGTTTCGAGCTCGGTCGTCTGGTCCGCGTCGCCTCGATAACCAGCGACGCCGATAACCAACGATGCGTGCTCATCATCAAGCCCGAAGAGAAATCCAGTTCCAATCTGATCGAGCGCTGGAATGCGATCGTTGAACCAAGGTGACCTTCGATACATGAAGTGAAATAGGCGGCGTTCGGCTCGCGAAAGCTCAGGGCGAATTTCGATATATCGTTCGATGAGCGCGAGTTCGAGCAAAATATGAAGAATCCATTCAGCTTCCCTGGCGAGCAAACGAATGCACTCATTTCGATTGACCATGTTCTCGCAAAACCACTCCAACGCTTCCCATAGTTCGTCCGGGGCTTTGCTCTGAACCGCTTCAATCATCAGTTTTTGAGCTTGATCGCCCATCGACTCGGGATGGTCAGATTCGACGTCGATGATGCGTTGTACTACTTCGACGGCGGAATCGACATCTAGAAAGCGATGAAGCTGAGCCTCGGAGATCTCGACCGGATCGTCATTTTGCGAGTTTTCCGATGCAGACAGTTCGGTGACATCAGCAAGGATTTGGCTTGCCGGGCGGAGCAAATGCTCAAACGGCAGCGTACGCTCGGTCTCGATCCGCAAAGCCGTTTTCATAAGCATTTGCTCGATCTCGTCCCAGGCATCGTAAAGCTCCGGACAGACCTCAAAGACATCTTCCGCATCCAAAATTTCCTTTGCTTTCTTCTTGCTCTTTTTTGGAGCCATTGGATCACGCAGCCAACCATGAGCTTCCGCTCTAACCGTGTCTGTGGCAGATTTTTCTAACTCAGCCCTTACCCCAACCATCTCGTCCAAGAGATTGTCGCGAAACGCCACATATCGAGCCTCATCGAAAGGCATGATGATTTCTGGAGTTTGGTAGCGAGCTTCTTCAAAACTGTTCTGATCAAACCGATGGTCGTCGGTAACAAATCGCTTCAGTCGTTCTGACTGGGGAAGGTGACGCGAATTGGTCATTCGCATCATTTCTCGGAAGTCAGGAGAATGATTGAACGATTTCGCATCGAATCGTCTTTCATTCACCGGGTCGATCTTGTCGCACGCCCCAACGTACGGAAGCATTTGGATGCAGAAATCGAAGAACTTCTGATTCTCCGGTGTGCCATGATCGGCGTGCCAGCGAGCGATTTCGATCGCCTCTTGGATAAGGTTTTCCAGATCAGTGACGATCAGCAGCCGAAGAGATTCCCGGCGTGACTGACCATCGTCGTCCGTAATGGTGGGTTCGAGCTCAATGGCGTCGAACCCGAGTTCTCGAAAGCGTTCCGGTAGCCGGATCATGATCCATTCCTCAAGCGTGAAAAGTAGGTGCCTCTATCGGGAATGGAACCGGCGAATAGCTTTAACAACGTCCAATATGAAAAACTTCTGAAAAATTGCATCACTCATCTTTGCCAAACACTGCATCCCAGCCTTCGCGATATCGCTCTAGCGCAGACTTTGCTTGTACTACGAGCCCTGACATGTTGGGCCGCATGTTGCGGCTCGACGGGCCCGCGGTTTAGCTTGATTCATTTTGGCGGTCTGCGTAGCGACACAGAGACGATTCAAATTCGTCATAGCTGCCCAGGTCAACGTTTCTCGCGATTGCCTGACTCTCAGTCGACTCAACGCTGCCCGATAGTTTTTCGATCGCTTCGCAGGCGATAGCTTGCCCAAGATGCCTATAGGCCTCGAACTGTCCGATGTCAAAGAATTGATCGGCGGTGGTTTGGTGGGGAAAGTCCTCGTTGCGGTCGCGGTACTCGCGAATCAGGACTTCTTCGTTCCCCATAAACGATGATTTCAGATAAAGGAGAAAACCAGTCCGAGATTTCTCATCACCATCACCGGGGTAGATGATTCGGCCGACGGCGAAGTGCGACCTGCAAACCTTGGGCTGATCTTTTTCTTCTGGTGTGACGAGACGAATGTTGTCAACGTTGATGTCAATGACAGTATCCAGCTCGAGCTTCGCTAGCCTCACCAGCGTGGCCAGTCCGTTGAAGCTGTGTTGCGGGTCGGCCTCGCCGTCACCCACAATGACGATCTTGCAGCGTCGTCGAAGCAATTCAATTGCGGCGAGGTTCTCGATGTGACCGCCATCGGACACGTTTACCCAGTCGCTTTTGTCGTGCAAGCAGCTGACCAATTCACGACCGAAGTTCAATACCGGCAAACGATGCCGTCTGACTGGCTTTTCGTTGGCTTGCGTCACCGTCTGCTTGTCGATTTCCTGTTCCGCCTCTTTTTTGATCGCAGCGAACGCCCCAGACGATAAAGGCATATCGGCCGGGAAATGACGCATCAGGGTGGCGATCGCGGATCCGGTGTAACCACCACCGGACACGGTGGAGAGGTAATCCACATGGGCGAAGATGCCTTCGCGATGAAGGGCTTGTGCGATCCCAAGGTTGATGGACGCCGAGCGAATTCCACCACCGGAAAACCCAAGGCCAACCAAATTCGCTGTCAGCAGATCGCTCTGTTTTTCTGGTAGCAACAATCGTAGATCGCCTTGAACGTAGACCGTGTGACGTCGTGGGAAGACCTGAGTTCGTAGCTCCATCCAGACAATATCGTCAAAACTCAGAGTGTCTTTTTGCAACAGCCTCGGATTTGGCACCCAGTATCCGAGCCGGATGTTCAACAGTCCCATCAGCATCGTTAGCAATCCGTTGGTGTTGCGACCCATGTTGGGAGCCGCAGCCGCTGCAGAGATTGCCATTGCCGTCGCTAGAGTAATTTGCGCGTAGGCCGCTTGGATCGCCTTGGTCGTGATGTAGCCGGTTTGCTTGCTACCACTGAACAATTTGGAGAAGACAAAAAACTCACTGCGTCGATCCCGCAGATTTAGGTGACCGCTCGCCTGCATGTTCATGGCTGTGTTGATCAACAAGTACGGCGCGCGAGAACCCGGTGGGCTGAGGTCCGTAAGTAGGACATCGCTGTCGTTGCGAATCGTTCCTTCGTCGTCACGGAGCAGAAACGCTTGAGCCAAGTGATCGCGGTAGAATCCGTTGATCGACGTTGAATTGACATCCGTAAAAAATGCAAAGACGCCTAGGACGCCGGCAAGGAATAGGTAGAGGCCTGCCTTGAGCGAGGCCGATTGCGCGGCTAGGTCGTGCCGGATGTTCTCAAATTCGTACAAATCCCCCTCTTTGCCGGCGGCAATGTTCATCACGAGCTGATCGGCGGGCAGTAGTGCCGGCGTGTCCGCGTCACCTGGGATGAACTTCATCATCGCGATATTGATCAATTCGGAGTCATCAAAAGCTGATGCGACACGGGTCGAATACTGCTGTTTTTGTACTGCTTCGGTTGCGTTGGGATCAACCTCGGGAACGGAAAGGTCGGCTAGAATTCCGAGTGCCCGCTCCCGCTCAGATTTCTTGCCGTTGATTGCGACTTGGACCAACAATCGGCGAAGATAGCCATCCTCTTTTGGCGCAGGATCAGCAGTCGGTGATTCGCCCATCGACTCCTTTCTGAGTTCTGCAGCAACATCATCCAGCATCGCGGACACGTCACCCGTAATGCGTAACCGCCGCACCCGCTCGAAGCCAACGGCGTCTGCGACACTGTCTTCCGCTAAGCCATTGACTACTGGAATGGCATCTTCCTGGGGAAGATCATTCGATTCGTTGCTTAGATAACGAGCCAACAACCCCTCTTTGATTGGCTTCGCAAATTCCTGGAATTCTGCGGACTCGGGAACCAGGGTTAAGCTGCCCTTTGCAGTCGATGTTTTGCGTTCGGCAATTCCAAGCTTGGGAACCACAGTGCCGGTGAGTGTCGCAAACTCAGTCTGATTTAGCGCGGTGACGTGAACTTGTTGAAGACCTTCTAGTGCTGTCTTGGCACGCGTATCAGAAACAGCTTCCTCCAGGCTCGCGGCGTTGTCGCCTTTCAAGATCAACGCTTGATTCTGAACGGTCGCTCGAATGACCGCCGCCAAGCAGTCTTCCTGCGTCGCCTTCGACAATTCATCGGGATTTTTTGGCGCGCCGGCATCGCTGCGGAATTGGGCCAAGCGCACCAGTCCGATACGATCCATTTGTGCCATCGCTTGGCGGAATTTTGCCTTCTCCAGTGGATCCATATCGATAAATGAGTAACCATCTACGACGAAATGATGCGCCATTGAGAAATAAGCCTTCGTGAACTCAGTTAGTTCGTACGGATGTGCGTCCGCGAAGTTTTCCTCATCGCCTGAACCGTTTTGTTGCGTAGCATCCCCTGCGTTCTTCTCCCCGTCCGACTTTTTCGGATCATACGAATTTCGTTCATCGACTCCCGACTGTTCGGGCGGCTGTGTTTCAAAGTAATCGTTGAGGCCTTGAAGCTGGTTCTTCAAATGAGAAATTCGTTTTGCGTGCCTGGGCGTCAACTGCGAATCGTCGAATGGCTTATCGACAACCAACGCGAGCGGACGGGATAGTTTGCCGATACTTGTCGTCACGCCATGGATTCGTGGGCCAAAACCGTTGTCGCTGCTGATAACGTAGAAGAGCACGAACGGCAAAACGCAAAAAAACAGGGAGACAGCCAAGCTTGACGATCCCAATCCTTGCCAGGCACGCACAACTTTGATGGCAACGAAGATCCCCAACACAGCCAAGGCAATGAGAAGAATGGTTGATTCAGGTGTCCTTGAGAACCAATACGTCATTGCGGGCAGCGGCCCCAGCACATTGCCGTAGACAAAGAAGTAGGTCAGTAAGACTAATGTGGAAAATAGAAAACCGACTCCAAGCAATCCAAAAACAATCGCGGCAAGCTGTTTTTTAACGCCGGACGAAAGTGGCACGGCCCGCTGCGCCGCCACAATCGCACCGAAGCTACCAGTAAAGAACGCGAATGCGTTGGTCCAAGTCCAATTGAGCCCGTGAACGTGCTCTCGTATCAGCTCGACGGACAAGGGCACCGTCATTGATAACAGCCCGACCAAAAGTCCAAGTAGCAGCCATCCGCCACACCTCGCCAGACAGGCTCTGCCGGACTTACCAAAGATCCACCAAGAAGGTCGGCATTTTTCGCGATCAATGAAAATCGCGAATACCGTAACAGCAGTTGCTACGGTGAGGATCAAGCAATAGGGACGCTCTAAATTCGCGAAATGAAACCATCCGTAAGTGAGCGACGCGAGCAAGAAGACTGGTGAGAGGCATAAGAAATTCTTCAGCGTTCCCCACGCATAGCTTCCCATGCTCGCGAACTGATCAGCGATCCCGCCAGCAGTTAAATAGCTGGAGTGATCCCGAACCCAAGCCAGGAATCCATTTGTGTTGCCTGGGCCTACTTCCTGGAACGGGAACTCCCCCTTTTTCGGTTGTTCTGTATTGCTCATGTGATGTCGAACTTTGGTATTGATCTACGGTGAAAACCAGAAGGAGGGCGGTGCGTCAGTGTGGGCTTGGACGTAGTCGCTTGCCGCCGCGAAAACGTCGCTGACTTGGTTGTTCATCTTGCTGGCGCTGATTCCTGGTTGTACCAAGCAAATGCGGAAGTCAAATCTCTTTCGTTCGGTGGCTCGCATAATGCGTTCGAGCTTGGGCGTCGATCCAGTGATGAATTTCGAGTTCCCTGACGTGCGCGAAACCAACTTTTGACAAAGCAATGCGGGTTGGCGTCCGTAGTGAAGGCACTTCACGATTTGGCCGGCAATCTCGTATGCGTCGTCAACTCGGCAACCTGCCTTAGGCGAACCTGACGCCTTACAATGAGCCAAACGACAAGTCACCACATCATCGGCTTCGCTGATCGCGACATAGTCAGCAACTTCGCCCGACCTGTGATCGTAAATCAACACGTCGGCTTTCATCGCCTTGAATTCTTGTTCTGTGAAGTCGTGAACGGAAAGCCGATTTCCCGTCTTCGGTCCAAACTCCTTCGTGATGTCGACATCCGATTCAAACCTGCTTTGGACTTGGATCAGGTTTCGATCGAGCCGGATCGTGTTCTGGCGTTTGAAGAAGCGGTTGCCTACCACCTGCGAGAAATCAGCCAAGAACACGGCTGGATTCTCGACCTGGAAATATCGAGCCAATGTGCCCTCACCCATGGAGCTCTCCATCCGACAAACTGGTCCCAGAATCTGGGTGCAAGTTGCGGAGTGATTGAGATCAAACCCGAACGTCGCGATGATATTCGCATCCTCGACAAGATTCAATTCGTACGCATGCTCGCCGGTGGGGTCCGAAGTGACCTCCAGATCAAACTCGGTCAGGTCGCGTTCGGCAGGATCGTTGCCGATCCGTATCGTTCGCATGTTCGTAAAGACGTCCATCGGCCACGTTGCAGCCACGACGGGATTCGGAAGTTCCGTGATTGTTTTCCCGGTACTGAGCTGATCAATCCGCGACCCCGTTACAACCGGTTGTGCATCTTCGATTTCCTTTGCCAACCGTTCACACCACTGGATGAACTCCGGAATCAACGCATACCGATTGCTCCATGCTTTCGACGATGCCGTCACTCCGAGCGTCTCTTTCTGTGAACCGTTTTCGCGTGATTCACCGCCGCCGAACAAGTGTCCGCGAAACCGCGACGAAATATCGGTTTGATTGACATTTCGATCGGCTGACGAACCGGTCATGGTCCGATAGCTCTCGTCTTGCGAACCCGGTGCTCCGTTGCGAAGTCCGACATTGTAAAACTTCGGGCGTTGTATCATCCGCCATGCGCGGCTCGCCATATCGTGATCCAATGGAAGGGCGACAATGTCTTCGTCGTACATGCTCTCGATGATGCGGTCATACACTTCGTTGGAATGCTCAACCGAATTGATGAATAGCAGTCCGGACTTCTGATGGTAATGAACGAGGTAGAACAGATTCTTACGGTCGACCAACGCCTCGACTTCCAGCCATTTTGGTTTCGTCTGCCGCTGATAGACAACGATGCGCGAGTTCAAGACTTGCGATGTCGAGTCAAGAAGGAGTTCGCAATCGCGTGGCACCATCGGAGCCGCGTCGAAATCAGGCGGCTCGTTCACTTTCAGGATCTTCGTATGAAAGTACGGCCGAATCGCATCAACGGTCAGATCAACTTCCTCAAGCGACTTTCGTTGATCATCTTCAAACGAAGCCAATCCTTCGCGAATCGCCTGTTCTTGTTCGATCCGAGCATCCGAAAGGTTGGCGACAAGATCTTCCCAACTGGCACCAAACTGGTAGAGCAATTGCACTTCATCGTTGATCTCCTGCGGAACAGCGAAAAACTTTGCCGTTCCAATGCCATCGGCGTTGGTGCGTGCGAAGCGGCCAATAAACTGAAGCGTGACGGCCAGTGACTTGTGTGGTGAGTGTAATGCAGCAAGTTTAAGCCGGGGAAAATCGACACCTTCCGCGAACATATCAACGCAGACGATTCCGTCGAGATCGCCGGCGTTGAGGTGTTTGATGATGCGTTGAACATGCGATAGAGAATGGTCGCCTGTGACCAATTGCAACCGAAGCTTGGTCTTGTCGGAATAGAGCTTGGCGAGTTCCTTTCCTCGAGCCTTGCTATCTGTGCGGACCATGACACGATGATCGAGGCCGGCTTTTCGATCGGATAGAAAAGTGTCTTCAATGCTCTTTGCAATGGCGATGTCAGCGCTCTGGCCTTCCGTAGGATTGCAGGGCACGAACTGCACCTCGCCGTAGGTGCCGTCGTCGATGGCTTGCTTTAGGCTGTAGTTGTAGACAATGCGGCCGGGCAGTCGTTTGCGATCCCGCCGAAATGGCGTCGCTGTGAATAGAGCCTTCCTCGCGTTAGGGAAAGCGTTCATCAATGCTGCGTAGGAGGTGGCTGGCGTGTGATGGGCTTCATCAACTAGCACCAAGTCAAAAAGTTGCTCAGGCGGCTGAGCAATCTCTTTGATCGACGGCGATGCACTCATTGGAGTCGTGACTACAACGTCAGACTTTTTCAAGGCATTCCAGTCAGCCAGCGTTCGCAGGTGCCCGTCCACGACATGGACACTTGGGCATCCGAGACCGTTGGGTAGAATCCCCAGCGATTTTAGCAGGCCAAGTTCGCGAAACCCGTCTGCGATCTGCTCTCGAACGAGCTTAGATGGAGTGATCACGAGAGTGCGTCGTGCTTGCCAAAGGTAAGGGGTTACCTGCAAGACTGCGGTTTTCCCTGTGCCGGTTGGCAGCACGATGACTGCTTCGTCGTTTGCATTAGTTGCGTGCGAAATCAAGGCCGCGGACGCGCCAAGCTGGGAATTCCGAAACCCGTCGTAATCGGCTGGCAGGAGATCAACCTTCCGTGCATTTTTCTGAAAGTAACTCGGCATTCCGTTCGAGTCCAAGATCCTAATTTGATGAGTTCACCACAGAGAACGGTGATTTGCTTGCATTGTATGCGTTAGTGGAAAAGTTGTCTAAGTCTTCATGGTTTCGGCGACAGAAAGTGCTTCCAAAACGAAGGTATTTTGCTCGAAGATGGACCAAACGTGTCACGAGCGTTGACTTCAATGATCCGGGCCGGCGTTTTTGCTAGCAAAATCCTGAACTGGGGGATTGTCTGGGTTTGGGGACACGGGATATTATGATTGCAGTGTTTAGTTCACGCTACACACCGAGGGTCGGGGGCTCGTGTTTTCGCGGGTTTCCGGAGGAGTAAGTGGTTGATGGAGATTGCCATGCTTTGGATGCAGTGGATTTGGGGCGACGATTCGGCGGGGAGGCCTGCGCGATGAAAAAGGCTCGTAGCGCGCAGTCGTTTGGCGCGGTGCTGCGCCAGAAACGAACGGCGAAGAAGATCACGCTGCGCAAGTTCGCGGAGATGATCGGCGTGTCGGCAACCTACCTGTCACAGGTCGAGCAGGATCACTTCGCGCCGCCGACGGCGGATCGTGTCACGAAGATCGCTGAGTTGCTGGACGAGGATCCGGACGAATGGATTCGGCTGGCCGATCGCGTGCCGGATGACGTGGATGTCATGGTCCGCCAACACCCCAAGGACATGCCCGAGCTGATGCGGTTGGCGACGGGGCTTTCACCGAAACAATTTGAAATCATCAAAGATCAGATTCGTAAAATGAAAAAGCGGGGGAAGTGACGATGGTCGTTGATTTGTTGGCACAGGGAATCGAAGTGCCGCCGCTGTCGTCTCGCCAGATCGCTGCTGAGGCCGACGCGGTGCTGGCGGAATACGCGAAGCGATTCGGGCCCATCACGAAACCTCCCATCGAAATCGAAGATGTCACGACCTCGGTGTTACCGCTGACGTTCGGGTTCTCGGATCTCCAGAGCCAGCTTGGCGGTCGCGTTCATGGTGCGATCTGGTTCTCGCGGCGACACATTCTGATCGACGACGCACTGAATCCCGATCGCTTTCCTGATCTGCTCGGTCGTTATCACTTCACGCTCGGTCATGAAATCGCACATTGGCAGTTACACCGGTTTTTGTTCCTGAACAAAGATGGACATGCGGTCTTGTACGGTGACGATGAAATGCCAGACGTGATTTGTCGCAAGGATCACGCTCGTCCATTGATTGAACGACAAGCCGATGAGTTCGCTGGTTGTTTGCTGATGCCCGAATGGTTGCTCAGGCCGGCGTGGCGAATGCTAACCGGCAGCGATGATCCGATTTGCGACTGCCGGCTTCGAGAACTTGTGCCGGCGGTCGAGCCGATTCGGTTCTTGATCGACGCCGACGGGATCGAGGTCCAGCCGGATCCGATGCGGTTGATGCGTGAGGTGTTCTGTGAATCGCTGGCGGATCAGTTCGCGGTATCGGACGAGGCGATGCGGATTCAATTGGAGTATCTGGGTTTGTTCGCTGAGTAGGCAGCTTCGAGGGTTCGTTCATGCCTCCGAATCGGAGGCATTCGTTTTTGATTTTATGTTTAGTGTGTAGTGTACGGTGCGTTTCCGAGAGGGGGAAAAAGACGATGTCATTAGCTGGGTTTAATCCGCGGAACGTCCTGCGGCAGACTTCCAACGGTTTGCTGGAGGAAATGTTTGGCGGGCTGAAGATTCCGATGGACGTGAATTGGTCCGAGGCGATCGAAACGGACGTGGAACCGATCTTTCAAGCATATCAGTCGCTGGAAGAGCCGACGCGACAGAAGATCGAATTGCTACTGCGTGACTTGCATTCGATGGCGACGGAGTCGGGACAACGTTCGATCTTCCAACAAGCCATCCAAGTCAGCGAAGATGATTTCCTTGCGGAACTCGAACGGTTCGATAGCCGGTACGACGTCGCGATGCTGACCTATTTGTCGAAGCCGGAGGTTTGGCAAGTGGCCACGCGCTTCGCGGCAGCCGACCGCGTGATTGGCGGGCGATCCTCCCAGCGGCGAATCAACCTTCCGTCGGCGAAACCTCGAACCTCGCCCCAGCGCATGAAGTCGTTTTCTGGTGCCTTATCAGCGTTCTATTCGGCTCATCAGGGACGCGGCCGGCAATGTGTGGCTGAATACTTGCTGCGCTGCGAGAACCTGCATTATGTCTTCGCGAGCCTGGACGACTATCGCAAAACGTTCATGAAGCTGATCGACGGCGGCAACGCGTTCAAGCGGGTTTGCGAAACCCACGTGTTTGAAAATGTGTTTGCCTACGACGAAGCGAATCACGTTCTTGACGTGTACGCGCTCGGTGGAAAACCTACTATTGCCCCGCTGCAAAAGATATTTGCTCGCGAGTTCTTGGGGATCGAGTTGCCACCGGAAGATCCCAACGCCGAGCCATTCTCGCTGGGAGTGTTGTTAGATCCGAAGTTTCGGTTTCCGACCGATCCCGAGGACGCCGTACGCTCGGTCGTGATCGCGGCAGCTCGTGTGTTGATTCTCGGCTCGAAAGAGAAGTTGCACTTCAATCCCAACGTCGACTTCGGACCATCGAGTTTTCAACGAATGATCGAGCGATACATCCGGCAGGATAACTTGCCGCGGTCGATCATGCATATCGAGCGCGTCGATCTGCGATTCCTGATGGAAAACGGTCACGAGTTCAACTTGTCAATCACGCGGCCCAGCCGTAGCACCATCAAATCGTTGGCGACGCGAGATCGCTTGTTGGCTGAAAAGTATCTTCGTCAGTGGGGGATCGACCTTGCGAGCGATTGTGACGCTGTTTCGGTTGCTTGACCGAGACGATGAACCGCTGGTGGATTGCGACACGCTTCGTTTGTTAGGCGGTTGCGATCCCGACGAGCTGGTTCGATCCGGCGTATTGGTGCCGGCCGAGCCGTCGATGTCGCTGCATGCAACTTGCGGACAATGCAGTGTCCACGATGTAGTTCGTGTTCCGCGATCAACTGGGGTTGAGTTTTACGAAGTATGCCCTTTCGACGGCGCAGACCTGGTGGAAAGGGATCGCTTGCGGCAATGGGCGGTCGATGGTCGTGCGATTGCGGAATTGTTTGCCTCGGCGATGCCGGACGACGGCCCGGCGGAAACACTGTTACCGGGTGTGGCGTGGCGAATTGGCGAGGTGCAAGTTGGTGGCGAATCGTTTCCGATTGTTTTGACGACGACCCGATCAGCACCGCGTCTGGCCGATCGAAGTGGTGCGTCGCGAATGATTTTGATTGGCGATGAGCTTCCCGGTGAGGGTTTCGCGGGCAGACTGAGCATCACCGAGGCTTTCTCTATTTCCTCGAAACAGATCAAGTCGCGACCGGAGCGTTTTGCACAGGTCTTGCCATTGTCGAGTGTGCCGCTGGGCAATGCGTTCTATCGCAAAGGCCAGATGTGGGTGGTGCGGTTCGAGGGGGACGAGACGTACCTCGAGAACAATGTCGGACCACTCTACATCGCTCGGCTGTTGGCGACGCCGAACCGAGCAGTGCCGGCGGTCACGTTGTTGGCCAGTCGCATCGGGATTGACGAGCGGCAGCTGATTGGATCGGCCGGCGAACTGACGGATAAAGCGGCAGTGGAAGAGTGTCGCAGTCGGTACCACGAACTGATGGGCGAGATCGATGAAGCGAAAGCGAACCATGACTTGGGATGGCTGGAAAAGCTGCAATCCGAACAGGACCAGTTGGCCCTGCACTTTGCATCGGTATTGGGCAAGGGTGGCAAACCTCGCGAAGTTGGCGACATCAAGAAAGTGAGCCAATCGGTTTCGGTTGGCATCAAGCGAACGCTTGATGTACTCGACACGGAATTAAAACCGCTGGCCGATCATCTGCGAGCGCACCTCAGTCGCGGTGTCTGTCCAATCTATTCACCGCCCGCCGACATCGACTGGTTGGTTTGAACTATCTGGAAACAAGTTCGCCGCGAAAGAAACCACAAGAGCTAACGAACAACACTTGAAGCCTTAGGACAACGATGACTCTCAGAAACCGAATCCAACAAGCGTTAAAGCAAGAACGCGGAATCCGGCTATCGGCCGCGGAAGTACAAGGAATCGCTTCGGCCTTGCACATTGATTTCCCGGTGACGCGACCGAGGATCGCACGGCGGTCCAAGCCGTCACCATCAAAAACGCCGATCGACGGACACGTGCGTTGGATGATCCATCGAGACTTGAAAGATGTTGTGGCGATTGATGTTGCGGCAACCTGTGCTCCGTGGAGCAAAGACGACTACAAAAGTCGCCTGAGCCAACGAAATACAGTCGCCATGGTGATTGAGTTGCCTAGTGCCGGCCGCCGCAAGCCCGTTGTTGTCGGTTCCATGGTCTATCAACTCCACAAGCAGCACGTCGAGTTGGAACGGATCTTTATCAAGCCAGAGTATCAATTGTATTCATTTGGGCGGCAATTGATTTCCGAGCTGCGATCGAGATTGACCCGAGAACGTCGGACGCGGATCAAAGTCACGGTCGAGGAATCCAATCTTCGCCTCTTGCTGTTTTTTCAAGCGGTCGGGTTTTCTGCGGTTGAATCATCTGGCAACAGAATCGTCATGGAGCATTGGTGGAACGACGACCCCAGTCCGTTTCGCGACATTGAAAAGCATCAGCGATCCGGATCAACGCGGTCACCGCACGAGGACCGTGATCAAGAGGGCGACAACCGTATCGGTGTCTAAAAACTTTTCTTAGCGACTCCAAATGTCGCTCGGCGACTTGAGAAGTCGCGGCACGTCTTCGCTGTGAGGACGTGACGAACGAACCTCGCCGGCCGCCTGCGTTTTTTCGTGACATGGCTTGTCGCGACGCAGCTTCCTTGCGGTCCGTGCGAATCGCTCGCATCACGGGATGCCTCCAGCCGGAGACAACCATGAGTGCGAATACTCAAGCGGACGGCAAACGGCTCGGCGAAGAGATTCTCAACGATTTCGCCATGAAGACGGCGCGGATCAAGGCCGAGCAACTCCATCGGCGACCGGAATTCAGTGACTGTGACGCTGAAGACATCGCTCAAGAGTTGCTGATGTACTTGATCCAGAAGGCTGACTGTTTCGACCCGGCGCGATCGAAGGTGAACACGTTCATCAATCGAGTCATCAACTCGGGCGTGCGAGAGCTGTTGCGATCGAGGAAACGCCACAAACGGCATCCGATCGAAGATGGTGTGCGAATGCAATCATTTGAGACGCCCGTCGACACGGTGGATGAGACTTTCGCGACTCTGGGCGGCGAAATCTGTGACGAGGACCAGGTTCGACGAAACCAGTCGTCTTACAGCGATCCATTCGATGCGATCGACGAAGCGGACGCTTTGGAAGTCGCGATGCAGAAGATGCCCGCGGAATTGCGGCGGGTGTGCGAGTACCTGCGTTGTCATTCGATGAGTAGCACGATGGAAAAATTTGGCTTGCCGCGTCGGCGGTTCAATACGGTGCGTGCCGAGATCGCCAAGCACTTGAAGAAGTACGGCGTGGCCAATTTCTGAGATTGGCGTACAGGGCGACCAATTCACGGCATAGGTAACCAGGGGCGGCCAACGGGTCGTCGGAACATCAAACCTCCCATCCACCAGGTTAGCGAATGAGTGATTTGGACATCGAACGCCGCGTGGCGATTTCTTTGGCGGTCGGCCGTTACCTGCGATCGGCCGACCGCTTCAACGAAGCGTCACGAGATTTCACCGGGGCGTGCAAGTCGCTCCGCAAGCAACTAGGAACCAACCAACGGTTCGTCGCCCAGATTGATTTCAAGCACTACCTCGTGACCAGCGATCGCGATGTCAATTTCGACATCGAAGCGATCCCGACTCTGTAATTCCAGCCATCCCAACCATTTAACGAAGGAACCATCCAACCCATGACCAACTTACTCGAAACCATTCAATCCGGCCGGCAATCGAAGCCGCCTCGTGTCTTGCTTTACGGTGTCGAAGGCATCGGCAAGTCAACGTTTGGCAGCGAAGCCCCAAAACCGATCTTCATTCAAACGGAAGACGGTCTCGACGAAATCGAATGCGATCGCTTTCCGCTGGCGACGAAGTTCGATGACGTCATTGCCGCCCTGAAAACGCTCGTCAATGAGAAGCACGATTACGAATCCGTCGTGATCGACTCGCTCGATTGGCTGGAGCGTCTCGTCTGGGACAAACTCTGTCAGCAGTATGCCGTCGAGTCGATTGAGAAGGTCGACGGCGGGTATGCCCGCGGTTACATGCACGCCCTCTCTCTGTGGCGTGAAGTACTCGACCTGCTCAATGTGCTGCGTTCGCGCGGCATGGTGACGGTCTTGATCGCCCATTCCAAGGTCGAACGGTTCGAGGATCCCGAGTCCTCGCCCTATGACCGCTACTCGCCGCGACTGCACAAGCACGCTGCGGCCCTCGTCAAGGAATGGTGCGACGCCGTGCTGTTCGCGACTCGCAAGATGCGAACGCAAAGCGAAGACGGCGGCTTCAACCGCAAACGCACCATTGCTCATGCCATCGGCAAAGACGGTGGCGAACGCGTCGTGCGTGCTTATGGATCGCCCAGCTGCGTTGCCAAGAACCGCTACGGCATCGCTGAAGAATTGCCGCTCTCGTGGGCGGCGTTCGTGGCAGCGATGTCGGCCAACTAAACGACTCAACCAATTTTCTCTCTACAGAACCCAAACCAAGGACTACAGACTTACCATGGCAAACCTCAACGGCTTTGATGCCAACACCGTCGAACCAGCCGACGATCTCGAACCGATCCCTTCTGGCAAGTACGTCGCCGTCATCACCGACAGCGAAATGAAACCCACGAAATCCGGCACGGGCAACTATCTGCAGTTGACGTTTCAGATCGTGGAGGGTGAGTATGCAAACCGTCTTCTCTGGGTGCGTCTCAACCTCGACAACCCCAACGCGACCGCGGTGGAAATCGCCCGGCGGGAGTTGTCTGCGATCTGCCGGTCGGTTGGCGTCTTGGTGCCAACCGACTCGGCGGACTTACACAACTTGCCATGCGTGATTCATGTGCGAGTCAAACGCCGCAACGACACCGGCGAGTTGCAAAATGAAGTGAAGGGCTACTCGAAGAAGGATGCTGTCGCTCAGCCGATCGCCGCCTCGCAAGTTAGCGGTTCGGATGACCAGTCCGCGTCCCCACCTTGGAAGCGTTAACTGCCCGACAGCTTCCAAGGAACGGCACCCAGTCAGCAATGGATTGTTGACTGGGTGTTTTTATTCGCTCGTTGAACATCGAAGTAAGCCACCATGATCCGACTCACGTTGCCCTATCCGCCTTCGGTCAATCATTACTGGCGACACGTTGGCAATCGCGTGTTGATCAGCAAGGAAGGCAGGAAATATCGAGCGGCCGTCAGTTCGCTTCTCAATCGCAAGAACATCGAAACGCTCACGGGCGATTTGATCGTCGACATCGTCGTCTATCCGCCCGATCGACGCCGGCGTGATGTCGATAACTGTTTGAAGGCGATGCTGGACTCAATGCAGTGGGGCGGTGCGTACGAGGACGATAGCCAGATCGTGCGATTGACGATCGAGAAACGGGAGCCGGCACCGAAAGCGGGCAACGCCGAAGTTGTGATTCAACGCATCCCTGCGCCGATCGGGAAAGCCGGCTTTCGCTCATGCTTGCGTTGCGACGAGGCCTTTGTTTCCACCGGGCCTGGCAATCGCATCTGCGAGAGTTGCACTTTCATCAACGACCTGCTGCCACCAGCGCTGCCAATCGAACGAGGTAGCAAACGGCACAACGGGGAGTTGATGTGATGAAACTGCGGTCCTATCAACAAGCCGCTGTCGATGCGGTCTACGATCACCTGCGAAACCGCGACGACAACCCCGTTGCCGTCCTACCGACCGGTGCGGGTAAGAGTCTCGTGCTAGCGAAGATCGCATCTGATGCCGTTGGGCAATGGAATGGTCGCGTATTGATCTTGGCGCATGTCAAAGAGCTGCTCGAACAGAATGCCGACAAGGTGCGTCGTCTGTGTCCCGACATCAAGGTCGGCCTGTATTCAGCTGGCCTCAAGAAACGCGACACGAACACCCCCGTTCTCGTCGCTGGCATTCAGAGCATCTACAAGCGAGCGTGTGACCTCGATCCATTTGATCTGATCGTCGTCGATGAAGCCCATTTGATCTCAAAGAAGGGCGACGGCATGTATCGGCAGTTCCTGGCCGACTGCAAGGTTATCAATCCGCACGTTCGCGTGATCGGCCTGACAGCGACTCCGTTCCGCCTCGATTCCGGCATGATCTGCTCGGCGGACCATTTCTTGAATCAAGTCTGCTACGAAATCGGCATCAAGAAATTGATTCGTGACGGATACCTGAGTCCGCTCATTTCCAAGGCCGGCGTGAATCGAGCCGATTTTGGTGGCCTTCATCTCCGCGCCGGCGAGTTCGTCAGTGAAGAAGTCGAATCGTTGGTCAACGACGACGCCCTCGTGTCCGCCGCGTGTGGCGAAATCGTTGAACTGACGGTCGATCGCCGGGCAGTGTTGATCTTTGCGTCGTCCGTCGCACACGGGCGGCGTGTCGTTGAAGTGTTGCGGGAAAATCACGGCATCGAGTGCGGTTTCGTGACCGGCGAAACACCAGCGGGCGAACGAGACGAACTGTTGGCCCGCTTCCGTGGCGATGCCCCAACATCGTTGATCGAAACCGAACCGCTACGCTTTCTCTGCAACGTAAACGTGCTCACCACCGGTTTCGACGCACCGCGAGTCGATTGCGTGGTGATGCTGCGTCCCACGATGTCGCCTGGCTTGCTTTATCAATGCGTCGGTCGAGGTTTTCGTTTGCATCCCGGCAAGGAAAACTGCCTGGTCCTCGACTTTGGCGGCAACATTGAACGCCACGGACCGATCGACCAGATCAAACCGAAGGACAAAGCCGCTCGCCCCGGACAAGAACCGCCAGCCAAGGAGTGTGAGAAGTGTCACGCTTTGGTTGCATGCGGCTATGCCAACTGTCCCGAGTGCGGTCATCCCTTCCCGCCACCCGAGCGAGAAGCTCATGATGCACAGGCGTCGGAGGCCGGAGTATTGTCTGGCGAAGTCACTGACACCGAGTACGACGTCCAAGACATCATCTATCGCGTCCATCGCAAACGCGACGCGGACGAAGACGCACCACGATGCCTGCGCGTTGACTACATGATCGGCCTCGAACGTTGGCAAAGCGAGTACATCTGCATCGAGCACTCTGGCTACGCACGTCGCAAAGCCGAGGCTTGGTGGAGTGAACGCTGTCTCGATCCGTGCCCATCGAACGCGGAAGAAGCGGTTGATGTTGCCGGCTCGGGGCTTCTCGCGGCGACCGAAAAGCTGATTGTTCGCTCAATCGCAGGCCAGAAATACGATCGCATCATCAAGCAGACACTCGGCGAGATTCCAAATGCGGCATTGGAAGAGGCACCATTTTGATAGCCGATGTGCGGGAACAAGTTGCGATTTATCGCCAGCGTGGCTGGTACTGCGTGCCGCTGCGCCCTCGGTCAAAGTCGCCGTCGCGCCGCGACTGGACAAAGTTGCGATTGAAGCCCGAAGCGTTTCCCGAGAACAGCAATATCGGCATCATTCTCGGCGAGCCGTCCGGTTGGATCGTCGACGTCGATCTCGATTGCGCCGAAGCGATTGAACTGGCCGATCAATATCTGCCACCGACTGTGGCAGTAACTGGCCGGCCGTCGGCACCCCGTTCGCATCGTTGGTACATCGCCGCTGGCGCGACAACCGAGAAACACGCCGATCCAAACGACGGCTCGATGATTGTTGAGCTTCGATCCACCGGGACTCAAACCGTCGTCGGCCCCAGCATCCATCCCGAAGGCGAACCGTACGATGTCCTCGACAATGAACCCGCAACCGTTCCTGCACCCATGTTGGCTGCGTGCGTGAAAGCTCTGGCTGACGCCGTGATCGTCAAACGTGGTGTGCAGGTATCAATCAAGCAGCCGACCTCATCGACGCGGTCTGCGTCGGATGGAGATGTCGAGGCCCGAGCCATTGCCTATTTGAACGCCATGCCGCCAGCGATTGCGGGCAGCAGCGGTCACTCGCAAACCTTCGCCGCCGCGACAGCGCTGGTTCACGGTTTTGGCATCGAACCGGATCGTGCCCTGGCGATTCTCGCGGCGGACTACAACCCTCGATGCGTCCCGCCCTGGTCCGATCGCGAACTGCAACACAAAATCAATCAAGCCGCGACTAAGTCCCACGACCGGCCGTTTGGTTGGCTCCGCGATGACGGTCCGATCGAAACGGCAAGCGAAGTCGATCTGTCCGGTTTCATGACGAAACCGAAGAAGACGGTTTCCGAAGACGCAAAGCCATTGTCCAAGTTCACGGGAATCGCGGATCCAGGGATGTTGCCCGAGCGGTTGTTTGAAGTTCCCGGGTTCGTTCGCCGCGTCATGGACTTCTCGCTCGCCAACGCACCCTACCCGAACATCGGCCTTGCCTTTTGCGGCGCGATGGCGTTGCAGTCGTTCTTGGCCGGTCGCAAAGTCGCGACCGCCGGTGATCTTCGTACGAATCTCTACCTGCTCGCGCTCGCCGGTAGCGGAACCGGTAAAGAATTCCCTCGAAAGGTCAACTCGCAAGTCCTTTTCCAGATTGGCGAGGCGACTTCGATCGGTGACAAGTTCGCGTCGGGCGAAGGAATCCAGGACGCCCTGGTTCGCAGCGGACGCATGTTGTTTCAGAACGATGAAATGGACGGTGTTTTGCGGCAGATCAATCTCGACCGAGAAAACAGCCGCGAGTCGATTCCGAACATTTTGTTGACGCTCTACACATCCGCTGGCGATGTCTATCCGATCCGCGTGAAAGCAAACCAGAAAGAGGCAATCCATGTCGATCAGCCCCACCTGACGTTGTTCGGCACTGCGACGCCTCAATACTTCTACGAGTCGTTATCGAAGCGAATGTTGACCAACGGCTTCTTTGCCCGGCTGAATATCATCGACGTCGGCAAGCGTGGCAAAGGGCAAACGCCCGGATCGGCAAGAGACGTTCCCGAGGAGGTTTTGGAGATCGCGAAGTGGTGGGCGGATTTCGAGCCGGGCACTGGCAATTTCATGAAGTTCCATCCCAAACCGCTGCGTGTAGCGTTCACGCCGGAAGCGGAGGACGCGATTACGCAGTTGCGTGAACAAACCGAGGTGGAATACGACAAGGCCGACGACGCTGGGGACGAGGTGGCTCGTGCCGCATGGAGTCGGACGTGCGAGCATGCCAAAAAGCTGGCGTTGATCTACGCGGTCAGCGAAAACCATCTGCAGCCGATGATTTCGATTGATGCCGTGCGTTGGGCCAGCGAGTTTTCACTGCACCAAACCCGCCGGCAACTCTACCTCGCATCCGTTCACGTCGCCGAGAACCCGTTTCACGCCGAGTGCTTGAAATTCAAAAAACGTCTCGCCGACCGACCCAACTACACCATGGCTCGCCGTGAAATGATGCGTTCGATGACGTTGAAGGCAAGCGACTTCGATCAAATCGTACAAACGCTGATGCAGCAAGAAGACATCGAACCGGTCACGATCGAAACGCGAACCAAACCGGCGTCGGGCTATCGCCTCACCACGGTGCCCGATCTGCCCAAACAATCCGTCAGCCAATCCGTCAGCGATGATGCGGACGATTCTGACGTGTTGGCGACCAATGCGAACGATTTAGGCCTGGAATGATCGAATCTGTCAGCAAACGTCAGAGAGTCAAACTGACGGATTAGCTGACGGTTTTGGTACGCGGAAACCCAACGATATACGAATAAAAACACTCTCTCTCCTAATGCGTCAGCGTGTCAGTCCCACTCGCCCGCGATACACGTTTGCACGCATGAGGGGGCTGTCTGACGGATTCATTCATGACGCTTCTCAACGCGTAGGTACTCCCGGCCGATCCGTTCTCTGGTCAGGGCCGCGGGAACAGCAGCCTTATTAGGCACAGTTAGTTTCGGCTGTCCGAACGAAAATTCACGTCCGTCCGAACGCATCGGATCCCCAACCAACCACCCATCAAACCAACGACCGACCCAACCCTTCCCGTTTCATTCTCTCGCCTTGGAAGGGCAAACATGCAGGTCGAAATGTGGTCGCTTGATCGAATCAAGCCTTACGAGAACAATCCTCGCATCAATGACGACGCCGTTGATGCCGTCATCCTCTCGATCAACGAGTTCGGGTTTCGCCAGCCGATCGTGGTCGATACCGACGGTGTCATTATCGTCGGCCATACACGGTTCAAGGCGGCGAAAAAACTCGGACTCGCCGAAGTCCCCGTTCACATCGCGACGGACCTCGAACCTGAAGCGGTAAAAGCGTACCGGATCGCCGACAACCGGACTGGCGAGAACGCGCAGTGGGACTACGACCTGTTGCCCTTGGAAATCGGCGGATTACAAGAATCAGGTTTTGATGTTGAGTTGCTCGGTTTCGACGATGATGAACTCGCCAAGCTGCTCGATCCCGGTGTAACGCAGGGTTTGACGGATCCAGACGACATCCCCGAACCGCCAGACGAAGCGATCACGCAGCGCGGCGACATTTGGATCCTCGGCGACCATCGACTGATGTGTGGTGACTCGACCAGCGTCGAAGACCTCGATCGTCTGCTCTCCGGCGCGAAGATTCACCTTTGCAATACCGATCCACCGTACAACGTGAAGGTGGAACCTCGCAGCAAGAATGCGATCGCGGCCGGCAATTCGTCGTTCGAGGCTGGCAAGGGCAAGACGAAGGAAGGCCCGAAGAAGATGCGGGCCAAGGATCGGCCGCTTGCGAATGACTTTGTGTCCGACGAAGAGTTCGACCGATTGTTGAAAGCGTGGTTTGGCAACATCACTCGCGTGCTCGAACCCGGCCGTTGCTTTTACATCTGGGGTGGCTTCTCCAACATCGCCAACTACCCGCCGGTCCTGGCCGCAGCCGGTTTGTATTTTTCCCAGGCCATCATCTGGGACAAGCAACACCCCGTGATGACCCGCAAAGACTTCATGGGGGCACATGAATGGGCGTTCTATGGATGGAAAGAAGGTGCTGGTCACAAATTCTTTGGGCCAAACAACGCGACGGACCTGTGGCACGTCAAGAAGATCGCTCCGCAGAAGCTCGAACACCTCACTGGCAAGCCCGCCGAACTCGCGGTTTTGGCGATGCAATACTCGTCGCGGAAACGCGAGAACGTGCTCGACTTGTTTGGCGGCAGTGGCTCGACGCTGATCGGCGCGGAGCAGACGGGGCGCAAGGCATTCTTGATGGAACTCGATCCGCCGTACTGCGACGTGATCGTTGATCGCTACCAACGCTTCACCGGCAAGAAAGCGATCCTCGAACGGACCGGCGAATCGCCGATCCCCGTTGGCAAACGTGAGGAGAACATGCGGTGACTAGAGTTCCTTGCAGGACCAAGCTCCGTCGTCAAAGACATAGACAAATCGAGCGCCGCAATTCCTCGCGAAATCAATCAGCGAGTCATTGGTCGGCAACTTGGCCGGCGGATCGCCGTCTGAGAATTGTTCGGCCTCGCCGGTCTCGCGATTCAGACATCGCAAGTCGCCATGGGAGACGAGTTCCTCGGCGGCGGTTTGAGTTTGGTAGCTTTGCATCAGAATTTCTCCGGTGTGTTCGGGGTAACCGTCGTAGTGAAGGTAGACCGCTGCATACGTTCGGTCGGGGCGGTGGACGGCGATCGTCGCTCGTGTGGACATGGTGGTTGCTCCTTAGTTCGTTGTGTCGGCCGGCAGTCGCTCGACGACGTCCGGAGGAATGGAAAGCATCAGCGACCGGCCGCCCGCCCAATCAACATCGACTTGAGTCCAATCGCTATGCGGATAGACGCCGACCACCGTTCCGGTGGTGCCGGCGGGAATCGGATCGGGGTCGTCGGTCATCGAAAGCAGCCGCACGCGATCGCCCGCCTTGAGATTTGTTTTCATCGTTTTGATTCCTAGTTGCGAGCGTTGTTGGTTTCGTCGAGCAAAGCAGCGACTTCCGAAAGTTGAGCGTTGACCAAGTTCAACGCTCGTACGTGTGTCCATCGCAACGCCTTGTTGTCCGGCCGAATCATTCGGTCGAGTTGCAACTCGATGTGTTGCAAGAGATCGCGGGCAATCTGGTGAGCGTTTTCGTAAGCCGGTGCGGGTTGGATTGGCTGAGCGTTAAGCGTTTGAACCTTGCTCATTGTTGGTCTCCTTTCTCGTTGAGATAGATTTCGGTGCCGTTTTCGAGTTCAACCTTCGCCGCGCCGGCGCGTTTCGCATCGGCGACGATCGTTTGCACTGGTAGTGGTTCTTCGACTTCGATTCGCCGTTCATCGGCGAATAAGACAACCGATCGCATTCGCTGCGGTTGCATCTTCATTTCGTTTCTCCGTTCGTGTTGTTTGAAAACCGTTCGTACAACCACACATGAGCCATGGGTTTGCCGACACATCAAGCGAAGTCCACGAAACATTCCAAAACTTCAACATGTTTTTCGCCGGAGTGCGTTGGGCCACGACGTTGCCGCGTCTCGCGTGACTCGGGTGCGCCGCGTGGTTACGGCCGTCACGACGAAACGCCCGCACGTTGCCAACGTCGGGCGTTGTCGGCGGCGTTCGGCCTAAAAGCCGAGCGGCACCAAAACGTGGGCGTTCTTGCCCGTGACCGCGAACTCTTCGCCGGCCGTCGTCCTAGCCAAGATCGCGTCTCCGCGGCGGACCAAATATTCCACGACGCCGGCTTCAAAGTTGTCGCCGGCGATCGGCCGCAGTTCGTAACCCATGTCGGGTTCCGGCGGTGCGGTTTCTCCTTCAGCCAAGTCGGCGACCTGGCGGACGTCGCAAATGTACTTCATCGCTTCGCCCTATGCTCTCGCCGTGAACCGACCGCGTTCTGTTTTGACGAAGCGGCTATCATCGCCGCGTTTCATGTCGCGGAGGATCGCGGAGTACAGCGTCGCGTGCGGCGTCTTTCCGCCAGGGCTTTCCCACAACCCAGCTTCGGTCATCGCGGCGATCATCTCTTGCGCGTTCATCGGTTCCCCGCTATCAGCCAGGACCTTCAACGCCGCTTTCACGCACGAGAGCTTCTTTTCGCCGCCAGTGGTTTCCTCCGTCCTTTTCGCGACTCGTTTCCTGACCCGCGTTTCCGTTGCCGGCGTCTCAGTAGCCCGCGCCGATCCCTTCAACCGGCCGGCCGTCTTGATTCGCACTTTCTTACCCGTCGAAAGATTGGTCGCGTCCCAGCCTCCGTTACGGTTTTCCGCGTCGATTCGCACGGTCACCTTTTTGTTGGTCACAGTAGCGAAATACTCGCCGCCGATCTTTACGTCTGTTTTCTGCATCGTTCGTTCTCCGTTTGGGTTTCGTTCGTGGTTGGCTGCCATCGTCAGGCCGCGGGAACCACCCGCGACAACGCCCGTGTGCGTTTCGGCTTCCGTCCTTGCGAGTCGCGCCGCGGTTCCGTCCGCGGCGGTCGTTGTGCGGCCGGCGGGTTAAACAACCCCGCCAAGAAGGCTCTTATTGAGCCGGTCGAGCATCTCGCAAAAGATGTAGTGCTCTTCCAAAAGCGGGCCGTCCGGTCCCAGTTCCGCGTCGGCCTTTTCAAGGGCGTCGACCAAGGGGCGAAGCTCCTCGGCGATCTTGTAGTACGACTGGCGAATTTCCTGATACGTTTCGGGGTCGAGCTTTCGCATCTCTGTGCGAAGGGCGGCGACTTTCGCTTTTTGCGTTTCGTTCATGGCCATGGTCTTGTCTCTCGTGAAAAGGGGTTTCAAATCGTTTTGCCGTTTGGCGTTAACACACATGAGCCATGCATTTGGAAACACCTCAAGCGAAGTTCGGCAGCAATTCGCAGTCTTTTACGATGTTTTCCAACTTCGCCGTCGTTCGCGTTTGTTGGCCGTAAAGAGATGTCGGCATGGTTTGCCGCTTGTCGGCAACGGTGCGCGACACGGGCCAACGTCGGCGGCAATTCAACGAGAAACGGCCGCGCTGGCGAGCGAGGCCGAAAGGATGCGGGTGGGAATCTATTCGCCGGCGGGAGCAACGAAATCTTTCAATTCCTTGAGCCGTTCGCAAAGGTGTTGCAGCGAACCGACGTGTTCCCAATTGATGGGATGGTCGGTATCGGGGGCAGGCATGTCTTCGACGATTTGGTGAAGGTCTTCGAGCAAGGTCAAAGCCCGGACATGCGCGGTGGTGTAAGCGTCTTCGGCTCGAGCGGTGTTCTTTGCCATGGTTGGGTCTCCGTTGTTGGAAAGGGGAAATGCGTCTGCGTTGACACACATGAGCCATGCGGTTTCAGACACAGCAAGCAGAGTTCGGGAAAGTCTTTGAATGTTTCCCGAACTCGCTTTCGCTTGCCGCGTTTAGCAATCGCGGCACGTTTCCCAGGCCCGTTTGCTGCCGTAGCAGATCTGGCCTCCTTCGACGATGTAGACGATCGCGTCTTCGGCGACGTCTTGGTCATCGAAGTATTCGCTGGGGTCGTCTTCGCTCGCTTCGTTCATCTCCGCGCCGCTGGTGATTCCGGCAATGCGGTTTTCAAAAGGCCAGTTCTCTTGCGTCATCAAACGCACTTCGGCGTCCGGCCCATGTACGTCGCGGTACTCTTCGAGCAATCCGATCAGTTGGTCGATGGTCATGTTTGTGTCTCCGTTGGGGTGAGTGGAAAACCGTTTCGTATGACCACACATGAGCCGTGCGTTTCAAAACACATCAAGCGAATCCAGCCAGTAATTCGCTGTCCTTTTGAATGTTTCTCGATCTCGCCGACGTGGCCCGAAACTGCGGCGTGTGTCGCGATGCAAACCAGTGGCCCGCTATTAGTCACATACGCCGTTGACGCGACACGATGTACACGTGCCCCCGTAAAACCAAAGAAACGCCGCGAGATACATCGCGACGTTCGTGGGGTGGAAGGTCGTCAGCCGTTAGACCGCTTGGTCGTATTTGCGGGCCAACTCAAGAAGTTTCTTTTTGACCGGCTTCCAATCGCATGTTTGTTCGGCGGAGGAAAGCTCGCCGAAGCGTTTGTTGCGAAGCTCGCCCTTGTACCAACCCTTGGTCCAACCGAGGCGGTAGAAGAGCCGGTTGAGTTCCGTTTCGCCGTGGCCGGCATCCGGTCGGTCCCAGCAACTCTTCGTGCCAGGCTTCTTGGCGTAGTCCCATCCGCTGCAGCGTTTTGTATTGAGGGCGATTTCTACCAAGCCCAAAATCATTTGGATGTATCCGATCAGTTTCGTCTTGTTGAGCGTTCCGGCGAAGGCCCGAATCTCGATTCGGTTTCGGCCGGCGGCCAGGTGCGTGAGGTTGAGAAGGTGGTAGCGGTCTCGTTCGCAGCGGGTCTTCGCGGCGTCTTTATTGCCGTAGCTTTTGATTTGGTTTGCCCAGTGGGTTCGTTCGCGGCGTTTGGTGCCGGTCGAAGCGTAGATGGCTCGTTCGTGGTTCGCGATCAGCGAAATCAGTCGGGCCAAGGCCGCGGCGTCGCCGTTCCAGGAAACCGTTACGTGCAGGCCGCAAGATTCGTTGACCCGCGCGCCGCGTTCTTTGATCGCGTCCACCGCGGTCTCTACGTTGGCGAGTCCTTCGTAGCCTCGAAGAACCGGAGATACAAACTCGCATGGTTTGCGTCCGGCTGGCGTGCGGATGCTGCCGTCGCGTTCTGCTTTCCAACCCGCGGGCAGCCAAGCGACCGGCAACCCGTTGTGGTATCCGCCGATCGGCGTGCGGTCGGTGCCGGGCATGTGGGTTTCGATTTCGATACCGAAGGCGATGTCGTTGGCGTTCATTCGTGTGTCTCCAAAAGGCGTGTAATTCGTTTCGTTGACACACATGAGCCATGCGTTTCGAGATACCTCAAGCGAAGTCCGGAAGTAATGTTTCAGTAATTCCCAGGTTTCTTTTCACCCGCACACGCGGCCACTTTTGGCCCAACGTCGCCGGCCCAAACATGCGGCCGACGATGCCAAACATGCAAACAAACGCGACAGTCGCCGACGTGTGCGGCGAGTCGCGAACCAACCCACGGATCCCGTCATGGAAGGCAAACGAGAGAATGTTGACCCCACGAAACTTTCGGTCGAGCAACTTTCAAAGTTGTTGAGCAACGCGTACCGCCAGCGCGTTCCAGAGGAACAAATCGCCGCCGATCTAGAAGCCGGCGCACCGACAAACGTTGATGGCACGATCAACCTGGTCGTCTACACCGCTTGGCTCTTACAGGAGATGCACCGTGGCGACTGACCCGCGACGAATGAAACCGAGCGAGTGCTGCAGGACGCTCAATAGCACGCCGTTCGGTGAGGTGATCAACGAACGCCAGCTCTATCGCTATCGAACGCGAGCTGGAAATCGCATCGGAGACGGAACGCACGTTGACCTCCTCCGCTTCACCGCTTGGCTAGTCGAAGAACGCCATCGTCCGAAGCCGCCGGCCGACGAGGATCCGTACGGCAAGGTCAAAGACAAAGCCCGCGCCCGCAATGCAGCGATCGCATTGGCCGGTCGCGACATCGGTGACTTACCAGTGATCGAGGATCCGCGGCGAAAAGCGAAGGCCGCCAGTAGTTTTCGATACTTTTGCGAAGCCTATTTCTCGCTGACGTTTCATCTGCAATGGTCGCCGGATCACTTGAAGGTGATTGAGCGCATCGAAGAAGCGGTCGTTCGTGGTGGTCTGTTCTCACTCGCGATGGCTCGCGGTAGTGGAAAAAGTTCGCTGGCCGAGGTTGCGTGCATCTGGGCAGTGCTAAACGGTTACCGAGATTTCGTATGTTTGATCGGCAGCGACGAAGGCCACGCATGCGACATGCTCGACTCGATCAAAACGGAACTCGATGCCAATGAAATTTTGTTGGCCGACTACCCGGAAGTCTGCTTTCCAATTCAGGCGTTGGACGGAATCTCAAACCGAGCCAACGGGCAGCTCTATCAAGGCAAACGCACGCAAATTGGATGGACGGCGAAAGAAGTTGTCCTGCCAACCATCGCTAACAGCAAAGCGAGCGGTGCGATCATCAAAGTTGCCGGCCTGACCGGACGCATTCGTGGAATGAAGTTCAAGCGGCCCGATGGACGAACGGTTCGACCTTCGTTGGTCGTGCTCGATGACCCGCAAACGGACGAGTCGGCTCGTTCGCTTTCGCAATGTGCCAACCGCGAAGCGATCCTCGCCGGCGCGGTGCTCGGACTCGCCGGCCCAGGTAAAAAGATCTCGGGCATCATGCCCTGCACGGTCATTCGTCCCGGCGACATGGCCGACAACATTCTCGATCGCGACAAACATCCGGAATGGAACGGTGCGCGAACGCGAATGGTGAACTCATTTCCAACAAATGAAACGCTATGGGAACGCTACGCGGAAATCCGTGCCGAAGGTTTGCGAGCCGGCGACGGCGGCGCGGCCGGAACCGAGTTCTATCGCGAGAACCGGCGGGCGATGGACGAGGGTGCCGATGTCGCGTGGAAAGAACGTTTCAATCACGACGAGCTGTCCGCGATCCAGCACGCAATGAATTTGAAGCTACAAGACGAAGCGGCATTCTTCGCGGAGTATCAGAATGAACCACTGCCGGAAGAACGCGTCGATGCCGACCAACTTACGGCCGAGCAGGTCGCTGGCAAAATCAACGGACTCGAACGACGCTGCGTTCCGATTTCGGCGAACCATCTCACTGCGTTTATCGACGTGCAGCAAAAACTCTTGTTCTTTGTGGTCGCCGCATGGGAAGACGATTTCACGGGCTACGTTCTCGACTACGGGGCGTATCCCGACCAGAGCCGAGCGTACTACACGCTTCGCGATGCACGCCACACGCTGGCAACCGCTGCGGACGGCACAGGACTCGAAGGCAGTATCTATGCCGGGCTCGAATCGCTCACCGAAGATTTGCTTGGTCGTGAATGGCAACGTGACGATGGTGCGGCAATGAAGATTGGGCGGTGCTTGATCGACGCCAACTGGGGACACTCCACGAACGTGGTCTATCAATTCTGTCGGCAAAGCCCACATGCTTCGATCCTATTGCCTTCGCACGGACGTTTCGTCGGTGCGTCCTCGAATCCATTCAGCGAATACAAACGCCGCCCCGGCGACCGCGTGGGTTTGAACTGGCGAATTCCCAGCGTCCACGGGAAACGCGCGATCCGGCACATCATCTACGACACGAATTGGTGGAAGTCGTTCACGCACGCGAGGCTCGCTGTCGCGATGGGCGATCGTGGTTGCCTGTCCGTTTACGGCAACCAAGCCGAAACGCATCGAATGTTCGCCGAACAAATCACCGCCGAATACTTTATCAAAACAGAAGGCCGCGGTCGGACTGTCGACGAATGGAAAGCCCGCCCCGAACAGCCCGATAACCACTGGCTCGACTGCCTAGTCGGCTGTTCCGTCGCCGCTTCGATGCAAGGCGCATTGTTGTTTGGCACCGATGTAGAACCAACTCGCCGACGCGAGCGAGTCAGTTTCAAAGAACTGCAAAAGCGAAAACGGAACTAAATCAAGCCTTTCTGAATATTCGCGTACAAGTCTCGCCTCCTACGGCATAGGTAACCAGGGATGAAGCAATGTTCCTAATCAAACGCAAGCCATGCCTGAAGAGTTGAAAGATGTAATCCGTGAAAATGCTGAGGGGCCAGCTAAGGCTTCGGGTGATGCGGGTTCCGTTGAGCAGCACAAGCTGACGGAGCAGATTGCTGCGGACAAGCATCTCGCTGGCAAGGACGCGGTTCGCAAACCCAATCGCGGTTTGCGTTTTAACAAGATCGTGCCGCCTTCGGCTGGCTGATCTTTCTTTTCGGTTCGCGATGAGCACAGGGCTGCCGGGGACGGCAATAGGATTACAACACGGATGTTGAAGATGTTGTCAGGGATTATCGAGCAAGCATGGCGCGGCGGAGCTTCCCGCTCTTCATCCGCGCCCGGACGCTCGCCCCGGCAGCCCTTCTTTTCGCGGCTTCGTGCGAAGTACGACGCCGCGAATACCACGCTCGACAACATGAAACATTGGGCGCGAGCCGATGGTTTGTCGTCCGCTGCAGCGAATAGCCCCGATGTGCGTCGAACACTTCGCAATCGGTCGCGATACGAGGTTGCAAATAACAGTTACGCCCGCGGGATCACGCTGACCCTCGCCAATGACGTGGTTGGCACAGGGCCGCGACTGCAAATGTTGACAGCGGATGACGCGGCAAATCGTTTTGTCGAGGCGGAATTCTTTGCATGGGCGGAGGCGGTTGGTCTGGCTGAAAAGTTGCGAACGATGCGGCTTGCCCGCGTTTCGGACGGTGAATCGTTTGGTTTGCTGACCAGCAACGAACGAGTTGACGCGACCGTGAAGCTTGACGTGCGATTGATCGAAGCCGACCAAGTGGCCTCACCAACACTGGTTGCGGACCGCTCTCGATACATCGACGGCATCCAGTTTGATGCCGACGGAAACCCGCTCAGCTACGACGTGCTGCGTGAACATCCTGGCGATGTGACGTTCACGATCGACGAAGAGTTTGACACTGTGCCGGCTGCCGCGGTGCTTCACTACTTTCGTTGCGATCGTCCGGGGCAGATTCGAGGAATCCCGGACATTACGCCCGCATTGCCTCTATTCGCACAACTTCGTCGGTTCACGCTGGCGGTACTTGCGGCTGCAGAAACGGCCGCCGATTTCGCGGGCATCCTCTACACCGACGCACCGGCCAATGGCGAAGCCGACGCTGCGGAGCCATTCGAGCCGATTGAACTTGAGAAGCGAATGCTGCTCACGATGCCCGGTGGCTGGAAGATGGCTCAAATGAGGTCGGAGCAACCTTCGACCACCTACGCAGAGTTCAAGAAAGAGATTCTCAACGAGATCGCTCGTTGCTTGAACATGCCCTTCAACGTCGCTGCCGGAAATTCTTCGGGCTACAACTACGCGAGTGGTCGACTCGATCATCAAACCTACTTCAAGTCGATCCGTGTTGAGCAAACCCAACTCGCTCGCGTCGTTCTGGATCGCGTTTTGAGTGCTTGGCTTCGCGAAGCCATTCTCATCGAGGGCTATCTGCCCAATTCGCTTCGCACGCTCGACAGCACGTTCGAGCACCAATGGTTCTGGGACGGGCACGAACATGTCGATCCCGCCAAAGAAGCCAATGCCCAAAAGATCCGTCTCTCGAATCATACGACGACTCTGGCCATCGAATTTGCGCGGCAGGGGCGTGATTGGGAGACGGAACTCAAACAGCGTGCCAAAGAAGTGTCGCTGATACGTGAGCTTGGTCTGTCGGCCAGCGATGAAACTGAAACCCAACCCTCAACCAAGGCCACGGAAGACAATGCCGAAGACACAGCACGCGCCGCTTGAAGCCGACGCCGAATCCGTCCCAAGTTCCCTGCGAATCGTATGTGATGATGCGGCAACGATCACTCTCGCCGCAGTCGAAACGCCGGAAGAAGGCAAGCCTTCGCTGCGTAAGTTCTCGATGACCGCATATACCGGCGGTGCAATGCGGCTCGGCGGTTGGCCTTATCCGGTCGTCGTCGACTTGGCCGGCATGCGAGTGACTCGCAAGTCGCGTCCGATTTTGAAAGACCATGATCGTGGCAGCATCGTCGGACACACCGACGACATCGCGATCACCGACAAGTCGCTCGAAGTCGCTGGCGTGATCTCGGGCGTGGGTGCGACGGCGCAAGAAGTGATCGCGACCAGCGAGAACGGTTTCCCGTGGCAAGCCTCGCTGGGGGCGAGTGCTGACAAGGTGGTTTTCATCCCTGAAGGCAAAACGGCGAATGCCAACGGACGCGAATTCAAAGGCCCAGTCTACGTCGCTCGCAAGTCAACGCTGGGCGAGGTTTCGTTCGTCGCTTTGGGTGCTGACGACGACACCGAGGCTCGCGTCGCGGCCGGCTTGGCTGACGCCGACGAGCCAGACGATGCCGAAACCGATCCCACCGACGATCTCGAACCCGTCAACGCAAGTTTGAATATGAGCACGAAGCCAAAGACCGAAACCAAAACAGCGACCACCTCACCGGTCAGCGACATGCGTGCCGAGGCCGCTGCGGAATCTCGTCGCATCGCCGGCATTCGCAAAGTCTGTGCGGGCAATCACGCCGATATTGAAGCCGACGCGATTGAGCAAGGCTGGTCCACTACCAAAACGGAACTCGCCGTGCTGAGAAGCGAACGCCCCAAGGCTCCCGAACAGACGCAAAACTCACGACGATACAGTCGCGAGGTCCTTGAGGCTGCCGCCTGCCTGTCGGTCGGCATCGAAGAGAAGACGCTGCTGGCCAGCTATGGCGAAAAGACGCTCGACGCCGCCAACCCGCTACGTCACATTGGCTTACGTGAACTCGTCGCCGAGTGCGCTCGCATGGAAGGCATCGACGTGCCTCGCGTCTTTGGCGACGGAACGGCAACCATTCGTGCCGGTTTCAGTTCCATGAGCTTACCCAGCATCATGGAAAACGTCATGAACAAGACGCTGCTGGCGGCCTATCAAAACACGCCGATCGCCGCCTTCGATCTTTGCAGCGTCGGAACGGTCACCGACTTTAAGGAAGTGGCTCGATACCGTTTGCTTGGCACTGGCGGCTTTGAACAGGTTGCTCCCGATGGCGAATTGAAACACGGCAAACTGTCCGAACAGAAGTACTCGAACAAGGCTGACACCTACGGTCAGATCCTCACGCTGACCCGGCACGACATCATCAACGATGACCTGTCAGCGTTCATGGATATCCCGCGGCAAATGGGACGATCGGGTGCGGAGTCCATCGACGACTTGTTCTTCACGCTGCTGCTCAAGAACGCTGGCTTCTTCTCGTCCGCCAACGCCAACTTGCTGCAGGGAGCGGACACTAAGTTCGGCCCGGATGCACTGACCGTTGCCAAGACAACCTTCCGCAAGCAGAAAGCTGGTCCTGGCGGCAAGCCCAAGGATCAGAAGCCGATTAACATCCGGCCCGAGTACTTGGTCGTTCCGGTGGAGTTGGAAACCGAAGCGGAACTGTTGATGGGTTCGTCGCAGTTGATGATCGACGCGCAAGGGTCGCCGACGAAAATCCCTGTCGATAACCCTCACCGCAACAAGTACCGGATCATCAGCACACCGCATCTGTCGGACAGCTACTACCCCGGTGCCAGTGCTGCCGCGTGGTATCTCTTCGCCAATCCGCAGGTGCTGCCAGCGTTCGAGATCGTGTTCCTGAACGGTCGCCGCACGCCGATCATCGAGCGAGTCGAAATGCCACCGAACACGCTTGGCATGGGCTTCCGGTCTTACATCGACTTTGGTGTCAACAGCCAAGATCACCGAGCCGCTGTGAAAGTCGCTGGCGAGTGATCGCCCGCTGACGTCGATCTTCTTCTTTCACCGTAAACACAAAGTCCCATGCAAGCTCAATTCATTCACGACGGAAAACAAGTCGACTTCACACCCGACGTCGATGTCCCTGTTGGTTCAATCGTCATTCAAGGTGATTTGGTAGGCATCACCAAACGTGATCTGAAGGCCGATGTGCTCGGCTCGGTCGCCGTGGAAGGCGTGTTCGACATGCCCAAAGATCCGGCTGATGCGGAGACCTACACCGCTGGACAAAAGATTTACGCAACCACCGACGGGATCGTCACTGAAGTGCCCGATGGATCGGTGTTGCTCGGCAAGGTCGTTGCTGACGCCGCGCCGACCGACAACTTCGTTCGCGTTCGCCTGAGCCAGTGATGACCACCTGTGAGCAACCCCATCATCGCACCCGTCGGGGCGATCTACGTCCACGAGGGCGTGACGGTCCCGATCGTTACCGACGTTGAGATTCCCGCCGGCAATGTCGTTGTCCTTGGCAAGCTGGTCGGCGTCGCCAAGTTCGGCATCTGTGCCAACTCTCGCGGCAGCATCACCGTTGCTGGCGTATTCGATGTGGTCAAAGATCCAACAACCAACGTTCCCGCGGGCACCATTCTTTACTGGTCCAAGATCAGTCACCACGTCGTCAAGAACGCTTACGCACACTCGATGATCGGCATCTCGGTTGAAGACGCGCCACCGAGTTCGCTGACCGTCAAAGTGAAACTGCTTCAGTAACCATCCCAACACGAGGTCCTCGCATGGAAGCGAAACTGCGCACGCTTGTCGTCGCATGCTTGCTGCTGATTTGCACGGGCTGTTTGCCGGAGGGCGATGTTCAAGTCCGCTCGCTTCCGGCACCTCCGCCCGAACAACCGATCGCCAATCTCCCCACTCAGTTGCATCAACGAAATTGGACGGGGCGTCTCAACCAAGGTAGCTGTGTTCACGCATCGCTGGTGAATCACCTTCGTTGGCTCAACGAGTTTGAACTCGGCGAGCGTTGGCGAGCAACCTACAGCGACGGTGAATGGGATTCACGATTGCGAAACCGACTTGATGCTGCGGACATCGACTACAGCTACACCGTCAAAGCGGATCCTCGTTTCCTTGACTGGGCAACGGCGACGCGGCGCGGTGCGATTCTGTGGTGGAAGCCGGCTCACTGCTGCACCTTCGTCGGCTGGGTCAATCGCGACGGCCGGCAATACGCAGCCATTCTCGACAACAACTATCCCGGCCGATTTGAACTCACACCGCGTGAACAGTTCGTGCGTCTTTGGGCTGGCTACGGCGGGTTCGCCCTGACGGTGATGGAAGACCCCGCCAGTTCCTTGCCCTACCGAAGCTACGAGGTCATTGATGAAAGATGAAATCCGAATCCGGCTGAGCGTCGGCCTGATTGTAGTCGCAGTGCTGCATGCGGTGATGCTCGGAGCGGTGTTCACGGCGTTGCACCGAACACCGGCGGCTAACACGAGCGATTCCTGGCGTTTGCCGCCGGCGCGGCCCACAAGCGAGGTTGGATCGCGAATCCAACAGTTGCCGCAACCTTCGCGTGTCAACTTGGAAGCACAGGGCGAGCTGAAACAGCAGTCTGGTTACTGCCCGCCCTGTCCGCCGAACACGATTCCCGCTGCGGAGCCGCATCGAATTGTGCAGCCCTATCGTGTGGTGCCAACAGCTCCAACGGTTCCAGCTCCGATCATCGTCACCCCCGCGTCGAGCAGCACGCGACCCGTGACGCCGCCCGAACAAGCGAAGAATCGCTATCAAATCGCCTTGTTCGTTGCCAGTGACGCCAAAAGCCAGCGTCTGCTTGACTGGTTCAACACGGACCCAAACCTGGTGAAGTTGAAATCGAAGTGTGCATTTCAGGTCTACACTGAATCCAATGCACTGTATCGAACGCGATATGCGGACATTGTCCCGGCAAATCAATTCCCTGTGGTGCTATTCCAGGACTCGACAGGCGGGCATGTTCATGCGGCCGGTCACACCATGTTGCCGTCAACTGCTCGTGAACTCTTCGACGATCTGCGTCACGGATACGAACTCTATCAACAAACGCGGCAGGCCCAACGAACCGGCGCGCTAAAGACGCGAGGCTATTCCTGGGACGCTGCGATCTCACCAACGATGCAGCTTTCGTCCGAAGACTGCCCCGATGGTTACTGCCCTATCGAACCCGTCGACAACACTTGGCGGCCGTTCGATCTGGATCGTGACGGCGACCGCGATCGACTCTTCGACCGAGACTCTAGTGGTCGCAACGCATTGATTTGGGCGGGAGCCGGTGAATTGGCCACCCTCGCGTTGATCTTTGTGGCGGTTCTGTTGCTCGGATTCATTCTCATCAAACGAGGCCTGTAAAACTCATGATTCTTGGAATTGCAACCGTCGTCGTCCTGGTCTTGGTCGCGTTTGCGATTTTGCCGGCGAAAAAGCGAGATCGCGACGCATCGACCCCGAACTTCGTTCAGTCCTTCACACGACCAGCGAACTTTCGGCAACAGCAGCTTAGCGAAGAAGCAGAGGCGATCGCTGACGAATATCAACGTCGAGCTGATGAAGCCTGGCGTGAAGAGCTTGGCGAAAAGGCAACCGTCCTGTTTCAGACTAAAACGACAGCAGCATCGAAGCCCCGTAAATCGTGAGCGACATGCTGCATCGAGGCCAGTCTTGGTTAGCTGCAAAGCTGACCAAACATGCCTCGCGAGACGTGGTGTACCAGCGTGACGATGTCTCCGTCGAGCTGCCTGCCACGATTGGCAAATCGGAGTACGAACAGGACGACGGCGACGGCGTCATCACTCGTGCTCAAGTCCGCGACTTTCTGATTAACACCAAAGACTTGCTGCAATCCGCTATCGGCACTTGGCCACGACGCGGTGATCGCATCCTCGAAACGGACGGTGACACGACATTCGTTTACGAGCTGATGTCGATTGGCAACGAACCGCCGTGGCGATACAGCGATCCATTCCGAGTCAAACTCCGCATCCACACCAAACTGGTTGACACGATTACATGACAGTAACGCCCGCAACCGTCATTCAAATTGCCGAAAGCGTCGTCGCGGAAATCAACGCTGGCGACTTCAGCAAGACAAACCTCTCCGCTCAGCGACTCTATGTTCCCAACTTCGATCTCGAAGACATGAAGGAGCTGCGAGTCACCGTGGTGCCTCGCGAGGTTGAATACCTACCGCTCGATCGAGCATCGAACAAGTACCACGCGACGATCGACGTGGCCGTCCAAAAGAAGTTCAGCAAGGGCGATGCCAAAGAGATTGATCCACTGGTGTTCTTTGTCGAAGAACTGGCCGACTACTTCCGGCTCAAACGTCTCAATTCGTTTGTGGCCGCTCGCTGCGTCAAGGTTGAGAACTCAGTGCTTTACTCCTCCGAGCATTGGACCCAGTTCAATCAATTCACGAGTCTGTTGTCATTGACGTTTGAGCTGGCGATATGATGCACATCAGGGCTCGCGTGCGATTCACACCGGCCCAACTGAAAAAGAAGGTCAACCAAGCGACCTTCAAAAGCATGAATCATGCGGCCGGCACCATCCGGATGACCGCCAAACGATCGATCCGCAAACGCAAGAAACCATCCAACCCAGGATCGCCGCCCAGTTCACCGACTGGAATGCTACGTCGTGTGCTTCGCTACGAAGTCAATCGGGATCGCGGCGAGGCAGTCATTGGCCCAGTCAACGAGATTGCCGGCCGGCTGTGGAACCTGCATGAGTTCGGTGGCGTTGTCACGAAGCGACGCAAACTGAAACGCCATCGGTTTCGCGTTGGCGAATTCGGGCCGATCCGTGCAAAACAGCCCGGCAAGTTTGCCCGCATCAAACTGCTAACGATCGCCCAAGCCAGCCGAGCCACACGACTAATAGAAGAAGAGAACGAACGCCGCGGAGCCAGTAAACCACGCCGCTATCCCGCACGCCCGTTCATGAAACCTGCCCTCATTGCCAATCAAGCACGCCTGCCAAAGTTCTGGCGTGACTCGGTCAAATAGTCTCTCGACCACGGATGGAATCGAAACATGTCAGCAGAAGTGAAACTCGGTCTCGATGCCGTCCTGACGATCGACGGTGCCGAGATCAAGAACGTCAAGGATTTGACGGTCAATCTCGAGAAGGCCGAAGCCGACGCATCGACTCGTGACAACAACGGCTGGCGAGCCACAGTCGGCACTCTAAAAGACGCGTCGATCGAATTCACGGTGCTCAACAAGAACGGCGACACCGCGTTTGGGATGCTGCAAGGACTGTGGAGTAGCGGAACGCCGACTGACGTTGGCATTTCGGATGCTGGTGGTTCGCTGACACTGACCTGTGAAGTCATGAACTTCAATGTCAATCAAAACCTCGAAGAAGTGGTGTCGGCCGACGTCACCTTGAAGCCAACCCAATCTTCGTCTGGCAGCGGCATGAACGTTGGTGGCGGAACGCCCTAAGTAATCCTCGGAACGGAACTCCATGCAGAAATTCATTGATCGTCGTGGTCGTGTCTGGATCGTTGACATCGACAATACGACGCTTCGCCGCGTGAAGGCACTCACCGACGTGCGATTGCTGGACGCGATCGACGGCGACCTTGTCACGCGACTTTCCAGCGATCCGTTGTTGCTCGGTGATGTGTTGTTCGCGATCTGCAAACCGCAAGCCGATCAACAAGACGTTGACGACGAAGCGTTCGCCGAGGGACTGGCGGGCGACTCGATCGACGAAGCCTGCAAGGCATTGGTGGATGCGTTGGTCGCGTATTTCCCGGAGTCCCGCCGCCGCCTTCTGCGGAAGGCGGCCGACAAGCAGAAGATGATCGAGACGCGGGGATTGGAAGCGATCGAGAAGCGACTGGACGATCCCAATCTGGTGGACCGGATTGTGGAGGACCTGGAACGCAAGCTCGCGGTGCCGACATCGAGCGACTCATCATCCGACTCGCCGGCATCATCGGAGTCGACCCCGGACCACTGACGCTTCGGCAACTCGTCCAAATGGCCGAAGCGAAACGCCAGCACGATTGGCACATCGCATCGAGCGTCATGGCACTGACGGCCGAGATCAATCGCGATCGCAAACGTCGTCGAAAACCGTTTAAGCCCGATGACTTCAATCCCTACACGGTCACTCGACCGGTTCCAGTGAAAGCCACTGTTGAACAAGTCGCCCATCTACTCGGCGCAGTCTTCCAGCCCCGTGAGAACGAGTCTCCATGTCCCAAGTCCGAGCCGGATCCGCCTATGTCGAATTGCTGACCAAGGATTCAGCATTCGTCAAAGGTCTTCGATCCGCTCAAAAGCGATTGGAATCATTCGGTGCGTCAACGCGGTTGCTCGGCACCAAACTGATGGGACTCGGCGCGGCTGCCGCAACACCATTGGCCGGTAGCGTCGCAATCTTCTCCAACTTCGACGATGCCATGCGAGGCGTCGCCGCGATCACACAAGCGACTGGATCGCAGCTTGAATCGCTTCGCAATACGGCAAAGAAGCTCGGAGCAACCACCAGTTACTCTGCCAGCGAAGTCGCCTCGCTGATGACCGAACTCGGTCGCGCCGGATTCAAGCCGGAGCAGATCGAGAAGATGACGGCGGCCGTGATGAACATGGCCCGTGCGACGGGAACTGATGCGACGCAGGCGTCCGGCATCATGGCAGCGACGATTCGTCAGTTCGGAATGGAAGCCGGCGAAGCAACGCGGGTTGCGGATGGCCTGACCGCCGCGGCGAACAAGTCGTTCAACACGGTGGAATCTCTTGGCGAGGCTTTGTCCTATGCCGGCCCCGTCGCTGCCGATGCGAACATGAGTCTCGAAGAGACACTCGCGATCCTCGGTACGCTCGGCAATATGGGTATCCAGGGTTCATCGGCCGGTAATGCGATGCGTCGTTTGCTGACGATCAGTGCCGCCGAATCGGAGAAATTCAAAACCACATTTGGCGTCACGACCAAGGATGCGAAAGGCAATGCCCGATCACTCGTCGACATTCTCGGCGAAGTCGCTGCTGCAACCGAGAAGATGGGAACGGCCGAAAAGGCTGAGAAACTGAACGAGGTGTTCGGGCTGCTGGGCATCACCGCTGCCAGTTCGATTGGAAAGAGCGTGGCCGATACCCGCGAGTTGTATTCCGAGCTGCAAAAGGCTGGCGGGATCGCAGGCAAGACTGCTGAGGAAATGGAAGGCGGACTCGGCGGAGCGTTCCGAATCCTGAAGTCTTCCATCGAGGGCGTGGCGATTGCGATCGGTGAATCACTCGAAGGCAGCGTCACCACGATGGTGCAAGCCTTCAGCCGCGCCGCGTCAGGTGTGATCGAGTGGATCAACAAGAATCAGAAGATCGTCAAGATTGCCGCTGCGAGTGCCATCGCCATCTTCACGATCGGCGCGGCATTGTTCGCTCTTGGTTCGTTCGCTGCCGTTGCGTCGTTCGCGGTTGGTGGGCTCGCAACCATTTTCTCATTCATCGGTGGTGCCATCGGCGTCATCGTCTCGGCGGTCGGAATGTTGTTCACACCGCTTGGCCTTGTTGTCGCGGCGGTTGCAGCGCTTGGTGGCTACTTCCTCTACTCCACAGGAATCGCCGGCCAAGCAGTCGAGTATCTGAAAGGTCTATTTGAAACACTCAAAGCCGACACGCTCGCCGCCTTTGGTGCTATCGCCAACGCGCTAGCTGCTGGTGACATCACTGCGGCGACCGATGTGCTGTGGACCTACTTGAAACTCCAATGGGTCAAAGGAACGAGCTACATCAAAGGTATCTGGGCGGACTTCACTCAATATATCTCAGACGTGTGGGCCGACTCCGCCTATGCGATCGGGGATGTTCTCATTGGTGCCTTGTCCGGGCTCGCTGGCGTATGGAACAGCACGCTCGGATTCATGGCAGACGGTTGGACGATCCTCACGTCCGCCGTGCAGAAGGGTTGGAACAACACAATTGGGTTTCTTAAGAAGGGATTCCTAAAACTTCACGAACTCGTTGACATCGCCGGCGACGTATCGGTGCAGATCGGCGGAGTGCTCATCAACGCATTGGCCGGCGTTGAGAACGCTTGGGTTGAAACCGTCGATTATCTTGCCGACACATGGACCGTGTTCGTTGGTCAAGTGAAGTCAATGTGGAACTCGACCGTCGGATTCTTGAAGAAAGCTTGGATCAAGCTCAAAGGCCTGTTCGACGACGACATCAATGTCGACGTCGAAATGGCGAAAATTGACGCTGACACTCGAGCGGCCGATTCTGCCGAGGAACGACAACGCCAGCAGGCGATCATCGAGCGCCAGCGTCGCCGGTCCAAACGCAAGGAGCAGATCGAAGCCAACCGCGTAGAAATGCAAAAGGGCATCGCCGCACAACTCGAAGCGCGACGCAAGGCTCGCGAAGGTCAAGACATCGACGCCGACATGCGGGCGATCGACGATGAGACCGACGCAAAGAACGCGGTTGTCGATCAATCCAAGGAACAACAGCTCCGCGAAAACGATGCGGCGCAGAACAATCGCCAACAAATCATCGACGACACGACCGTCGGGGTGCAACGGACGCTCGATCAAATGCGAGCGGAAGCGAAAGCGGCACGCGAGGCTGGGCGACCAACCGTTGAAGATCGCAACAAGGAACGCGACGAGCAAATCGCAACTGCACAGGCCGAGTTCGATGCTGCGGTGGAACGAGCCAATAATGCAACTGCGCCCTCGGACGCGGAGCCGAAACCTGAAGACGCTGCTCCGCCGGAACGACCAGTCGCTCTACCTAAGATGCCTGAGCCCGGCGCAGTCGACATTCCCAAGGTCGATCTCCCCGGCATCGACGATCCCGAGTTGCAGCCCCCCAACGCGAAAGACCTACGTCTCGACCTGAACCCAAACGCTCAGGCAGCGATGGATCAGTTCGCTGACGGTCCCGAAACTGATCGAACCGAAGTCGCCGGCAATTTTGATGCGAGAGGTTTGGGGCTCGGCAGTGGAGCTTCGACGATTCCGCAACGGGCTCCTGAGCCACTCAAGAAGCTGGAGCCGATTGCCGCTGAGAACGATTTCGTAGAAGTCATCGTTGCGCCGCAGTTGAGGTTGGAGCCTGAACAAGCCGACGATCCGATCGTGAGCGGCGAGCAAGACAACAAGGTCATCGCCGACAACCAGGTCGATGTCCCGTTCGATCTGCCAGAGCCTATGAATCAGTCCGAGCCGACTGATCTGGAATCCTCACCGACGCTGGACGTTGCCGCGATTACCGAAGCATTCGCTTCCGTTGGACGTTCACTTGCGGCGTTTGACTCTGCGATCACAAACAGCACTTCGCAATTGCAATTACCTGCGACGTCCGGTGGCGAATTCAGCGAGGACATGAAACGTGCAATCATCCAAACCGCTGAGAACACTCGACGCCTTGTTGAGCGTTCGCAGTCGGGAGGATTGGTGTTTAGCTGATGTCAATATCTACTGGTGGATACGACTTCGAGGTCGCGGCTCTTTCCGAAAAGGCCTCACGCGGTAAATCACACTCCGACTTCACTTCTTATGTTGCGACGAATGGCGGGGCTGTCGATCCGGCCGCAGCTGCGAGTGCTTTGTATCAGTACTACAAAGCGAATCACAAGGAGCTGATCCCGTATCTGCAAATCGACTCGGAGTTCATCAACCAAAAGCATGCTCTGGTCAGCGTCACGATCAACAAGACCAAGCTCGATCCGGTTTCATTCAGTACAGACTCGAGGCATCTACTCCGCGCCGGGGATCGCGGCTCCCGTCTATCACGGAGCGATCGGCGTCAGCGATTCTGGCGTTTCCGGAGTCGACATCACGGTTCCAGCGTTTGAGTTCTCCGTTCGCAAGAAGTTTGAGTTCGTCTCGACGGCTTATCTGCTTGCGATGGTGTCGATGACCGGCCGAGTGAATTCGACAGCGTGGTCAATCTTCTCTCCTGGCGAAGCGTTGTTTCTCGGTGGCGAAGGAGGCGAGGATGAGCAGAACTGGGTCGATGTGACTTACCACTTCGCCGCTCGTCCGAACGAGTTCGCGATGACGGTTGGAAACATCTCCGGGATCAGCAAGCAGGGTTGGGACTACTTGTGGGTTAAACACGGCGAGAAAGTGGTCGGCGATCGCGTGCTGCAAGTTCCTGAGGCAGCGTACGTTGAACAGGTCTATCACGGAGGAAACTTCAACGTGTTGGGGATCAGCTAGTGACCCGGCGCGTAAAACCAGGCGATCAGTTTGCGATCACCGCCGCTGAATACAACCGATTGCTTGTTGCTGCCGAAGCCTCTCATCGCAATCGGCTGCCAGGAGGAGGTGGTCCTCGCACGCATCTGCGAAACGCCGCAACCGTTCGCGTTCACAACCTATCGGCAACCACGGTTCCGATTGGCGGAATCGTCGGCTTTGAGTCGCCGCTGACCGATCCGACCGTCGGGCCAATGGAACTGGCCCGCTTTGTTCGCGACGCAACGATCGAGTGCGTGCGCCCGACCGAGGATGAACACACAGGTCGCGTTGGGGTCGCCATCGAACCGATCGCGGAAGACAAGGTCGGCCGCGTGGTGTTCGATGGCGTGGTGGCCGCGCGAGTCAACGTCGTCAAGACTTGGCATAAGTTTGCAGACGTTGGCGAATCGGCCGGTGACACGCTGCAATCGAAACCAGATGGATCGGCACAGATTCTGTGGCGACGTGACCTTAACCAACTCGGTGACCAATGGGCAGTCGTTCGTGTCGGGCGGCCTGCTGATCCGGTTTACCTTGTCGAGGTTCCGACCGGCGGTATCGCTGGTCGCCGAGGAATGCGGACGGGCAGTGCGGACTGCGACCTCTATCAACTCGATAAAGCGGGCGAGATCGAAGCGGTCACCGATCCGGCTGGGGACACAGTACGAATCACCGCTCGGAATCACTCGGCGCAGCGTATTCGCGGACCGATCGCCGATTCGCCGAAGCAATACCTGGAAGTGCAGTTCGACGGTCAGCGATCCTGGGTGATCGACCCGCCAAAGCAAACGCTTCTCTGCAAACCCGCAAAACGTATCAAAGCAAAGTCGTGGGGAACGGCTCGTGAACTTCGATTTGATGGCGGATGGAAACCGATTGGCCCTGCCGTCTCGGTTTACAACGTGTGCGACTACGCGTTGCTGGCGAGCCAACAGATCGTCTGCCATTTCCATGAAGACACGTCGGCATACTTGACGATCGGTTGCCGTTGCTGCGACGGGAGCAGTAGTTCGAGCAGCTCATCAAGCTCGAGCAGTTCGTCGAGTTCAGGTTCTAGCAGCAGTTCTAGCAGCGATTCCTCGTCCAGCAGTTCTTCTTCGTCGCCCTCGTCATCATCTTCATCCTCGTCTTCGGGAAGTTCATCAAGCAGCAATGGCTCGTCGAGTAGTTCGAGCATGAGCAGTTCAATCTCATCGAGTATGTCGTCGAGTTCCAGCAGCTCCCTGTCGAGTTCTAGCAGTTCATCAGGTTCGAGTTCGTCGAGTAGCGGTTCGTCTTCCTCATCGTCCGGCAGCCCATCGTCTTCGTCGTCTTCAAGCAGTGGTTCATCATCGAGCAGCAGTTCCGGCAGTTCGTCGTCTTCATCAAAGTCGTCATCGAGTAGTCAATCCTCCTCAGACTCTTCGTCATTCAACAGCAGCGATTCTTCCGTTAGTTCGTCCGCATCTAGCAGCAGCGATTCGAGCGACAGTTCAAAGTCTTCATCGAGCAGCGACAGCAGTAGTCAATCGAGCGATTCGTCGGACAGCAGCGATTCGAGCACATCGACGAGTCTGCCGAGCGTGAGCAGTTCATCCAGTTCCAACGGTTCTTCGTCCGCATCGAGCGGTTCGTCGGACAGCTCGTCAAACTCACAATCGAGCGATTCATCCAACAGTGACTCGAGTACATCGACCAGTCTGCCCAGCATCAGCGGATCATCAAGCTCCGCAGGATCGTCGTCCGCATCGAGTGATTCGTCAGACAGTTCGTCCGATTCCCAGTCCAGCGACTCATCGACAAGCCAATCGAGCGATTCCAGTACGTCGATCAGCCTGCCAAGCGTGTCCGCGTCCAGTTCATCGGCGAGTGATTCGTCGACGAGCAACTCGCAATCAAGCGATTCCGGTTCGTCGAGCGATTCATCTACCTCGCAATCAAGCGAATCAGCCAGCACGCCATCCATTAGCGGTTCGCAATCGTCCACATCCGAGAGTGCGTCATCGACCAGCGAATCATCGACTTCAGAATCGAGCCAGTCCGAATCGAGCCAGTCCGAATCGAGCCAGTCCGAATCGAGCACATCCGAAAGTGAATCACGAAGCGAGTCAGGCTCGGAGAGCGTGCCTTCGTTTAGTTGGAATTCGTCAACGAGTAGCGAAAGCGATTCCGTATCAAGTGATTCCGCATCGGAATCCCAGTCGCAATCCGACTCGACGTCGCCATCAGCCAGCGAGTCGGGCAGCGATTCCCAAAGCGAATCCAGCATCGACCGCAGTTCGGACTCACAAAGTTACTCAGCGAGTGCTTCGGCATCGTACTCGGACAGTGCCTCCGCCAGCAAAAGCCAAAGTGGTTCTGCATCAGACAGCGGATCCAATTCAGGCAGTGACTCAAGATCAGGCAGCGTAAGTGCATCCGAATCAGATAGCGAAAGCGGATCGGCCTCTGATTCACGATCAACTAGCACATCGGATTCAGGCAGTGATTCGCGGAGCGATGACTCCACTAGCATTCCCATTTCATCAAGTGGTTCTGATTCAGCATCGCGGTCGACGAGCGACTCGGGATCGGAAGGCTCTGACAGTGATCGGCCAAGTGCGAGCGACGATCCTAGCGTCGGTGATTCATCTGGAAGCGATAGCGATCAACCATCCGAAAGCAACGACTCGACATCCGGCTCAGACCCACCCAGCGACGGCTCCGATCGACCCAGCGAAAGTGCGTCCGATAGCAGCGACGGCTCCGATCGGCCGAGCGAAAGCGATTCAACCGAGGAACCTTCCGAAGACAGCAGCGGATCAAGTGAACCTTGCAACAGCACCTGGATTTGGTCGTGCGGTTGGGAATTGGTGAGCAGTGATTGTGAAGACCCTGGCGATCCACCGAGTTCGTCTGGTTCATTCGATGGAGCAGTAGCGGGGATGACAGCATGATGCATTGCCCACATCTGACACCTGACAACCAATGCGAAGTGGCGTGCCAACTCGCTGGATGCCGCGTGCAAACGACTCCGGCCGCCTGTAACGCATGCCAAACCAACGACAACCCGTGCGCGATCAACGTCGTCACGATCGGCATGGCATTGGTCAACAAGAAGCGGCGCAAACAAGACATCACCGAGTTGGAAGCACTGCTTCGCAACTACATGCCGGACGACGATCTGATGCCGGCGACGTTGAAGATGAGCAGCTACCGGCCAGGCCCCGGCAACGAACTGAAAAAGATGATCGCTTGGTTTGCCAAGCCGAGCGAAACGTGCAACTGCGAAACCCGCGTCGACACGATGAACGACTGGGGTGCCGATGGATGCCGCCGAAACATTGACACGATCGTCGATTGGTTACTCGAAGAAGCCCAAGCAAGAGGACTCCCGCATGGAAGGTTTACCGCCACAGTCGCCCGCAGTCTCGTCAGCACTGCCATCCGCAAGTACGAGCGAAAATTCCCCGAAGGGGCACCCGAACCAGACCAAGACGATCCGGAGGACGAATTCGATCGTTGAACGTTGCTTCTTGATGAACCTCGATCGACGCGATGATCGGCTGCGTGACTGGATGCGGCAGCTTCCCGATCCGTGGCCGTTCCCCGAACCCGAACGGTTCACCGCGATCGACGGCCGTCGCGTGGCCACGCCCCCGCAGTGGCGGGCTGGGAACGGAGCGTGGGGGTGCTACCGATCTCACTTACTGATTCTCGAAAAGTGTTTGCTCGAACACATCGACTCGTATGTCGTCTTTGAAGACGACGCCGGTTTCGGCGATGACTTTTGCGAACGACTGCAGCAGTTCATTGCGGAATTGCCGGCTGACTGGGGCATGGCGTATCTCGGCGGCCAACATTTATACGCCGGCAAGAACCCGCCGTACAAGGTCAGCGAACACGTCTATCGTCCGTACAACGTGAATCGCACGCACGCGTTCATGGTGCGAGGACGCGAGGCGATGAAAACACTCTATCGTCATTTGACTTGGAACGATTGGCACACCAAGCATCATATCGACCATCACCTCGGTCGATTGATCCAGCGCCGTTACCAGGCACTCGTGCAAGGTAAGAACATCCAAAAGGAATCCATTGCGGTTTACACGCCCGATCGCTGGCTCGTTGGACAACTGCCGACCAAGTCAAATATCTGCGGTCGCAAATGGAGTCAAACGCGGTTCTTCAATGACGCCAAGAACGCGGACCATTCGGACGCACCGTTCTTTGCGGTCCTCGGCCCGCACCGCGCCGGCACGTCGTGTGTCGCAATGGTGATGCATCACCTGGGCGTTCACATGGGTAACCAACTCGGTGGCTACGAGGCGACCGGAGGCGGCGAGGCAGTTGGGCTGGCACAGCTTTGTGAAAAGGTGATGCGTTTCCCGGCTACCGATCCGAATGTTAGCGACGACCAACTGACTCAAATGCTCAAGTCGTGGATCGTTAGCCGCAAATCGGAAGCCAATCGCGACAAGACAGTCGCTGGAGCGAAGTATCCGCACTTGTGTCGGTTCGTGACTCACCTTCACGCGGGGCTTGGTGATTCACTGCGAATCATCTCTGTCGAACGAGATATCGAGGCGTCGATTCGATCGCTGCAAAACCGAAGCGAGAAACACCGTGGCCAGTGGTTCGCGGCGAACGACGAGGACTGTGAGGTTCTGCAACGCAGTCTCCGCGACCACCGAGACAACTTCATCTCCGAGCATCCCGACGTGCCGGTGTTCCGGATCGAATTCGCCGAGTTGGTGACGTATCCCGAGGAAGTGATTGGCAATCTCATCGAGTTCCTCGGCATCACGCCGACCCAGGATGAAATCCAGTCGGCAATCGAACACGTCAATCCAGATCTTCGGAAGTTTGGGTGAGCACTATGTCGAATAGCATTTCAACGGCAGACATCACCTTCTGCATCAAGACGATTCACCGGCCTTGGTCCTGCCATCGGCTGGTCCAGTCGCTGCGCGAGCAAATCGCCGACCCGACCATTGTCGTCGTCGATGACGGTCGCCCCGAACTTCGCTTCAGCGAGAAGTATCCCGAAACCGCCAAGCATTGCGAGGTCATCAATCTCGATCGGCACGATGTGGGCGTCGGAGTCGGACGCAATGCAGCGATCGACGCGGCGCAGACCGAGTACATCTTTCTGCTCGACGACGATCACGTAATCACCGCTGATTTCCAAATCGACCGCGTCTGCGAGTACTTCGTAGACCACGAACTCGACATCCTCGCAGTGCGCCAAGGAGGAGGCGGTCGGCCAACCATGCTCTCACCGTTGATGAACGGTAAACGCATCTGGATGCACCGCGGTGAAAAGAAGCGAGTTGGCTCGGTCGCCTGGTGCGACATGGTCAGCAACGCATTCCTCGCTCGCAGGGAGACGATCGCGACGCTCCGTTGGGACGAAGCCCTGAAGACGTACGAGCACTGGGAGTTCTTCTACCGGGCGAGCCACCTAGCCAAGCTGCAAATTGCGGTCGCCACCGATTGTTCCGTCGTCCACGCCCATGTTGCCGGAACCGGCTACCGCGATCTGCGTGGGCGATCGAAGTTCCGTGCGATGGGACTTCGTAAACACGGTTTCCATTCATTGCGCTATCCAGGAGGTCAAATCGTCCGTGCGTAATCAAGCCACCTTCTGCATAAAAACGATTCACCGTCCACATTGCTGTGCGGCACTCGTTCGCAGCATTTACGAACACTATGGCGACGACCGTCCGCTGATCCACGTCCTCGATGACGGCAAACCGGAACTGCGATTCTCGGCCGTTTGTCCAGACGAAGCCGCCATGGTCGATCGACTAATCGAGACCGAGTACGACATTGGTCTATCGGCCGGTCGCAACAGACTGCTCGATATTGGCGACACGCCGATCGTTATCTTCGCCGATGACGATCATCTCGTGACGAATCAAACGCGATTGCCAGAGCTGATCGCGACGCTCAATAAACATCACGATCTCGATCTGCTGGCGGCGCTCAGCAACAACGAAGAGCGTCCTCGCATGTTACGTGTCGACGGCAGAACCCTGCGTATCGCCTTCGGAAGCTACCGACAGCGGCGTTCGATTCGCTGGTGCCATTACGTCGGCAACTGCTTTGTTGCCTATCGCGACATTCTGCAAGCGATCCGCTGGGACGAGTCACTCAAGGTCGAAGAGCACTGGGACTTCTTTTGGCGAGCAAAGATCGCCGGAATGAACGTCGCAGTCGATCTAAATCACTCGTTCAAACATGAGCACGTCGACCCGCCCGGCTATCAACGACGGCGACCGGAGTTCTTGAAAGCCGGTTTGGACAAACACGGACTGGAGAAAGTTGTATGGAAATGAAACGAGTGATTGCGGTCCTCGACTTGCCACCACGGCGAGCATCGCAGAACGTACGAGAAAGCTATGAGGCTGCCGCGAAACGATGGGGCGCGGAGGTGCTTTGGAATGACGATCACCTTCAACCCGTGCATCCATTCTGGCAGAAGATGTTTGTCTGCGATCACGTGCATCAAGAGTTCGGGCCGGCGCACGTGCTGCAACTAGACAACGACATGTTGATCCGATCGGACTGTCCTTCGCCGTTTGATCTGCTGACCCCGAAGCAATTCGGAATGGTTGCCGAGCGTCAATCAGCCAATAATCGGATCGACAATGGAGGTTGGCAGCAGCGGGCGCAAGAGATTTGGGCGAAGCGATGCGGTGTGCGGCCGGCACCGACATGGCTGCATCCGAACGGTGGACTCTATCTGTATGGCTCAGAAATGTATGGGCCGATGTTCGCTCGCATCATTAGGCATTTGATTCCGACGTGGGGTGCCAGCGATCAGGCCACCGACGAGTCGTTGATCGTCAACCAACTTTACAACGACCATCCGGGCTACATCAAATTCTTGCCGCCCGATTTCAACGTCAGCATGGTCTACTCGCCTGCCTGGGCCATCAATCCGGTCATGCAATCTTACGTCTACCATTTTGTTGGGCGATCAAAGGCTCACATTGATGAATGTCATTGGCGACGACGTGATCCACCGGAGCTACCGTTTCCAGGCAACGCTCAAACGCAAGAACTGATTCAGCTATGGAGAGACGATCCGCCGGCCGAATACGACATCGGCTCGATCTTCACTCCACAACTTGCCGCGAACCTGCTTGCCATCTATCCGAATTTGGTTGTCACTGGCCAGTGGTCAGACGAGCCATACCAATTGGATCGACGGATGCTCGGTCATACGGAAACCGGTTCGTCGCATTTGGTGCTAACCCGCTTTCTGTTGCAGCTAGGCATCAACGCTCGACGCTTTCGACTTCGCGTTAAGGAGGACAACAATGCAACGACACAACTTGCCAGCACTTGAGTATCACCTAGCGCACGGTTGCAATTTGTCTTGTCAGCAATGCAGCCACTACAGCGACCACCATTTGCGCGGCGCGATGCCCACGATCGAGCAAGCCGATGCCGATTACCAGAAGTGGTCGCATCGTCTGAAGCCGACTCGGTTCGCGTTGCTCGGTGGCGAGCCTCTATTGAATCCCGCCATTTTGGAACACATCAAGCTCGCTAGGCAGCATTGGGACAGCGACTTGATGCTCGTTACCAACGGATTCTTTCTACATCGGTTTCCCGAACTGCCGAAAGTGCTCGTGGAAACGCACTGTCGACTCGAAGTCAGCCAGCACGGAGCGCACGCCGAATATGTCAAACGCTTTCGCGAAGTCAAACACCTGGTTTGGCGCTGGCGAGAACAGTTTCCCGGCATTCGCATCAAGATTCGACAATCGCACCGCGGCTGGATGCGTCAGTACAAGGTAGCGAATGGCAAACCAATGCCGTTCAACTCCAGGCCCAACGCCGCGTTCAAAGTCTGCATGCAGAAAACCTGTGCACAGCTCTACGAAGGCAAGCTTTGGAAATGTCCCGCGCTGGCCTACTTTGCCAAGCTCGAATCCAAGCTGCGTCTACATGAATTGCCGCAGTGGCAACTCTTCCGCGACTACCAAGCGTGTTCACAAGACGCCACGGATGAAGAACTGCAAGCCTTCATCGAAACCAAATCCATTCCGCAGTGCGGATTATGCCCCAGCAAACGCACCGCATTCTCCCATCCCGATCCTCTGCAACGGAGTGCCCTGCAATGACGTATCCTTCCGACTATCCGGAAATGCCGCCTTACCCATTCGTCCCGCCGTTTGATCCGCCCGGCAGCGAACCACCCTACGATCCCGAGGAAGACGACGACGGTCCAATCATTCTCACTCCGCCGCCATTGCCACCACCGCCGGTGTGGCCCGACGACTATCCGCCAGGCACTCCCGATCCCGGCCCGCGTCCGCCTTGGTGGCCAGACGATTACCCTTGGCCGCCGCCACCCGAAGAACCGGTGGTGATCGAGTCACCGCCGCCGATTCACGTTTGGCCGCGACTGCCGCCGGACCATCCCTATCACGTCCCGCCGGGTTACTCTGCGCCAGACAACCTTCCGCCAGGTCACCCCGGCGAAGCCTATCCTGGTATGCCCGATTATCCCGTCGTTCATCCCGGAGACTGGGGCGACGATTGGCCGAGCTATCCAGGCATCCTCGACGAGTGACCGCCGACCGTTGACGAAAACGAATAGCGTTACTCTACCAAGGCAATAAACAAAACGCCGGCGTCCCACATCGGGGCGTCGGCGTTTTGTGCGTTTTGGGATTTCGGCTGGTGCTACGCCGCCATCGACGAACAGCTCTCGTGGCACTTGCGGCAGCATTCGACGCACTTGTCCATATTTCCGACCTTCTCACAGCTGTCGGCGCAGGCCTTGCAAATCGCTGCGCAAGCTTTGCAGTAGTGCGCATGGTGATCGCTATTGCGACTCATGAAGTCGACGCAGGCAGCACAGGCCGCGATGCAGTCGAGCATCAGCTTGACGTGCGTTTGCTCGACGTGGTCGCCGCCTTCGGACAGGCAATGACTGGTCAGCATGTCAGCACAGGTCGTTTGGCACTCTTGGCAGTTTTCGATGCACTCTTTCATGGATGCGGTTGCGGTACTCATTCGTTTCTCCTTTAGAAATTGTTGTTGCGGCCCCGTTGCCGCTGCATTAGCGGTATGCAACTTGCATACCACTACGGGGTATATTGGAGAATGACTTTTTGACAGCCTGGAGAAATCATGGACCACGATAAGAAACACGAGTCGTCCTTGCCGGTCGCCGATCCGTCAACGCAGATCGACCCGGTTTGTGGAATGACCGTTTCGGCGGATAGTCCACGATCGGCTGAGTTTGGTGGCAAGAACTACGTTTTTTGCAGCGACGGGTGCTTGGAAAAGTTCCAAGATGATCCTGCGGGGGTGCTGGCGAAGCGATCACAGAAAGAGGCATCAAGCGGTTCGTCTTGTTGCGGTGGCGGCGCAGCGGTACAGATCGAGGAAACCTCGGACACGTCTTCGTGCTGCAGTGGTCACTCATCGACCAAGGCGAGCGATGCGCCCGCAGACCCGACGGCGATCTACACCTGCCCTATGCACCCTGAAATCGAGCAGGTCGGCCCCGGCGACTGCCCGATTTGTGGGATGGACTTGGAGCCGAAGGTCGTCTCGTTGGATGACGAGGGTGAAGACAATCAGTACGCCGACATGAAGCGTCGCTTTTGGGTTGGCGTCGCGTTGTCGGTGCCATTGCTCGTAATCGCGATGGGGCCGATGGTCGGATTGCGGGTCGCGGATTGGATGAGCCAGACGGTGTTTGGTTGGTTGCAGTTGGCGCTGGCGACGCCGGTTGTGTTTTGGTGCGGATGGCCCTTGTTGGTTCGCGGAGCCAAGTCGTTTCACACGATGAACTTGAACATGTTCTCGTTGATCGCCGTGGGAACATTGGCGGCGTATCTGTTCAGTTTGGTCGTCGTGTTGCTTCCTGGTGTGATACCAGAGGCGTTCTTTGAGAACGGTGTTCCACCTCTCTATTTTGAAGCCGCGGCGGTGATCATCACCTTGGTGTTGCTCGGGCAAGTATTGGAACTGCGAGCACGACAGCAGACGGGCGGAGCGATTCGCGAACTCATGAAGCTTGCTCCCGATACGGCACACCGAATCACAGACGATGGCGAGGAAGATGTCTCGCTCGATTCAGTCCACAAGGGCGATCGGCTGCGAGTACGTCCTGGCGAGAAAGTTCCGGTCGATGGGAAAGTTCTCAGCGGGTCGAGCAGCGTTGACGAGTCGATGTTGACGGGCGAGCCGATGCCGGTGAAGAAGGTGGAAGGTGACGAAATCACGGGCGGAACGTTGAACCAGACTGGTGCGCTCGTCATGGAAGCTGTCGGTGTTGGCGGGGACACGGTTCTGAACCGCATCGTGCAAATGGTTGCGGACGCACAGCGGAGTCGTGCTCCGATTCAGAAACTGGTTGATGTGGTCGCGCGTTACTTTGTGCCGGCGGTGATCGTTTGTTCGATGGCAGCGTTCATCGGCTGGGCGGTGTTTGGTCCAGAGCCGCAACTGGCTCATGCGTTCGTAGCGGCCGTTGCGGTGTTGATCATTGCTTGCCCGTGTGCGTTGGGGCTGGCGACGCCGATGTCCGTGATGGTGGGTGTTGGCCGAGGAGCGAAGGAAGGCGTGCTGATCAAGAACGCTGAAGTCCTCGAAGTCATGGAGAAGGTTGACACGATTGTTGTCGACAAGACAGGCACACTGACGCAGGGACGACCGGAAGTGACGGGTGTCGAGACGTTTGCTGACTGGAATGAGAACGATGTGTTGACGTTGGCTTCTGCTGTCGAAGCACAGAGCGAGCATCCGTTGGCTCAGGCGGTCGTTCGCCGAGCGAAGGCGGATGAGTTGCAGCTCGTGGAGGCGAGTGAATTCAATAGTATAACCGGTGGTGGCGTTCGCGCTCGCGTCGATGATCATGATGTGTTGATTGGCAAGGCTGACTTGTTGGACGAACAAGGCATCGAGGGCGTTGATGCGGGGCGAGACAAAGCGGGATCGCATCAGGTCGAAGGTGCGACGGTTGTGTTCGTGGCGATCGACAACAAGCTGGCGGCAATTCTCGCCATCACTGACCCGATCAAGCAAAGCACGCCTGCAGCGCTAAAGACGTTGCATGAACTGGGGTTAAGAGTGGTGATGTTGACCGGCGATGCCGAACCGACCGCGAAAGCCGTCGCATCCAAACTGGGCATCGACGAATTTCATGCTGGGGTTTCGCCCGAGGAAAAGCATGACTTCGTTCGCAAGCTGAAGCAGGAAGGCAAGACAATTGCGATGTGTGGCGATGGGATCAACGACGCTCCTGCACTTGCCGAAGCGAACGTTGGCATCGCCATGGGCACCGGGACGGGCGTTGCGATTGAGTCTGCCGGTGTCACGCTTGTCGGTGGCGATCTTCGCGGTGTGGCTGCGGCGGCAAACTTGAGTCGCAAAACGATGAGCAACATTCGTCAGAACTTGTTTTTCGCTTTCATCTACAACACCCTGGGAATTCCGGTCGCAGCTGGGTTGTTGTATCCGATCTTCGGCGTGTTGCTCAGCCCCATGATTGCAGCAGCAGCGATGAGTTTTAGCAGTGTGTCGGTGATTGCGAATGCGTTGAGATTGCGGGCAGCTAAACTCACCTAGCCTGTGTCGAAGCGGGCTTTCGCTTCTAGAGGAGCCGATCAATACCCATCTAACGACGATCGACCTATCACGCTAAAATCGGGCTTCTTGAAAAGCCAGCCTATCCAAAAGTCTCCACGAATGCTGACCGACGACGAGAAAAAGAAGCTCAACAACCGACTTCGACGTGTCGTCGGTCAAGTCGAAGCGGTTGGTCGTATGATCGAGGATGAGGAATACTGCGTCGATATCCTGATGCAGTTGTCCGCCGCGACGGGTGCACTCAACAAAGTCGGCCAAATCGTCTTGGAGCAGCACATCCGATCCTGCGTCAGCGAGGCGATCAAGAGTGGCAGTGCCAAGGACCGCGACGAGAAGATCGAAGAGTTGATGACGGTCTTTCGGAAGTACGGCGAGTGAGGGAAAGCTGGGCGTGGCGGAGGTGTCAGTGAAGAAGCGACGCATCCTTGTTTAGGCTCCCACCTTCCAGACTCCCCATCTTTTTTCAGAAAGTCGTGAAGAAACGTCGGGGCCGTGCATCCAAAGAGCATCAAAGAAGAGATTCCCTCAGTGGGAGTCCTCTGAAAGCTCTTGGAACTGTCCGCCATGAACCGTCGTCACACCAATGCTGCCACTCGATTGTTTGCTGCTTTTGCAGTGATCGCGGTGCTGTTGGCGTCCTCACCGGCCGCCCGAGCAGGATCAAACGACGCGAAGCCTTGCCTTCATGCGTGCTGCCAACCGCAGCATGTCGGGCACGGCTGCTGTGACAGTGATCCTTTGCACGAATGTCCCGCGATGGCTTCGTGTGAATTAACGGTTTGGCTGCCGCCGAGAACTTCCACCAACGATCTGACGCCTCGCGGTTTGGACCGCAGTGACTTCTTACGGATTGACTGGAGGACGGAGTCGGTCGCACTCGTGCGGTCGGTCTCGTTGGTTCGTCCCAGCTCTCTGATTGATTGGCACATTCGTCTTCAGATTTAGCAGTTGGCTCTGCTTCGACTTGCGAAGCCAGACCAATTCAAAAATGAAGATGTCTCTGTTCCCAAATCGGTGCATGTCGATGTCGGCTGCGCCATCAATCCTGGAGTTTCCAAAATGTTAGCGACTGTATTCTCTGCTGTTTTGTTTGCCGTTTCGCTGGTCCCTGCTGGTGATGTTGGCACCGCCGCATCGGCTGAGCCGACGTGTTGTGCCAAGCATGCATACTGCTGCACTGTCCAAGCGGCGTGCTGTGGCAAGCAAGCGGAACCGACAGCAACCACTGACGAAGTGGCCGGCGCAACTTCTCAACCGACTTGTTGTGCCAAGCGTGCCTATTGCTGCTCGGTAAACGCACGATGCTGTGGGAAGCACGCTGGAACGAACGCAGCAACCAGCGACATCGCCAGTTCAACAGGCAAACCGACCTGTTGTGCAACGCGAGCGTACTGCTGCAGCGTCGGTGCGGCCTGCTGTGGAAAAGGATCGGCAAGTGCAACGGAATCGAAATCGGCTGAACTCAGCTAACCGCTTCTGATTCCGTTCGATCCCACATCAGCCGGGCGAGCCTGAACACTCGCCCGGCTTCTCTGTTTAAGGTGCCATGATGGACACATTCAAACACCGATGGCATCAGTTGCCGATTAGCCGGCAACTGCTTGTCCTCGTCAATGCAATTCTCTTTGGATTTGTCGTTCTGTTTCTTGTCGTTGACTACCGAGTACGGATGGATCGGCATTTGAAAGAGAAGCAGATCGCGTTGACCGAAGAAGCGAAAACGATGTACGAATCACTGTTGGTCGCTGAATCCAACGGCGGCGAGGCGATTCAAAATCTAGTCGACAATGTCTGCGCTCGAATGAATACTGACGATTCGCCCGGTCACCATATTGCTGCGGATTGGCGAGGGCTTCCGTACCAAGCTGTCTCGCATGGGCACGCTTCCGACGAAATGCTCCTGGCAATGCGATCGACTGTTGATTCAACCCTCGCCAGATCAAATGCCACCGGCGCGCTCGTTGTAGGTTCATTCACTGGGCCAGCAGGCACGGTCTACATTTCCGAGAAACATTCAGCCGTTGTGGGCGCAACACGCCGCTCGCTGCTGATCCAAATGTTCGGAGTCCTATTGCTGGGAGGGATTACGGCCTTCGTGGTCAGCGCTGTATTACGGCAATTGATCGCCAAACCAATCCAAGGTTTCGTTTCGGCGCTGCGGAGTGTTGCCGCCGGAGACCTAAGCGTGATTGCACGTACTCGAAGCTGTCGAGAACTGAGTTATCTGGCTGATCAGATCAATTCGATGACTGAAACTCTGGATCACGCTCAGCGCGACCATCGCGTTCACATGGAAAAGGCACGTCAAATTCAACAGAACTTACGACCGACGGTGAATGGATTGGTTGGAATCGACGTCGCCGAGTTGTTCGAGCCGGCCGATGATGTTGGCGGTGACTACTACGACGTGATTCCATTGTCCGATGGGCAATATCTACTGTGCGTCGCGGACGTATCGGGACACGGCGTGCCGGCCGCGATGGCGGCGACGTTGTTGAAGGCGTTTGTGTCGGAAGCGGCAAAGAAATCGTCCAGCCCTGCCCAGATTCTGACAGATGTCAACGAGCGATACTGCGAGTACGTGATGATGGGACACTTTGCGACGATGACGCTACTGGTCGTTGACCCAAAAAGGCGACAACTGACCTACGCCAATGCAGGCCATGAACTGCCGTTCTTGCAGATTGGACGCGAAACACCGGTGCGATTGAATGTGGGCGACCTGATCTTGGGCGTCGAAGAGGATACCCGCTACAGCGAAGAAACAATCCAGCTCGGCGATGCGGCCCGTTTAGTCATTGTTAGCGACGGAGTGACCGAAGCGTTTGACCCGAGTGAAGAACAGTACGGAACCGAGCGGATTGAGCAGTTGATGAACACGGTCAAACGCTGCAACGCTCGGGAACTGGTTGAAGCGTTTGAGTCGTCCATCGAAACGTTCCGCAAGGGGCGCAAGGCCTTCGATGACACCACGCTGTTGGTGGCTCAGTTAACTTGAATGGGCTGCGGTATCGTCGCCGAGATATCGTCCGATTGTGAATCCAACATCTTTTGAAAGCGTCGGGTAGGTTGATCGACTGAGTGGTCCGATGCGAAAGAACGATGCTTGGCCGACTTTTTGGAATTGCATTCGCTCGACCGCTCGCAGGGCGTTGTGGTTCGATCCTTCGGTCGTCAGCACCAGGTGTCGGATGCCGTCGCGTTGCAATTCGTCGGCCATCCTGCTCAAGATCGCCGCGTACAGTCGTCGTCCTCGGTAGGCAGGAAGCACCAAGACTTGGAATACGAAAGCGGCTTCGTCGGAGAGTTGGATTGGCAGACCAGTTTCGGGCTTGCCGTCGTGGTTCGTTTCACCAGGTATGTTTCCAAAGGCGACCCAAGCAAATCCGGCGAGTGAATCGGCTTGAAAGGCTGCAAAGCATTTGGCTGCACCGGCGTCCAGCATTTCCAAGTCCCGCTCTGGGATTGCGTAATCCAACTCGGATGCGTGTTCTCGTAGCCGTTTGGATGAACACGAACCAATCGTGTAGCTGTCAGGCGTCGGCGTTCGCGGCATCGTGTCGATCGGCGACTGATAGAAGTGACTGACGTTCGCGATCGCAACACGCCGGACAACTCGATACACCAACCAACGTATCGAGCGTGTGGAGTGAGACTTCATGGTAGAACGTGCTCCCGCGTTAGTGGCAACAGCTTCCGCCGCCCGATGAGGAGCGAGAGGAACCTGAAGTGGGAGCGGATGTGAACGAGTTTGCTGCGGGCGGTTGATAGTCAGTGTCGAAATCAACCTTCGTGTCGTATTGAATGTTGGCGGCAGCTTGCTCGGCGTACTGCTGAGCGGTCATTGCCGGTTCGTCTTTTCGATTGCCCACCCAGGGCAGCGATTGGCATCCGGCGGATAGCGAGAGGGGCAAAACGATCGCTGCGGTTGCGCAATATTTCCATAGCGATTTCATGACGACGTCCTTGTCGTAAGTTGAAAACAAAAAGGCAGGGACGGCGTGGTGACGTCATCACTTGCGTGAATCAGCCGCGACACCGCCCCCGCGTGAGTCAGATCGGAAGCAAGCAGTTCTCGCTCCCGAGTTGATTAACGAATCAATGGAGCATCGACTCCTTGAGACTTCAGAACAGCCAACCACTTTTGCGGCTCGGCCGCAATCTTCTTCGCGCATCCAGGGCAACAGATGTAGATCGCTTTGCCCGCTGCGTTGACTTTGTACGGTCCACCCATCGCATCAAGCGGCTCGTCCATCACAGGGCATTTCTTTTGTGCGGCAATGAACGGTGCGTCGTCAGCAACCACTTTGAAAATGCCTTCCCGAACTTGTTCGGTACCTGCGGGAACGGACGCTTGATTACCGCTTCCGTAAACCATTGCCAAATACTTCGCTGGCTCGGCCTGAATCTTTTTGATGCAGCCTTTGCAGCACAGATAGATCGGCTTATCGCCGACCATCACCTTGATCGGCGTACCCATGCCACCGAGAGGTTCATCCATGACGGGGCAGGTCTTCTGGGCCGCGATGGCCGCTGCGTCGGCTTGGGTTGAGGTCGAGACAGTGATCTTTGCCGTCGTCGTGGCAGCAGGCTGGCCACGGCTTTGCGTCCCGTTGCCATAAACCATCGCCAAATACTTCGCTGGCTCGGCCTGAATCTTTTTGATGCATCCCTTGCAGCACAGATAGATCGGCTTGTCACCAACCATCACCTTGATCGGTGTCCCCATACCACCGAGCGGTTCATCCATCACGGGACAAACCTTCTGGGTGGCAATGGCTGCTGCATCGGATTGGGTCGCGGTGGTGACCGTGATCTGCGGGCGACCGGCGGCATACTTAGCCGGGTCCGACTTGACCGCGTTCACACAGCCTGCACAGCAAACGTAGAGCTTCTGTCCGTTGACATCGACTGCGACGGGATCACCCATGCTGCCGAGCGGCTTTCCGCTGACGGGGCAGATTTTTTGTCGTGCGATCGCCGCGGCTGCCAGTTGTTGCTCGCTGGCCGGAACGGTTGCGACTTCGTTGAAAGAGATTGTGCTGGCCGCAATACCGACCAATTGCACATCGACGTCAACCTGTCGACCAGCGATTTGCGACAAGTTCACAGGAGCGGTCAACGCTCCTTTGCCATCGGGCAACAGGTCGTAGCGATAGCGTTTCGCATTGCCTTCGACTCGTACTGAAACGGCACCACGTCCCCGGTCAACCGATACCGGCTGACCAGCGCGGTCGTAGACGAACATTTTCAGCCCGCCTTGCGAAACAATCGTTTCGATTTGCAGGTTGCCGGTTTGTTTCAAACTGCCGCCATGCGGCCCTGCTTGCGTCGCTTCGCGGGCCTGCGTCATGCCGGGCATCGCGTGGTTGTGTCCAGCGTGATTGTGCTGCGATTGGATTG
>JARGNK010000315.1:2163-3928 GCA_029213145.1 Rubripirellula sp. | reverse complement strand
GTGACTCTGAACGAAATCCGAGCCTTAGTGTCGAACACTTAATCGCAAAAAATGGCGCGTCGGTGAAAAGACCGATGCGACTTGCGCCCCGACCGAACTCCGTTCGGTCGATGCAACCGCCGCACGCTGGGTGACCGAATTGTCGTGACTATTAAAGGCTAGTACCGCGCCCTTCGCGTCTACTGCGGTCTAGATTACGTGGTTGCCGATGGCACGCCTTTGCGGGGGCAACCGCGGCGATTCCCGCGTTCGCGCTCAGCAACGCAGTGCTCGTGCTCTTGATCGATTCGCAGGCCGACGTCGCAACTGACAATCTGCGACGACGAGGTTTGCGGGTCAATTGGCCGGGAACTCGAATCGTCCCGAAATTGCGTCCTGCTGCACATCAAGCCGATTGTCGCTCCTGCGATGTGAGATTCGACCAGAGGTGTGAAAGCCGTCGAGTCCACAAATAGCGTTTGACCGGTCGTCGCTTCAAAGATCAGCTTGCCGATCAAGCCGACGACTGGCATGAGCCACAACATGGCGAAAACTCGTTCGCCGCGGAAACTACATTCCCGACATTGATCTCCGACAAACCAAACAAACAGCCCCGTATCGAGGCCGCTCAGGCCACGGTAGAGGGTAATGCCGTCGCAGAACAAGCCAATTGAAACGGAGATAACAGCGACAATCAAAAGGATCGCCGGCAGGAACAGTGAGGGATGTCGCCGCTCGCATACCGCACCTAACGTCGCGAACATGAGCAGATCCCAGAACAGGTGTCCGCCATCATAGTGCGTCAGATGGCCTGTCCAGATTCGCCACCATTGGCCTCGGGCAACCGCATCAAAATCGAGCTGCAGCCATTGGGACATCGTTGGGAATACATAGGCCAACAGGGCAACCAATGAAACGATCATCGTAACACGGTAGTTTCGCCAATGTGAAGCGAGCATGAGATCACATTGTTGGCGAGGAGTACAAATGAAAGAAAACGATGGTCCGCTCGGCCCGACCCAGTGTTCACCAGCAGTTGCTAAAAGTCGTTTTCTTTCCTTCGGCGACGTCGCATCGCGGCGACAGCAATGGCGGCTAGCGAGCAAATCGCGGTGGCCGGATCGATCGCGCCACCACCACCACCACCACCAGAACGTCGCCGAGGTGATGAAGAAGTGGGGCCCGAAGGGGCTTGGTAGTTGGGCATGTAAGGTCGCTGTTGCGATGCGGTACTCTGTGCAATCCGGGTCGCCGGCGCGGCTGCCTCCGTCATGCCTTCGGGCAGCATCACGGGAACTGTTTCACTTCGCAACTGGCCATCGACCTTGTCTGTTAGCTCTTTTTCGACGGCAACGAACGACGTGTACTGAGTCACCAGATGGTGAGTCAAACCGAGCTGTGTTATTTGTTCACGGCCTTCTCGCGTTTCTTTACCAAGATCGCGATTCCAAATTTGCCGGATTCGTTGGCGAGCCCACAGCGTGCCAATTGAATCGTGTTGTTCATCCCGCTCAGGCAACTCGAGTTCCAAATCCATTTGCACGGCTTGGCCAAGAACGTTGCCCCGGAGAGTCACATCGCCCGAACCGGGCTTGTCGTATCGTCCCATGATGACCAAAGGCTGGCCGGCATACATGTCCGGAAGATTCGCAGGGATCAAGTCTTTCACGCTGAGACCACCCCAGTCAATCTCCAGGTCGGTCATGTACGGCTTTGACGTTTTCTCATTGACTCGTTTAGCGATTTCCGCTGGGTTGTCATGACTGGTCACCTGGGTTGAAAAGCC
>JARGNK010000315.1:0-2112 GCA_029213145.1 Rubripirellula sp. | reverse complement strand
GCGCGGCTGATCAAGTAGTCGTTGGGGGCAGCACCAAACGCGACAGGAAAGACTCTCGCGTCGGCGAATCGTGGCTTTTGCAGATATCCCAGAATCGAATCGTCGTCACCGACCAAGGCGTCGGTCATCAGAATCAAATAGCGAGGCTGGTTGGATTCACCACGCTGAGGCTCAAGGGCCAACTCTAAAGCCGAAAGCATTTCCGTCCCGCCGCCCGAAGACAGGCTACGGACGAACTGCTTGGCAGCTTCGATATTCGCAGGGTTGGCCGGCACGGCGTCGCGCCGAAACGCCCAAGGCCTATCGCTGAAGGCGACCACCCGAAAGTTGTCCTGAGGGTTAATGTTATCGAGCAAGTGTTGGGCGAAGATTCGCAGTTGACTGATGGCGAAACCGTCCATCGATCCGCTGGTATCAAGAACAAGAACCACTTCGCGTGCCGAATACTCGGTCGGTTCGACGTTCCATTTTGGCTGGAGCACAAGCATCAGATAACCTTCCGGACTGCTCTCGCCGCGATGGGCCAGAGACGCTAAGACTGTGTCGGCGCCGGCAAGACGGTACTCAAGCACAAAGTCCTTGTCAGCAATGGTTGATTGGTTTTTCAGCGAGATGGTGGCCGATGTTTCCGATGTCTGGTTGACATCCAACTCATGAGTGACCGCGAGCGTTTCTTGAATCGGCATTCCCGCATCAAGCGTCACCGAGATAAAGACGTCGTTTCCATTTCGCATCCCCGGAGCAAGGTGTTGCGGTGTAATCCGAGATGCATCCGGGACTTGGTTTGTGTCCCGTACCCAACCACGACCCAGGTTCGGCCGATTTACCGGCGAACCGGGAATGTATCGCGGGCCGACCACCATCGGAAATCGAAAAACATAGCGATCACCATCGACGTCGAGCGGCTGCACGTATTCGATATGCACCGTGATCTCTTCGCCAGGCGGGATATTGGCCACCGACTGGGAGAAAACGTTTGCCCGTTCCTGTTCCAGCAACGCAGCCTTGCGGCCCTCGTCTCGCGCTTGTTCGTACGCTTTGTGTGCTTCCTCGCGACGTTTGATCTCACCAGTGATCACGGTCTCTCCGGTCTGAAACGAATACGCATCCACGGCGGCGTTTTCCGGCAGAGGAAAAACGTAAAGTGCTTCGAGTCGTTCGGCATACGGATTCTGAAAAACCTGAGACACGCGAACTCGTGCCACCACACCTGAGATCTCGGCTTCGACGCGGGTCTCCTTCAGGAGGAACCGATCGGTGGGTGATGCCGCGCGAACCTGCAAACGTTCAAGGTCGGCGTCGGCAATCCGCAGCTGTCCCTGCGTAATCGGCGCGCCGTTGAGTACGGCGTAGCCCGCCTTCACGACGGTCGAACCGGCGAGCATCGAAACGACAAGACTTACCAATGGAATTAGGAACATCGACCGTTTCATATAGCATCTATCGAACATTGAATCGATTCCTCATTTCAGATCGCCGTGGTGAATGAGAGCCCCGAGCAGACACGTTGGGTTCGTTCGCGTTAGAGTGCAATTTCGCACTGTGGCAACACTTGTTTGAGTTTGTTGGCGCCGTTGATGCTGGCTTGTGTACCGATCAAGCTCAAAGTCGTCAGCTTTTTCAATCCGGCGATGGACTCCAGTCCGGCATCGGTAATCTCAGAGCAGAACAACAAATTCAAGAGTTCCAGATCAGCCATCCCTTGCAAGTGCCTTAATCCAGCGTCGGTGATACCTTTGCAGGATGACAGGTAGAGCCGTTCGAGTTTGTCGAGTGATTTGAGATGCGCCAACGCATCATCCGTGATCGACGTGCGAACAAGAAGCAGGGTCTTAAGATTGCCCAGTGATTTTAGATGTCCAACGCCGATGTCGGTTACACGTGTTCCACTGAGATTGAGGCTCTCGAGGCTTGTCAAACTCGTTAGTTTCTCCAGCCCGGTGTCGGTGATTCCCGTTACCGCAAGGCCCAGGTCTTTGAGATTGCTCAACTGTGTAAGATCGGTTAGTCCAGCGTCGTTCACCTGCGTGCCGCTTAAGTCAAGTACTTCCAGTTCGGATAGCCCCGCCAAGTGCTTCATACCCGCACCTGAGATCTGGGTATCGCTGAGAT
>JARGNK010000082.1 GCA_029213145.1 Rubripirellula sp. | reverse complement strand
CACCAAACGAAGCGACCATCGCCCGCAGAAAATCGCTTCAATCAACTCACCTTCAGTCACCGAAGCTGACTGCGGCTCTCCCGCCTCCTTTTCCCCGCGGCGAAACAACACCGCGACCACGTCATCGGCAATGATCTGCAAACTCAAGGCTTGGCGGCGTATCAACTTGACCAGAACACCTTGGCTCGGACTGCACAGCATGGTGATCAAAAAGATTGATCCAGCCGCAACCGCCATCATGCCTGACGTCGTTGTGCTCTGAAAGCCAAACCAGCTTGGGACATGGATCGCACCCAGGTGACCAAGAAGCGCCGAACTGATGGCGAGCGAAACGCTTATCAGCAGCATCATGCCAAGTCGATCGGTCAGTAAGTAGGCTGCGGCGGGTGGAACGACAAACATAGCGACGACCAACACGCTGCCGACGCTCTCAAAACTCGCCACGGCGGTCACGGCAACAAGAATCATCAGCAGATAGTGCATCAGGCTGGCATTGAAGCCAAGCGTCGTCGCCAGCGATGGATCAAAAGAACTGAGCTTTAATTCCTTGTAAAACAGCAACACAAAAGCCAGGTTGATCACGGTCACGATCCCCAACGTGACCACTGCTCTCGGAATCTCGAAGCCAAACAACGACATCGTGTCCAATGGAGTTAGCTCAATCGATCCATACAAGACACATCCAGCGTCCAAATCAACCTTGTCCGCCGCTTGCACAATCATGACCAAACCAAGCGCGAACAACGAGGTGAAGACAACTCCCATCGACGCCCCCTTGTCAACGCGGCCAACGCGATGAATCCATTCCGTGAAGAATGCGGTCAAAATACCAACGATCACCGCACCAATGAACATCGGCAAGCTCGAACGGCTGTGGCTGAGAAAAAAGGCGACCGCCAATCCAGGTAACACAGCATGCGAAATCGCGTCCCCTAACATGCTCATACGACGGAGCACCAAAAAACAGCCCAATGAAGCTGACGCAACAGCACATAGAATGGCCACCAGAACGATCCAACCGTCTAGTTGCCAACTCCAGCCGACTTCTGCCAAGACTCCGCTCATGGTGACGCCTCTCGACTGACGTCGTCCGAACTTGCGTTTGCAGTCCCCGCCTTTTCCGATGACAGACTGGCTTCGATCACGTGCGGGCTTTCGGGAACCAGCTGGCGGGAATTGATCAGCATTTCTTCCAGCTCGGCCACTACATCTGGTTCTAAGACATGCTCAATACGATCAGCTTCGCGGTCAACGCGACTCGGGGCGATGTCGGCGTGCGTGATGAGGTACAGTTCCCATAGCCGGTGTTCACGAGTCAAACGCTCGGCTTCTAATTTTCCTCGACGAGTAAAGCGAAGTTTTTCGCCAACCTGGGTAATCAACTCTTCCCGCGCCGCAAGTTCCGCTGCCCGCTTCAGTTGCGGTTTCGACCACGAACGCATCGGCAGGATCTGATCGAGGGAGACAGTCCGCTTGGGCTTTCTTTCACCCTTTGCCGTCGTTCTGACAGGTTCTGATTCCAATGCCTCGAAAACCGCACGCAACAGATGCCGCCGAACAACCTTACGATTCAACCGCATCCTTCTTACGGTGCGCACAAGCACTCCGCTACCAGTGCCGAAGACCATACTGATCAGAAAAAACGCGGCACAGGTCAGCACGATCATTGCACCACTTGGCAGCCTCGGAAACAAAGCGCTGGCGACAGCCCCAACGATTCCGCTGATCAAACCGAGCACTGCGGCAATCAACAGCATTTCCCACATCTGCTCGGTCCAAAACCGGGCCGCCGCCGCCGGCACAATTAACAGGGCAATCATCAGAATCAAGCCAACAGCTTGGAGCCCCACTATCGAGATCAACACGACGGTCGCCATCAGCACAAGATCCAACGCCAGGACGTTAAATCCTTGGGATCCCGCAAACCCATCGTCAAAACATAAGAGTTTGAGCTCTTTGAAGAGAAGCACGCAAATCACGATCGCGATCAACGCAGCCGCAGCGATCAACTTGGCATCATTCGCACTCATGGAAGCTGTCTTGCCCAGGATGAATGACTCCAAACCGGCAGCATGGCCGGTTTGCATTTGTTGAATCACTCCCATCAGGGCAATCCCACAGCCAAAAAAAACACTCAGCACGATCCCCAGTGCGGTATCTTCCTTCAGGTGAGTCAACCGACGAATCGCAAGGATCGCGGCAACGCCGACCAAACCACTCACCGTCGCCCCCAACAACAGCCAGGGTAGCGAACGCTCCTGCCATCCCATGGCGTTGGCAGTAATGAATGCGAGTGCAATGCCCGGCAAAGTCGCATGGCTCAGTGCATCCCCCATCAACGCCCGTTTTCGTAACAGCGTAAAGCAACCGACGACTCCCGCAGCGCAACCAAGCATTGCTGTGCCAAAGATCACAACCCGGGTGTTGTAGTCCTGCATTAACAAAACTCGCTGCCATTGCTCCCAACTGGGCATCGAGATCCGGCGATCGGTAATTGATTCAGACTGGGCCAGCGGCAAGGCGGCCCAGACTAACGTGAGATGCCCCGCCTTCGACAAGCCACTACTGGCAATGGCGAAACCAGAATTTGCCGACACCAACCCGGATTCAGCGAGGGTGAATCCGCATCCAATGATGGCCTGACAAGTCATCTTCAGCACCAACAAACATCGACAGGTCAGAAGCCACACGATCATAGTGATCGATCCCGCCTCCGCATTGCGTTGGAGACTTCATCCAGCAAGGTCAGGCGACCTCCGTAAGTCTTATTCAGGTTCTCTGACGTAAAAACTTCTGCCACAGGCCCATGCGCGACGACCCGCATGTTCAGCAAGATAACATAGTCAAAGTAGTCAGGCACCGTTTGCAAATCATGATGGATGACGACCGAGGTTTTTCCTTCGCTTTTCATTTCGCGAAGAATCTCAACAACCGCTTTCTCAGTTGCCGCATCGACAGCAGCAAACGGTTCATCCATCAAATAGAGATCGGCGTCCTGCACGAGAGCCCGCGCAAGAAACGTTCGCTGTTGCTGTCCCCCAGAAAGTTGACTGATTTGTCGCTTGGCAAGTTCCGCGATTCCAACGCGACTGAGCGCTTCCATCGCCGCACGGCGATGACTCGGACGCACCGGCGAACACCAGCCTATCTTTCCGTAGAGCCCCATGGTTACGACATCAAGTGCGTTGACGGGGAAGTCCCAATCCACTCCCTCACGCTGCGGTACGTATCCGACACGTTGTCGATTTTGACGATATGTTTTTCCAAACACACTCACACGGCCCGAGGCCCGTGGTATCAAATCCATCGCCGCCTTGAGCAGCGTGCTCTTGCCTGCTCCATTCGGGCCGACGACACCAACGAGTGAGCCAGCGGGAATGTCAAACTCAACATCCCAAATCACCGGCTTGCGGTGATAAGCGACCGTCAAATCGTAAATCGAAAGCGGCGTCGTCGATGCGGCCGCTGTCTCTGCCGTTGCCATTATTCACCATCCGTCACGGACTAGGTGGAAAGCTGTCTCGCCCACAGCTTGATCATTTTCACGAATTACGAAGCCATCAGTCATGAAGTCGCCAGTCAGGCAAATGGCTCCCATACGATCTCTGGTCATCGAACGAGGAACGACCTATCGCGGGGTCACAGCTTTCCCTGCATTCCTTTTTCTGGTGCCTGCCCGCCCAATCCGCGTGCGACGAGCGTGATGTTGTGATCCAGCATGCCGACATAAGAACCTCGATAGGTACCCGGTTCTCCCATGGCATCGGAGAATAGTTCCCCTCCGACAATGACGTCATGGCCCTGACTGCGAGCCCCTTCCACCAGTGCTTCGATGTTTTTGGACGGAACACTGCTTTCCACAAACACTGCACTAATTTTTTTCTCAACGAGCAGATCGACCAATTCATTGATCCGCTGCAACCCAGCCTCGGATTCGGTTGACAACCCCTGCACTCCCTGGACTGCCAAGCCATAAGCACGTCCGAAGTAGTTAAAAGCGTCGTGCGAAGTGATCAGGATACGGCTCTCTTCGGGTATCGAGCCAATCGAATCAATACCGTACTGATGCAATGCCTCGAGATCCGCCTTGTATGCCGTTGCGTTCGCACGAAACAACTCGGCATGCTGTGGTGATTGCTCAGCCAAAACTTCGGTGATCACATCGACGCAATTCGACCAAGCGGCAACATCCATCCAGAGGTGTGGATCGAAGTGGCCCGCAAAATCGTCGGGCTCTAAAAGATTTGTTTCATCAACCCGTTCAGTAACTGCAATCACCGGTTTTTTGCGAGCCACTTTGATCAACGTGTCCGCCATTTTCCCTTCCAGCATTAGTCCGGAGTAAAAAACGACATCACCCGACATGATCGTTTGCACGTCGTCACGATTAGCCTTGTAAAGGTGCGGATCGACTCCCGAACCCATGATTTGGGTGACCTGGATACGATCGCCCCCCACCTGCTTGACCAAATCTGCCACCATTCCGACCGTCGCCACGACAGACAGCGGATTATCTGCATCGCTCGGTTCGTTGGCTTTTTCTGTGCCGCTACACCCAACCAATAAAAGCAGGGACAAGTAGATCCATTTATTTGTCGGCATTCACTCACCAAAATTGGGTGCAAACTTTTCAATTTGTAGCACTTGCTACACTTGCACCAAATTGTAGCACGGGCTAAACTTCTGTCAATGGGCCCAAGAGAGAGCTCTCGCAATGGACCCGAGAGGGGGCTCGATTAGTGGGATTGCGTGGGAGCCCTATTAATGGGTCTGAGCGGGGAATCGCGTTTCAGCATTCTGGTGTCTAACGCCCCCTGCGCAACCAAATGACAGATTGCCAAATGACAGATTGATCGTTTTGGAGTGATGTGTGACTGGATCGTCCAATAAAGCTGAGCCGCATCGCCGCACCCGTCGGGACCATGCCACCGAGACGGCAGAAGACTATGTCGAGGCGGTCGCCGAAATCATCTCCGAGCGAGAGACTTGCCGATTGGTTGACCTGGCAAAATATTTTGCGGTCAGCCATGTGACTGCGAATCGCATTGTTGCAAGGCTGCAGAAGGAAGGCTTACTGCAAACGGAGCCCTACCAGCCGATTGAACTCACTCCTCAAGGCAAACGACTCGCGGATCGCTGTCGGCAACGGCACGAAATTGTTTATCGGTTTCTATTATCACTGGGAATCGACAAGAAAACCGCCGCGATCGACGCGGAAGGCATCGAGCATCACGTCAGCCCGAAAACGCTTCGAAAGCTCGAACAATGGGCCAAGCAGTCAAAGTAATCTGCCTGTTGCCTGAGGTGAGGAATCAAGTGGAACCTCAGTGGATGCGTCCGGGCTAGAAAAAACGCTCCAGCGGATGCTTACCGACCACCGGAATTTGCCGGGCGCCGCCCGGCCGAGCCAATCAGTTAGAATCCGCTGTGATCGCGGTCTCGCTCAGACGGATTGATCCGCCCTGATGATCACTTGGTATGGCAGCAGCTTTGCATCATCAAGCGACTGCACAATCATTTCTCCCGCAAAACATTCCCTCCCATGATGAAACGGCATTTTTTTTCATCGCTCGCCACGCTACTTCTTTGCGGCTCACTACAAGCTCAAAGCGAGCAACCCCCAAGTGAGGTTACGGAGAAGGCATACGCGCGAGTGCCACTTGAGATTGTGTTTCAGAATGATTCGCACTGGGAGGACAATCGTTGGCAGCAAACCGATGTCGGCCCATTCCTAGCCGGTTCGATTGCAACTCCCGCGGGCCTCACGCTCAAGGGGATGGCAATACGAGTTGGCGAGTCGAAACAAGCCGCGGTTTGCTACGACACCGCCCGGTGTCGATTGAGTGCTGCCTGGACAGGCGGCTTTTTAAAATTTGATCCACGTCGGTTTGGCGTGATTCGCCATCCAGCCGCTGCTGGTGAGCTGTTTCTTTCGACCGAACGTCTCGCTGGCTGGGCTCGTAACGGCGACTTCAAAACAGACCAGGGAAACCAAATCACCCGCTTGCCAGAAGACTGGATCTCCTATCACGGTTTTTACACGCACAACGAACGTGTCGTTCTGTCGTATACAGTCGGTAACATTCCGGTCTTGGAATCCCCTTGGCATGTTGAATCAAGCGGTGGGTCCGACGATAGCACAAGCGGCGAGGTTGGCTTCATTCGTTCGCTTGAAATTGGCCCCTCGGACAAGCCGATGCAGATGTGGCTATGTGATGCACCAGCGATTGCGACCATTGCGGATGCGACGGGAACGGTGTCGATCGAGAGTGATGGGCGTGTTTTGAAAATCGCTCCTCACCAAGAGACGGTCCGTGTCAAAGTGCTACTGACTCGCGAACAGGGTGTTGTTGCAAGCCTGCTTCCACTGGCCGGGAAAACCGATGATTTGTCTGCATGGATCAAAACGGACCATGGGCGGTTCGGCGAAACGTTAACCACCGTTGGCACGACCGCCGAATCGGGTGGCCCCTACGTCATCGACACGCTGACCTTACCATTCGAAAATCCATGGAAGGCACTTTTGTTCACCGCAGGCCACGATTTTTTCAGCGATGGAACTGCGGCAATCTGCACGCTGCATGGAGATGTCTGGACAGTCTCGGGAATTGATCGTGAATTAAAGGAACTCCGATGGCGGCGGTATGCCACCGGACTATCGCAACCACTCGGCCTGAAGATCGTCGATGATCGCGTCTATGTGATTAATCGCACACAACTCACTCGCTTGCACGATCGCAATGGAGATGGTGAAGCCGATCAATACGAGTGCTTTAACAATGACAATTCGACTACGCCAGGTTCACACGACTATGTCACCTGCCTGGAAACCGACCCTCAGGGAAATTTTCACTATATCCACGCTCGCACCGGCGTGATGAAAATCAGCCCCGATGGCAAAAGCAGCGAAGTGGTTGCCGACGGTTTCCGAAATCCAAATGGCATGGGAGTCAGTCCAGAGGGAACGATTACCGCAGCCCCACAGCAAGGCCAGTGGACACCGCAGTCCAGCTTGATTGTCGTTCGCAAAGACGGCTATTACGGATACGGCGGCCCGAGAGTCAATGATCATCGGCCAACAGGCTGGGATTTGCCCATGTGTTTTATTCCACACTCGATGGACAACAGTGGTGGTGGGCAGGTGTGGGTCCAGAGCAATCGATGGGGGCCGCTTTCTGGTCGCATGCTGCACCTGTCCTATGGCCAATGCCGAATTCTATTGGCTGTCGAAGAAGAATCACCGCAGCAAGGTATTTTCCAGGGCGGCACAATCGAATTCCCCACCCTGCCCGGTGATTTTGAGTCGGGGATCATGCGGGGTAGGTTTCGACCCACGGACGGACAGCTTTATGTGAGTGGATTGCGAGGCTGGCAAACCCGAGCCATTCGTGATGGCTGTTTCCAACGGGTCCGTTACACCGGCGGTCCCGTTCATTTGCCCGCCGACGTAAAGACTTATCGCAACGGAATTCAACTTCGCTTTACCGACCCCCTTGATCCAACCACAGCGACCGACCCAAACAATTACTTCGTTTCCCAATGGAACTATTTATGGTCAGCGGAATATGGATCACCAGAGTTTTCAGTCGAACGCCCGCAAGAGCAGGGTCGCGATGAGGTGCCGGTTGTCTCCGCCACGTTGCTGGCCGATGGGCGATCCGTTTTTCTGGAAATGCCTGGCCGTCACCCGGTCAACCAAATGACGATCGATTACTCCCTGCTATCCGCACGGGGCGCCGCCTTTCGTGGTAAGTACGCGCATACGATCAACCTGAACCCAAGCGAAGCGTTTCCTGATTCCGAGATTGTCCGACGTCGTCCGGAGCCGCTCGTCAGCGAGGAGATCCTCGCGCGTCTGCAACCAGGCTTGTCGGCGAGGCTGACATCAATCGACTCTGGCGAAAGTGATTTCCGAGTCCTGCGTTTGGCCGCCGCCCGCGATCATGTCGAATCTTCACCAAGTGTGTTTCTGCCGGCAGGCCCCTTCGAATCTGAAATCAAAGGCACGATCAAAATCCCGCTCAGCGGAAGCTACGAGTTTCGGCTGGAGGGGACCGGTGAGATTGAAGTGAACATTCGAGGTGAAAATATTTCAAATTCAGCGGAGCGAACACAAGGCTCTGAAGCGATCCGCTTGCAAAAGGGGCACAACCCGGTCAACGTTCGCTATCGCAGTCCAAAGCGAGGAATCGCGGAATGGAAACTATCGTGGAAGGGACACGATTTTGATTGGGAGCCTGTTCCACCTGATGCTTTGTTCTATGACTCAGGCACTGAAGAACAACAGTCGGCTGCCAAACGGAGACTCGGACGTCAGTTAGTGGCGACCCACCGCTGTGTGCAATGCCATCGCACCGAACTTGGCTCCTCGCCAATGTTCGAGACCACATTGACTGCTCCTGACCTTGCCGAACTGGCGACTCGTTTGAATCCGGAATGGATCGAGCAATGGTTGATTGAGCCGGCTAGTCTGCACCCCCATCCATCCATGCCGGTATTGCTTCCCAAGAACGCGCCGGAACATGCCGCGAACATCGCAGCCTTTTTGACCGCAGGAAGCTTTGCTGCAACATCGTCCGACACGCCACCTTCGGATCGCTTGGCGAAAGATGGCGAGGCAATGTTCGAATCATTCGGGTGCATCACCTGCCACCACTTTGACCAAGAGGAATCATCATCCCGCGATGATCGCCTGTCCTTACATTTCGCAGCGGCAAAATACCGTGACGGTGCCATCGCCAAGTTCTTGTTGAATCCAACTCAGCACCATACTGCGTCACGCATGCCCAACTTTGCACTTAGTGCTCAGCAAGCGTCGGCCTTAGCCGCATACATCCGCACCGCATCCCGGGGTAGGCTCACACCAAGCGGACGCACCGGTGATCTCGCAGCGGGAATCACCGCTGTCGCAACCTTTGGCTGCCAACATTGCCATGCAATCGGCAGCGGTTCTCCGATGCTATCGGCCAAACGTCCGTGGCGATTGGACGCCTTGGAGGACGGTTGCTTGGCGGATCCCGCCAGTACATCGGACAAGGTTCCAAATCGCGATCAAACCAATCTTGACCAGCCAGCGATTCCGGCACCAAGATTTACCTGGTCGGATACGGAACGGGCTGCAATACGAGATTTTGTCTCGACTTCGCTTGAATCAATGCAAACCACTCATCCAGCGGAAACCTCCCAGCGTTTGGTCAAAACATTACGCTGCTCTGCCTGCCACGATCGTGACGGCGTTCGATCGCCACGTCCGCTCATCATCGCCGAGGAAGGGAGCGGTCGCTTACCGGAAGTGATCCCGTCACTAACTTTGCTGGGAGAGAAATTCCATGCCGATTGGAATCGAAGACTGTTCAGTGGCACGTTGGAACAAAAACCACGTCCATGGCTAACCGCCCGCATGCCAGCCTTTCCGGCCTTTGCCGACGCCTTGGCAACCGGATTGGCTATCGAACATGCAATCGATCCACAGTCACCTATCGATCATTCATTTGACCCCAAACTGGCGGCCATTGGTGAACAACTGACCTTGGAAACTGGATTGGATTGCCGCCAATGTCACGCGATTGGTGATCTGCAACCGAGAGGCGATCAAAAAACACAGATCGCCTTGGGCATCAACTTTGACATGATTCGTGACCGGATCCGACGCCCCGCTTACCATCGCTTCATGCTGGACCCACCCCGATACGATATCAACACCAAGATGATCAAACTGTCCGAGAACGGAATCACCACCAAACTGAAATCAATCTACGACCAGGATGCCAAGAAACAGTTTGAAGCAGTTTGGCACTATATGCAAAGTCTCGAGAATTAAGTGGCATCGTCAAATGGGTCGCCCGAACGCAAACCTGATGGTGACCTCCGCAAGACTGATGGTGGCCCTGGCAAACCTGATCACGACCCGCCCAGACCTGATCACGAAACTCGCAAATCTTCACAGTTTTACGTTCCTGATTGAAAGCAACTTCACTGCGCGGGCCAGATCGTTCTTGCGTGCCAGACTTCAATTGCAAGCTCGCCCATGCAGCTGCCTTTAACCCGAGTTCACTCAACCCCGAATCAAACTCTCCGCGTGAATCGCCGCTTGCGAGTATTGACATGTTCCATGACTTGTCCGTCGACCACCAGCCAAGCTTTATCACTTGGGCTTGGATGAATGCGATGCGTTCCGGTGAAGTCGCCGATCGCGGGCAGCATCAACCTTTTCTGTGAGTACCAGAAACAAGGGAGCTTACCGGTTCTGTCGATGATGGTCTCGACGCGGATCGCAGGGTGTAAATGGCCGCAAAGCATCAAGTCAAACTCACGTGGGACTTCCACCGGATGGTGCATCAGCAAGATGTCATCAATCGTGAACTGGGAAACGATGTCGATCGGCCAGGCAGAGGGCAATTGCCCCAAATGGGCATCGTGATTACCTCGCACCAGCAACATCTCAATGCGTGGATGGCGTTTAAAAAAGGCTTCCAACGATGCACAAACGTCGGGCGACAGGGAAGAGCGAGCATGAAACATGTCACCAAGAATGATAAACCGAGTCGCGTCGGTTTCCTGCAACATTTTCGTGACGGCACCCAAAGTCGTGGTCGTTGACCCGGCCGGGATAGGAATGTGGTGACGACGAAAGGTTGCTTCCTTGCCAAGGTGCGTATCGGCAACCAGCAGCGTCTTCGCAGCAGGCACCCACACGCCGCGTCCACCCAACAACTCCAGGGAGACGCCGGCTAATTCAATAGGCAATCGCTCTTTCATATTGATTGCTCGGTCATCCTTCACGCTTCTCCGGCCGCTTTTTCAAGGTCACGTTGCATGCGGGCAACTCGATCGGCGAGCGTTTCACTGCTGACCCGCGCTCGAAGCTTATCGACTAGCAGCGGAAATGCTAACGGGGTAACTTTCGGCGGGTCGGTGATCACAATCCGACTGCGACCAATTCGTTCGAGTGCATCAAACATTCGCGACGCTTCTAGTTGGTGCTGCAAGACTTCGCGTCGGCTTTGATCCAGCAATAAATTGTCTGGATCATACTGATTAAAAACGTCAAACAGCAAATTACTGCTGGCCTGCAAATGACTCGATTTCTTTTGCTGCCCCGGAAATCCCTGCTGTATCAAACCTGCGACCCTCGCGATTTGTCGGAACTGCCGCTTTGCCATCTCGGTCGCATTCATGCTACTCAAGATATCGCCAGTGAGCTCGTCAGTCGCAAACACTCCGTTTTCGATTGCCGCATCGATTTCGATGATTGAGGGCGATTGCAGCACCAGCCCATAATCGTTGCAAGCCATCGAAAATGTGGCTTTTTGATATTGGGACATTCGGTAGGCCATCAAGGCAGACAGGCCTTCATGAACCAAACGGCCTTCAAAGGGAAATACAAACAACTGATAGCCACCGCGAACTTTGATTCTTTCGATCAGCAGTTCGTCTCGCTTGGGAAGCTTGCTCCATCGCTGCTGAATTTGCATCAAACCGCTGAGTGCCTTCATTTCACGGCCAACCAGTTCCCCACCAGCCGCTTCTTCCATTTTTCCTCTCAACGCATCGCTCAACTCGCTGGAGAGCGGCATTCGCCCGCCCATCCATCGCGGCACCGTGTCGGGCTGACCCGTTGCACGACGCACATAGGCAGCATTGTCTTTCACTCGAACCAATTCGACCAATCGGCCGGCAAACAGGAACTTCTCACCGGGCGATAATCGGGAAATAAAATTCTCTTCCGCCGTGCCGAGGGTCGCCCCTTTCATGTATTTCACCTTCATCGAGGCGTCGGAAACGATCGTTCCGATGTTCATTCGATGCTGACGAGTTACCCGTCGCTGTGTGACTACGTAACGACCATCGCTCATCTCCACCCGACTAAACTCGGGATAGGCCTGCAGACTACTGCCGCCACGGCAGACGAAATCGATGACCCAATTCCATTCTGCGTCGGTCAGCGACTGATAGGCCTCCGTCGAGCGGACCTCCGCGAGCAGATCAGCCGATTCGAAACCTCCGCCGATTGCGATTGTGACCAAGTGTTGGGCTAGGACATCGAGCGGTTTGTGGATCGGCTCGCGAGCTTCCAACTTGCGTTGGCGAATCGCATCCTGGGCGGCTGCTAACTCGACCAACTCAATTGCATTGGTGGGAACAAAAACAAGCCGACTTGCAACGCCTGGCTGGTGCCCACTCCGGCCGGCACGCTGTAGCAAGCGGGCTGCTCCTTTGGGGCTACCGACTTGCACCACCAAATCGACCGCGGTGAAATCGACCCCCAAATCCAAGCTGCTGGTACAGACCACTGCTCGCAAGGTGCCAGCTCTTAATCCATCCTCGACCCAACGTCGAACCGAAGCATCGAGTGAGCCGTGGTGAACCGCAATCTGACCCGCCCAATCGGGGCGGTGCTTCAACAGATGCTGATACCATATTTCGGTTTGTGAACGTGTGTTGGCAAACAACAGGGTGCTAGCCGACTGCTCCAACAGTTCGGCAACTTGCGGCACCATTTTGGTGCCGATATGCCCTGACCAGGGGAAACGATCGATCTTACTCGGAATGACCGATTCGATTTTCATTCGCTTCTCTTTCGATCCTTCGATGATTCGCGAACGCTCTGGCGTTGCGTGGGCCCCAAGGAGTGATTCCTGTGCCTGCTGCAAATTGCCAAGGGTCGCCGACAAGCCCCATGTGCGCAGGTTCGGACTCAAACGCCTCAAGCGGGCAAGCGCTAACTCGATTTGCACACCTCGCTTGGTCCCCAGCAGTTCATGCCATTCATCAACAATGATTCCTTCCAGACCTGCAAACTGATCGAGCATCTTTTCATGCGTCAGCATCAAAGATAAGCTCTCCGGGGTTGTGATTAACGCCGTCGGCAAGCGTTTACGTTGGCGTGCTTTGACACTTGCTTTGCTGTCCCCGGTCCGTGATTCAAGTCGCCATGGCAGGCCGAGCGCGTCGAGCGGCGCCCGCAGCGATTGCTCGGTATCGCCCGCTAGCGCTCTGAGGGGTGTGATCCAGAGCACGCGAAGTGGGGGCGGTCGCTTTGGATTCCACTGCGTCGGGTCGCGGTTCTTTTCCAAGAAGCTCAGCAGTGGCCCCATCCAAGCCGCCAAGGTCTTGCCTGTCCCAGTCGCCGAATGAACCAACCCACTCTGTCCCGCGCGGTAGGCACGCCAAACACTTCGCTGGAATCGAAAGGGTCGAAATCCAATCGTGTCGAAATATCGCTCAAGCGATTGGTTCGGCGTCGAGGGTTGTGGTGATTTCAGCATCCAACAGCGATCGCACTCAATCTGGCATCATTTCCATCAAATCGGCAAGCGAATTGGCATCCTGCGGCTGTTTGTCGTGTCGCCAGCGAACAATCCTCGGGAACCGAGTCGCTACCCCGCTCTTGTGCCGACTGCTCCGCTGCAGCCCTTCAAATGCCACCTCCATGACCAGTTCCGGGGTCACACTGCGAACTGGCCCAAACGAATCGTTCGTGTTTTGACGAATGAATCGATCAACTTTGCGAATCTCGGCGTCGGTCAGACCACTGTATGCCTTCGCAAAGGGAACCAGTGTCCCGTCCTGCCAGAGAGCAAACGTGTAATCACTAAACAAGCTGGCGCGACGACCGTGGCCTTTCTGCGCGTAAATCAGCACCGCATCAATTGTGAATGGATCAATCTTCCACTTCCACCACGTCCCTTTAACTCGTCCGACATCGTAAGCTGCATCCTTGCGTTTCAACATTAAACCTTCGGCGCGATGTTCCCGGCTGGTCTCACGCGTCTCGGCAAAATCGCCCCAGCTTGATTGGGTGATCAGTTCGGTTGCGCGTAAATGTGGATGGTTGGCCTGTTCAACGATCTGTTCAAGCTGGACTCGACGGTCGGCGAGCGGTTGGTCACGCAAATCGCAGCCGTCGCGTTCAAGCAAGTCGAACGCATGAAACACCACAGCGACTTCGGCGAGCAGTTTCTTGCCGACCTTCTTGCGACCGATTCTGCGTTGTAGTTGTGCGAAGGGCAAGACTTCTCCTTCGGTGGTCGCCGCCAAGATCTCGCCATCGAGGACGACACCGTTGGGTAACTGCGTGGCTGCGGATTCTATTTCTGGCCAGCGGTTTTCCATCAACTCCTCACCGCGAGACCAAATGTAGGTACTGTCCTCTCGACGAATCACTTGTCCACGAATTCCATCCCATTTCCATTCCACCAGATACTGTTCAACCTCGCCTAACGGGGCAGGACCTTCCTTGGGATCGAGAGGGTGCGCGAGACAGAACGGATAGGGCTGGCTCGGCAACGTCGCGTCGACGGAATCATCGATAACACGTTGAAAGAATTCAGCTGTGGGTTCCCATTCACCCATCAAGCGGTGAGCCACCACTTCGGTCGGAATTCCCGAATGAGATGCAATGGCTCGTGTGAGCAACCGCTTGCTGACTCCAATCCGAAAAGCCCCGGTGATTAGTTTCATCGTGACCAAACGCATCGCGGGCGTCGAATGCCGCCAGATCTCAATGACTGCTCGACGCTGATCCGGTTCATCCATCTTTCCGAGCGGGTGCATGCGCTCCGTGACCCATCTCGCGAGCGGAGCATCGTCACAAACTTCTCCCGGCGGGACCACCAGCGAAATTGTCTCAGCGAGATCACCGACCGATTGGTAGGATTCGTCAAACAACCAATCGGGGATGCCTGCTTCTTCTGCAGCCCACTTTCGCAAGAGCTTGGTGGGAACGAGTCGCCGCAGTTTGCTTCCTGCCAAGAAATAAGTCGCCCAAGCCGCATCGGCCTGCTCCACGTTGGCAAAATAATTGACCATCGCAGATACCTTCTCATTGGTTTTGGTCGTTGAATCGAGCTCTCCATAAAGATTGGCAAAGCGAATCATGGATCTACCTCGCCTCGTACCGATTCGTCCTCGTCACCCTCACGTCGTAACTGGCCCTCAAGTACCTTCGCGTCCCGCCCTTGCTCGTTCAGGTATCTCGCGACGACAGCCGCTGAACCGTGAGTCACCCAAACGGTTTCCGGATCACAGAGCTCGACTGCTTTGAGCAGCGATCCCCAATCAACATGGTCGCTTAGAACGAAGCCTCGATCGACGCTCCTGCGACGGCGATTCCCACGAATCGCCATCCAGCCACTCGCCATCGCGGTACTGACACGACCAAATTTTCGCATCCATGGGGTTCCATGTGCGCTGGGGACCGCGACCACCATTGCGCCTTGCCAGTTGGGTTTACCATCCACACTGCCGACGTGAGTCGTTTTGGGAAGAGCCACACCGCTGCGTCGATAGGCATCATTGGCCTTTTCGACGGCACCGTGGGTGAAGATGGGTCCGATTGAGGGGTCCAGTCCTGCCAATAAATGTTGGCTTTTGCCCACCGCGTATCCGTAAATCACGCAGCACTTTCCCGCTTCCTGGCTATCACGCCACCACTGATTGATTGCCGCAAATATCGTCGCGTTCGGTTCCCACCGGTAAATCGGCAATCCAAACGTCGACTCCGTAATCAGCAGATCGCAATCAACCGGCTCCCAAGTTTCACACGTTGGATCGTCACCCAGCTTGTAATCCCCGGTCACAACGGCGACACGACCTCGGTGCTCAATGCGAATTTGCGACGAACCGAGGATGTGGCCGGCGGGGTGGAAACTGATTTTCACTTCGCCGACGGTTTCTTTTTCACCATAGGCAAGGAAATCAAAGGTGGCATCCGCATTCATCCGTAACCGCAACAACTGCTCACTTGGCTTGGCAGCCAAGTAACGGCGGCAACCCCAGCGAGCGTGGTCGCTGTGCGCGTGACTAACCACCGCCCGGTGGACCGGGCGCGAAGGGTCAACAAAGAAATCACCCGCAGGGCAATACAATCCATGTTGAGTCAGTCGTAATAGCTCATCCACCAGAGGCTCACACTCATCGAAGTTGCAGAACTACATAATTCTACCAAGTGTTCAACCACGCCCGCTCCGCAGCGATCAAATCGACATCCAGAACGGGAAGCCAGGCAATGCGTGGGCCATGGGGTCTTCTACCCGATCTCACCTTGGATAGACGGATTCTCTTGGCGGGCTAATGATCGTGGTCGTGGTCAGCGTCGTAACCATGATCATGGTGATCATGGTGATCGACGTGTTGCCCGATCGTGTACGGCTCGTGTTCATCCCCGTCGTGGCTGTAGCCGGGACGCTTCTCGATTCCGAACGCCAATGCAATCAACAGCCGATAACCTATCCAATAGGGGCGTGACGTCATAATCCTCCTGAACGCATGCGGTGGACACTATCTGACTTCGTCATGAAATGAAAAACTCCTCGGCAACGAAGCTTCGTCCCGGTGAAAAGCAGAAATCCGATCACCACTGCCTTGCCTCTCCTAGAATCGCTCAGACTCCGCTACGCTGTATGGGTGAACGAACTGCAAGAATTACTGACTGAGCCGGTGCTGTGGTGGTCGCTAGTGCTCTCAGGGATTGTCTTCGTGGGCACGTTACTAGCGGTCCCCTGGATCGTAGCGCGTTTACCAGAAGATTACTTTGACCATCAGCGACGAGATTCCGCAAAATCGTCGATCAACCATCGGCTGCTTTATCACTGCTTTCTGGTATTAAAAAATGTTGCCGGCGTGGTGTTTCTGATCGCTGGCGTTGCGATGCTAGTGCTGCCCGGCCAGGGTTTGCTGACCATCGTGATCGGGCTCTCGCTCATCAACTTTCCGGGCAAGTACCGTTTAGAACGCTACCTCGCTTCAAAAAGCTGGATTCTCCGTCCACTCAACTGGAGCCGGCGACGTCGGGGAAAACCACCGTTTCGCATTTCCGGTACCAACGAACCGAGTGCAAATGGGGAGACAAGTCCCGATGGGGAAACAAGTGCCGATTCCCATCGAAATTAAACAACGTCGCGGCCAGCCTCAAGCTTTCACCAGCCTCGGGCTTTCTCATTCGTCCGTCTTCGACAAGCAATACAACTTCGATGCTGTGCGGATCAAGAGTTTGTCATCCACGGCCGCTGGCGTTGCAATACAAAGCTCTTCCAACGAATTCTTTTCGACCACCTCAAATTCGGGCCCCGCTTTGACGACATAAGTCAATCCATCTTCATTAACAAACAACAAATGTCCGTTGTAGGCGAGCGGTGATGCAGTGAAAGAACCTGCAGGTGAAAAACGCTGCTTTCCATAGACCTCTTCACCAGTCAAAGCATTATGGCAGGTCAAGAAACCTTGATCATAAACCGTATACAGGTAATCACTGTAAACAATTTGCGAAGGGTTGTAAGAAGAAGCCGTTGGCTGATACCAATCAATGTATGGGCTGTCCGCAAAATCACCGGTTGGGGTGATGTCACCCTTGGCTCCCGGCCGAATCGCAAACGTCGGTCGGTGGGCATCTCCCACGTAACCCGAGGCGATGTAACACATCCCGTGGGCTGCAAATGGCGATGGGATCACCAGGTTGGACATCCGACCGTCGAACTCCCACAGCAACTCACCAGTGAGTGAGTAACTTCGGTTTCGACTTTTGCCAGGCACGATCACCTCGGTTCGCTGCTCGTTTTTCCAAACCAACGGAGTGGCCCAAGAATGGGTTTCATCACGAGGTTGCTCCCACCGAATCTTGCCAGTTTCGGCATCGTACGAACGAATCCAAGACTGTTCCAGATTGTCGTACACCACAAATACCTGCCCATCATGAACCACGGGACTCGATGCGGCACCGTAGTCGAGAAATGTCCGCTTGGGCTCAATCATCTGCGACCACAACAAATCACCATCCAAGCTGTAGCAATACAATCCCAAATCACCAAACAAAACGTACAGCCGCTTGCCATCGGTCGCAGGAGTCTCAGCGGCATAGGTACTCTTGGGATGTCGGGGAACTGCAGGTCGTCCCGTATGCGACTCGTGCTTCCAGAGCTCTTTACCCGTGCCAAGATCAAAACAGTGCACCATCCAATGATGAACGCCTGCAGCCGGCTCACGAACGCCCCGGCCAAGATACAAACCCTTACTCGGTTTTGTGTTCTCTTCGTCGCTGACGACGGTGGTTAAAAAAACTTTCTCTTGCCAAACCACAGGGGCAGCCCATCCATAGCCATTCACGTCGGCAATCCACTCGACGTTTTCTTCTTTCGACCAGCGAAGCGGCAAACCTGGATTGTCCGCGGCGACTCCATCTCCTTTAGCTCCGCGGAACCGCGACCAATCGTCAGCGTTCGCGAGAGGACTCAGTAACAGCAACCAGGCAAGGAAAAGCAAACGAGTCATCCGTCAATCCAAATCTACATGACCAAGAAACATGAATGCGGATTGTAGCCATTATGCACCCCACCATGAATGACCAAGAAAGCTCGCCAAAGCAGCCCCCCCATCGATAATTCTGCCTGCCCAAATCCGAGTCCTGGCTCCCCATTGATAATCCTGCCTGCCCCAACCCGAATCCTGCCTACCCCATCCCGCGGAAAAGACTGCGCACGCAGGGTCCACCGTTTTGAACCAGCTGGATTACTGAACCGACGGTGAATCAGCAGCGGCAGTGCGTCGTTCCGCTCCCCTGTCAGCTTGCAGACGGATCTGAGCCTCGGAAAACGCATTCAGTCGGGTTTCAATCTGATCGGCTTCGATCAACAACTCCGGGCGTCCTTTGGCAATCGCATCATCCCGCATCTGCGATATCTCGGTCCGCCGCTGACGGGCAGCCACTCGAATACGATCTGCGAAACTAAGTTTTGAATCAATGAGTTTTTCGATGTCCTCCGGCTCGCGTTGACGCCGCTCCCCCGCCGCTTTGCCGACTGAGCGAGGAGCTTCCAAGACACGTAAAGAGGCGTCCTCCAGCATGGAATCAGTCGCAGGCCGTTGCGGCAGTAGTGGATTGAACCGACCAAACAGATCGTCAAAAATCCGCACATCCTCTTTGGTCAATCCGGAAGGCACCGCGACACCCGCTTGAATCCCAATGCGCGCCCCTGTCCCACGGCGTGACTCAAGTCCATCCCGACCAGCTAGCTCATGCGCTGTCTCGCTGGCCCCGCCGCGCAAACCCGTTCTTTCTCGAGAACGCTCAACTTGCGGGATCTGCTCCAACCCATCTGCCATTGGCTTTCGCGAGGCCAACGCAATTTCAGCAGCACGCCGCGCTTCAGCTTGAGCGCGTTGCTGCGAATTCTGACGCCTTCGATCTTGAGCCTGAGATCGCAACTGCGAATTGGTCCGAGCAGATTGCAAACGCTGCTGAACTTGCGATGAAGCACGATCAAGGCCAGGTGAGGAAGGGCGGGACCCAGCAGGTCTGCGTGAAAGTCCTGCCGCTCCGCCATCTGCCTGCTGGGCAGTGACCGACACTGGCACGCCTATCAAACAAAGCAACAAGGTAGTCTGAATAAAGGATCTCATGTCCCAACTCCTTCTGAATGATAGCGAACTGTATGACGGCGAACTCGATCTCAACCTAATACCGATCTTGGCGGCGATACCAATCACGAGAAATCACTGAGTTTTTTTGCCGAAGGATCTGACGCTGGAACGTAAGTCCAACAAGACACGGCAGGCCAGTTGCTCTTGCTAGCACAAGCAAGTGCGATTCCAGCAAACACAGGCGTTCAGAAAGTTCATCGGCACCACCACAGACTGGGGTTGATTCTTCAACCCGGATCGAGGCAAGTAACAACAGGAATCCACCAACCATGACTCCGGTTTAGAGGTTTTCGAGTCTCTCTCGGAATAGGAGTTGCGTGGATTGCAGTCATTTCGATTCAAATGCCCCGGCTCCTTTCATGCTGATTCGACGCAGCATCTCGCGATCAAACATGATTTTCGGGTGCTGTTTTTTGATAGCAACCCTGACGAAACCGATACGCGCAGAAGAGCTCGTGTTGCCAGCGGAAGCGGAATTGCCCGCCAGCCCAGAATCCGCCAGCCCAGACCCGATGATGCAGGTGCTGCTGATCCGTATCCAAACGCGGCCCAACCACAGCGATTCCTGGCGTGTTTTAGGGAACTACCAAGCGAAAGTTGGCAACGTCGAATCAGCACGACAGTCGCTGGAAAAAGCGTTGCAGATCGACCCAGAAAATGCTGCGGCACATTTTGATTACGGCGAGCTCTTACTCACAACAGGGGACTCGGCTCAAGCGTTGCAGTACTTTGATCGTTGCATTTCACTCGCACCTGAAAGTGATTACGCGAAGCGGATTGCAACCTCTGGTTGGATCGCGACTCGCAATGACGAAATCACCATCGGCAAGTCGCCGGTGATTCAACAAGTTGATTATCGTATCCAGACCTTTGACGGCTCCGAGGACTTAGATCGAACGTTCGAGCGATTGAAAAGTGATGCTGATCCATCACACAAGCGGATACGTTTTTTTTTGGAAACAGGTGCACTCTACAATTCAAATGTGAGTTTAACGCCAATCAGCCGTGAACTCCGCAATGAAGATGCCAAGGCTTTTCAATGGCTTACCAATCCCGAGGTTGAGTGGATCGCGTTCAAGCGTCATCAGTTACGAAGCGGTTTCATTGCGAGAAGCTTTTTAACGATCAACGAATCCACACAAGACGAATTTGATTTAGCAAGTCTTCAAGCAGGAGGGTTTTTCGAGCGTGATTTTTTCAGGTTTGCCAGCGAATGGACCGCAAGATTGGATTACATCTACGCACTTGATTCTTTGGGCGGCCAGCGTTTTGGTGATCGCCATAGCATGACCGCCTCCATCATCCAAATTCGCCCCGATCTCGACATCGTATACGGCTATTTTACGATCAGCACTTCGGAATTCTCGGACGACGGGATGACCCCGCAAACAACCTCGCTCGATGGCCCTTCCGTCAGTGCCGGCCTAAGCCGTTTCTTCCAGACATCAATGTACCAAGTGCCCTCATTCGCCTTGGGAATTGACTTAGAATCCGTGAACACAGACGGTAGCGATTTTCGCTACCGCGGTGTGACCACCTACGGTGAGTGGACACTGCAGTTAAGAGACTCATTGCAACTGATCCCGAGTGTCGGTACAGGCTATCGTGACTATTACGCTTTCACCGGATTGGTGCCACGCGATGAATGGACTTGGCGGATTCAGGCAAAGCTATGCTGGCAAGCGATGGACCACATGGCAATCTCATGGGTCGCCGGTCACGACCGCTTCGCCTCGGAGAATGCCGAGTTTGATGCTGAGCGAACCCAGGGAGGAATGCTCATCACCGTAACCTATTGATCCGCATACGTTCTGAGGGCAGGCCAACAACCGCCGCTTTGCAAATATGACGCAGCATAAAAGAAAAAAACAACGCCAGCGAATAACAAGCAGAGAAAAGGACAGACTTCAAAAAGGCAGGTTTACCAACCGTGACTTCCCTTCGTCGCCGCCCCTTTCGACTCAGATCACTGCGCCTGCTTGGTAACACAGGCCGAAAACTCTTTTAAATCAAACGGACCAGCCAACTCTATTTTTTCGAGGAGATCGATCACGATGCCAATATTTGAAACCAACCAAGACGCAGCAGAATTCCTCGGCTGGTGTACGGTTTTCAATATTGGCCTGATGACATTTTCGATGGCCGTTTTGATCACGATGCGAGACCGAATCGCGGCGATCCACGGACGACTTTTTGATCTCGAACCGCCCCATCTCAAACGAGCATATTTCCGATATCTGGCGAACTACAAATTGCTGACTTTAGTTTTCAACGCGATACCGTACGTCGCGCTCAAACTATGCAGCTAACACCGTAGCTAGCGCTTCCGGCGAGCGGTGTTTTTTGCCAAGGCCACCTTCCCGCATGCCATAAATGACAATTCAATCCATGCGAGGTTCAGTCAACGGACTCAGTCGGGCTGACCGATTCGCTTGAGTCTCGGAAGCGAATTGTGCCTTTTACTGAGATCGACTGTTTAGCTCACTTCCACCGGGAGCTTGTACCAGGAGTTTTGCAGATACCCCTTGGAGTTCCAAGGAACACGATAAGGCATGAAGCCACCGGAGGTGTCGAGCGCCCGCACCATCAAGCGTCTCGTATTACTGGTCACCTTCACTTTGGCATTCCATAGTCGCCAGCAGAACTCGCTTTCTTGTCCGACCAGATCCGCCTTGGACCAAGTTTTTCCTTGATCGGCAGAAACGAGTACTTTATCAACCGTCGAACCGGCCCGTCCGGTTGGCAGGACATAGCCGGTCAAATCAATCTCGCCGGTCGCAAGCTTGCTGTTGGCCTGCGGCGTACAGATTGCGGCGTTAATCGGGAACCGATAGATCGGCCCTGACTCTGCCCATTCGATCGGATCCGAATTCTTCACCAGCTTGTAGGCTGTAGCGACGTAGTGATTGGGGGACGGGCGATCGCTGACCACAATTTTCCCAAGCCATTTGACACTTCGGGCACCGATGTAACCGGGGACCAAGGTCCGTAACGGGAAACCATGATCGGGTGTGAGCGGAGCCTCGTTCATTGTGTGTGCTAAGAGTGGAGCACCGGGGCCCGAATCAATCATTGCTTTGGAGATTGGAATCGAACCTCCGAAGGGAATGATTCCGCCCCCCTTCTCGATTTCGTCAAGGCCTTCAAACCAGATGTGTTTTGCTTCCGGCAACACCTCTGCTTCCTTCAAAACATCAGCGATTGCAATGCCTTTCCAGGTAGCATTCCCAATCGCTCCTGATTGCCACTGAACCCCGCTCACCTTGCCCTCAGCGTTGTATTCGGCGCGGCGGTTCCCCGCGCAGGTCAAGGTTGCCACGGTCGATCGATTCTTAAACCGTGCAAGATTCTTGAGCGACAAGGAAGACGGCCGGCGAACCATACCTTCAATCTTGAGCTGGTAATCGTCCGGATTGATCACTGGGTTCGGTGCGTGACTGCGAACGTAGAAATGCTTCAGCGGCGTAATCCATGACTGAACGAGGTTGGCAAGCTCGGGCTCTCCGTTGTTTGGACTCGTCGTGTGGAAAATCAGTTGCTTGTCATTTTCAGCGGCAACTGAGGCCCGGGGTGCAAACATTCCGCCCGCAACAAAAACGCCACCGCTGGCAATTAGCATCTCTCTTCGTGTAATCATTGATTCTGCGTCCTACTTTGCATGCGTGCCGGGAGGGGTGTCTTCCGTTCGAGTGGATTGAGAGGCGTTTTATCGGAGAAGATCAGATCGGCTGAATCTTCAGGTGTTGGTCGTCGAACTGGTTACCATCAATCTAGGCAAACTTCACCATGTTACAAAACCGCAAGTGTCGAAAAGGCAGTATCGAAAAGGCAGTGTCGATAGGCCACCGTCGTTCAAGCAACCTTGCGTTCGCGTTCTGTTTAAACGATGCCTTCTAAAAATAGCGTCTTTGAACAATGCCTGAATTGTTCATCGGCGAAACGGTGTGGTTTGTCAATTCCGAGATTCCATTCGGCCATTCTATTTAAAAAATCAGTCGCCATTGTGCTTCAAAATCAACAAAGTTGGCCCTCAATTTTATCCCTGTTCCACCCACAGGCCCCCTCCAGGGACAGGATGTCGCAGTGGGAATTGAGCGAATCCTTGATTTCGTCTCACCTCTGCAACCACAAGCTGAGATTGCCACCGCCCGCCAGTCCCAACAGAATCGGCGACAGTCCTGGCAAAATCGACCGGGATTTAGCGCCGAGCGCATCCCCGACCATTCGATTGATTACATTGTTCGCCAGTCGACAGCGGGCATGCAGTTTGCCTCGCGGCTTCGTTCGTGACGAGAATTGATGATGCTGACCGGGAGTGAGTGCGATTATGTTTCAAACGCGAAAGATTTTGGCTGCGGCGTATTTGGCGATGAGCTTGGCCGCCACCTCCGTCGGTGCAGCAGATCGCCCCAACATCGTCTTGGTATTCATCGACGACATGGGCTGGGGTGATTTCTCATGCTTTGGCAACGAGGCAGCAGAGACACCGAATATTGATCGGTTGGCCGCCGAGGGAATTCGGTTCGAGCAGTTTTACGTGAACTCTCCGATCTGCTCGCCGTCGCGAACAGCGATCTCCACGGGGCAATACCCGCAACGTTGGCAGATCACCTCTTATCTCAGCAATCGAGATCACAATCAACGCCGCGGAATGGCCCAATGGCTCGACCCCAAAGCACCGATGCTGGCGAGATCCTTGCAGCAAGCAGGGTACGCAACAGGCCACTTTGGCAAATGGCACATGGGTGGGCAACGCAACGTCGATGATGCTCCACCGATTACCGACTATGGGTTCGATCAATCGCTGACGAATTTCGAAGGCATGGGGCCGAAGCTGTTACCTTTGACTTTGAAACCAGGGCAGAAAACGCCGGGCAAGATTTGGGCAGATGCGGAAAGACTGGGAGACGGTTATCGCTGGATGCTAAGATCGAAAATCACCGGCGGATTCATCGACGAAGCAATTCCATTTGTCGCTGAGGCAAACCGGGAAGGAAAACCTTTCTATATCAATCTCTGGCCTGATGATGTACACGGCCCGTTCTGGCCACCAGTCGATAAATGGGCCGATGGGAAACGAGGGCTCTATCACGCGGTGCTCCAGGAGATGGATGCCCAATTTGCAAAATTGTTTGACTACATTCGTGCAGATCCGAACTTGCGCGACAACACGTTAGTACTGATTTGCGGTGACAATGGTCCTGAAAAAGGAGCCGGTTCGGCGGGTCCGTTCCGGGGTTTCAAAACGAATCTTTACGAAGGAGGGATTCGTTCGTCACTGATTGCCTGGGGACCGGGGGTACTAAAGAAAACAAACCACCTCGACACGGATTCTGTCTTCTCGGCGATTGACCTCGTTCCGACCTTGCTCGATCTGACATCAACGCCTCATCCTGAGGGCGTCAAATTCGACGGCGAGTCATTGGTTTCGACGTTGCTCGGAGTGCCGCCGTTGAGTGGCGTTGGCGGCTCACGTTCTCAGCCGATTCTGTTTCGTCGACCACCCGATCGCGATTCGTTTTACGGTGTCAAAGATCTTCCCGATCTCGCCATTCGCGACGGTGATTGGAAATTGTTGTGCGAGTACGATGGCACGCAACCCGAACTTTACGACTTGTCCAAAGATCGTGGTGAAACGAACAATCTGGCAAGTCAGTTTCCCGATCAAGTTAGCCGTTTGACAAAAGTTTTGCTGAACTGGCACGGTACGTTGCCGACCGACAATGGGGCAACGTACGTCGAACAGAAACGCCGCTAAATCAGCAACCGTGACACGCAGCGGCGTTCCGAGGCGTTATTCGACTTAGCGGGGAGCAACGTCCCTAGAACTAGAAGGAGTCACGCCAAGGCGGGCTCATCGCACCGTTCGGTGTGCCTATTTGTCTTCGATAAACAGCATCCTCAATCGATTGGCGAAGGCTGACCTGCGTATGAAAAAAACAGCCGAACTGGAAACGGAGATTCGCCGTTCCAGCGATGAAGTTCGTTCGGCATCCCTGGTCATTGGTCATGAAGAGCGTGTAAAGTTTCTCCAATCCGCCCGAACGAATCAAAAGCTTAACACTGGTCCTTCGAAACGCTTAACACTGATCCTTTGAAACGCTTAACACTGATTCTTTGAAACGCTTAACACCGGCCCGTTGGGATGCTTAACACTGGTCCGTTCGGATTGCGCAGGGCTCGCGGGACGATCGACACGCTACGCTCTTCGATCTAGATGCGTGAATCGCAAATGCTTGAAACTTGACGGGTTGCGGTGTTTAATGCTCGGCTATGTTTTGCACCGCTCGGGCAAAAGCTTCCGCAAAACCCCACCGAGACGGCACCTCACACGCACAGGGCGTCGAATCGTGAGACAACCTGGCATCACCGGGGAATGTTAGTCGAGAATGAATTTGCAAACCCCATTCAAATGCCCGACGCGCCTCAAAGTAATGCTTGGACTATTGCTCGTTGGTTGCGGGCTGAGCGTGTTTGGTCAGGTGATGCGAGATGGCTCCAATCCACCGCTACGTCGACCTGTCGGCAGAGAAGGCGTACCGAATTGGGAAACACGCAGCGACTTCCCTGCGGAACTATTCACGTTCGTTCGCCTGCGTTACCGCTCCACACAGAATCATTTCCGAACGCACTGGAGCGGAGATTATCCAGATGCTGATCTCAACTTGTCTTATCGCCTGCAGCAACTGACATCATTGAATGTCTCCCCGAACGGACTCGTCCTCGATATTAACGACGAAAGACTTCTCGACTATCCGTTTGCGTTCATGAGCTCGCCCGGAAAGATGTACCTGAACACCGATGAGGTTGAGAGTCTGCGAAACTATCTGAGCAACGGCGGATTTCTGATGGTGGATGATTTTTGGGGGCGAGAGTATCTCGAAAACGTAACGGCTGAGCTGTCGAGAGTGCTTCCCGGAGTCGCGCCGGTGGACCTGCCGTTGTCCCATCCGATCTTTCACACCGTTTACGATTTGCGGGAAAAGCCGCAAGTGCCGAGCATCAATGCTTGGAGTCAAGGCCTGGACATCGAACCATGGCATGGCGACATGTCCGACCCCGATCCGCATTTTCTCGCTTACCATGACGAGAACGGAAAAATCTTGATTCTGCTATGCCATAACAACGATCTGGCAGACGGTTGGGAACGCGAAGGCGAAAACAAAGCGTACTACGAAAAGTTTTCTGAACGCTGGTCCTACCCGATTGCGATCAATATTATCGTCTACGTGATGACGCACTAGATGCTGAACCGACTTAAGACGCTATTGCTCCCAACCCAATGGCTGTGGAATCCGCCCCCGCTGATCGGGCGAGATTACGGGAGCCTCCGGCTGGCCTCACCCGCGCGGCGACGGTAACCAATCGGCCGCGCGAGCCTTCCCGTACTCGCCGGTTATTTCATCGTGTTATTTGCGATCGCTTTTCCGTTGGTCGTCAAGATCTGAAAGTGATGAAATCCGGCGTTCATGCCGCTGTAAGTCCAGACAACTTTCTTGTCTCGCGTCACTTCGAACAATTTGACGCTATCACCTTTGGCGTGATAACTGGAAATGACCGTATTCCCATTCGGCAAGCGTTGCGCTCCGCAGGCGTCATCAAACAAATTTTGACCGAGGTCTTCATTGGTCACGCTCCAGACTGTTTCACCCTCGGCATTCACTTCGATAATTCGATTTCCATTGGTGCATGCGATTAACGTGTTTCCGTTCTCGAGTCGGATTGCAGTAAACGGCCAATCTTTTTTGTCCCGTCCGCGATCATCGGTTGGAAAGACCTTCACGACCTTGCCAGTCTTGGGAACGTATTCTTTGACTGAAAAATCCAACAAATGCGGGGCGATGTAGTTGCCGTTGGGTAACAGGCGTAACATTCGGGTTTGCATGTGAAAATTCTTCGCTTGGCACTGCAGCGGCGTCGACCCGACAACTTTGCCCCGGCGATCGATCTCCACTGCCCGCGGTTGCGGTCCCAGTTCTGCTAGTAGGTAGTTCCCGTTCGGCAAGACAATGACCGTGCTGGTTTCTTTTTGTTGCCCTTGGTACTCGAACACAAACTCCTTCGATTCACGATCGACCTCCACGATACCACCGTTGGGAAAACGTTCTGTCCCATAAAGGGCTAACAGGACGTTTCCATTGGGTAACACCCAGCCATCACTGGCGGGCATGTCGAGTTTCCAGGTCACTTCCTTTTGTTCGTTTACGATCACCACGCCGTTGGCTTTCCCAAAGCCAATAAAGGAATGGCTGACCGGTGTCTGGGCGGAAACAAAGGAGGCAACCAAGCCCGTCCAGAGCAGCAGGCAAATCATCATTCGGCGCATCAGTAAGGACCTTCATCGATTGTTAGGCAAGAGTTGGTAGGCATTCGAATAGCCATCGAAACATCATAACGATGCCCCATCTGAAATGGGCCGGGTAGCCGCAGTTTTTGATCTGATTCAATCCCGGCCGGTTTTCCTCCTCTGCCGCGACTGCAAATGGCTTGATCGGGAAACCCTTTGCAGCCTGGGCAACTGGGGTTCCTGCCTGAAACGGGAGCATCGCACCGCAAATCCCCCATGACTCACCCTGATCATGACTCACCCTGATCATGACTCACCCTGATGATGCCTCACTCTGATGATGCCTGGGGCAAAGTTTCGATTCTTCGTCCTAGCCTGGATAAGCGAACTTGCTCTCAGCTCAGGAAGCAACTTGGGCACAACTCATCAACCTCTGGCTGATCCACCCTCTCGTTGATCCAATCTCTGGCCAATCCATCAACTGTGGTATTTGAAGGACAGCCGCACTTACTCCAGTTGCTAAAGACACGTGCTGATGATTCTTCGGGTTCTGCCAATTGGATCACTGCTTGCGGGGGTTTGATTCTTCAGAGCAGCGATGCGCCGCTCCGATCCGTAGCGTAGATTCGTATTGGGTGTTTCCGCACCAATACCGAATACACGCAGATTATCGAGCGTTTCATGTCTAGCTCCGTTCGTCGCCACAAGCAGCTTGTGGACCCCGATGTCCAGCTTGGAATCCTCCGCAAGGTTGCCGTTCACTGGTCAATCTTTTTCGTCTGCAATGCGGTCGCATTGATGATCTGGATTCGCTTGTTTGAGCAACCGGATGCTGATTGGGGTCAGACTTTCGCTGATACTGTCCGCCGCTTCATGCCTTTTTTCATCATCACGATGGCGTTGATCCCAGCATTTGTCTGGGACACTCTCAAATTGACAAACCGTTTCGCCGGCCCGATCCTGCGATTGCGGCACGCTTTGGCTGACGCCTCCGAAGGACGTGCGGTCAGCCCACTTCGCTTTCGCAGCAACGATTTCTGGAAAGAGATCGCCGACGACTTCAATCAAGCGTTGATTCGCAAAGGACAAATCGAGACGCCGCCTGATCAACCTGAAACGGACGCCCGAGACGAAAAGTGAATCCATCCATTTTCACCCAACTCAGAAGCTTGAAAGTTCGCCCTATCGGCTCCATGCAATCACGGCGTAAACGTCCTGGGATTGCCGCTGTAGAGATGGCAGTCTGCTTGCCCGTCATTATCCTGCTGGTCTTCGGAACGATTGAAGCCTCCGGTTTGATTTTTCTGAAGCAGGCACTCAACGTGGCGGCTTACGAAGGGGTTCGTGAGACCATTCGCGTTGGCTCGAGTAATGCAGATGGCGCCGAGATCGCAATGTCGATCCTGTCCTCGCGAAAAATTAAAGATGTGCAGATCCGGTTTCCCAATGGTGAGGCTGCCCAGGCCAAACGAGGCGATGAGATTGTGATGGAAGTCAGTGTCTGCAAAGCATCGAACAGCCAACTTCTTGGGCACCTGGGAACCAATCAAATCCTGACCACCCGCGTCGTGATGCTGAAAGAATGAAACAGCCGATAAAACCCCAACTTAATCTCATCAACCACGCTCGTCGCGGAGCGATGCTGGTCCAAATTGCAATCATGATGATTGGATTTATGTTGGCGATTACATTTTCAATCGACAGCGCGCAAATGCAATTGACGCAAACGGAGATGAACACAGCCACCGAGGCCGCCGCCAAGGCGATCGCTGGAACGCTGGCAGATACGCAAGATCTAGAACTCGCAATCATCCGCGGCCAAGAGCTTGCCGCTTCCAATCAGGTCAACGGCAATCCCTTGAACTTGGAGACGAGTGACATTCAATTTGGCCGCACCGCCGAATTGGGTAGTGGGCGACTGAAGTTCGAGCCCGCGAAGACCCCCTACAACAGTGTTTCTGTGCAAGGGAAACACAATTTCGAGCCTCCCGTAGGCTCGAGCCCCTTGATTTTCAGCAGGATTTTTGGTGCTGTTGTTCTCGCACCCAAATCATCTGCGACCGCGACCTATGTGGAACGCGATATCGTCTTGGTCGTCGATCGAAGCGAAGCGATGTCGGACGAAGACCTTAGAGCAGTGAAGCAGGCGATCGAGTCGTTTTCGTCTGTCCTCTCAACCACTGCACCGCACGAGAGAGTTGGTTTGGTTTCGTACAGCCAGCAAGCATCAGCCGATGTCGATCTTACCGATCAGTTCCCTGAGATCTCCAATGCCATCAATTGTCTAGAAATCGGTGGGTCCGCTAACGTCACACAGGGAATGCTGGCGGCAGAACGGATATTGAAGCAAAGTCATCAACGCTCGTGGATCCAACCGATCATGATCGTGATCGCTAACGGAGTGTCCAAAACAAGAACCGACCCGAAAGCATTAGCTGCCTCCTTGGGTGCGGACGGCATTCAAGTCATGACGGTTACCTGCGGCGCCAATACCGATCAGAATGAAATGCAGCGAATCGCAGAACTCGGAAACGGACGCCACTTTCATGCCGAGCATGGCGCCGACCTCGAACCGGTTTTTCAAAGGCTCGCGAATTCGTTGAGCACGATGATGACTCAACCAATGGGCAAAACATCCCCTGGAAATTTAAAAAACCAGACGAGCAAGAGACATCACTGACAGATGGGTTGCGTCCCGCCACGCCACGACAATTGCACCGACTCCAACCACTACGTTTCACTAACAGGTAACTCACTATGATCCGAAAGCAACATGCTGGCGCAATGCTGGTCGAGTTCGCGATCGTGGTACCCGTCCTGATCTTGATATTTTTTGCAGGGTTTGAATTTTGCCGTGTCGCCATGGTGCGACACACCGTCGATAACGCGGTCTATGCAGGCTGCCGCGTCGGGAGCGTTACGGGCGCTACGGCACAGGAAGCTGAATCCGAAGCCCGCAGGGTTCTCCGCTCGATTGGCGTGGATAACGCACACGTCGAGGTGACACCCGAAATCTTTGGATTGGCAACTAGGGAAGTTTCGGTTTCAATCGAAGTCCCGCTTGATCAAAACAGCTTGGTTCCCAACCAGTTCGTTAGTGGCAAAACGATTCGCAGAGAACTGACGCTACGCCGCGAAGGAATCCGGTAGCGAATCGACCTTCCAGCGGTGTTCCCGCGCAGCGGTGCAACTGTGTGCCCAAGCAACTCTGTGCCCAAGCAACTCTGTGCCCAAGCGACTGTGTGCCCAAGCGACTGTGTGCCCAAGCGACTGTGTGCCCAAGCGACTGTGTGCCCAAACGACTGTGTGCCCAAACGCCCGTGTTCCAGAGCAAATGACGTCTGTCCCGGCGCATTGATCAACTCATTTCGCGGCAAGCATTCTGCGGCAAGCTGATTGCAGCAAGCTGATTGCAGCAGACAGTCTGCAGCTAGCAGATTGGCCATCCAGGGTTTTCCCCGAACCATGCGAAGGATCCGCAGGCCCGAATGCAAAATCTGCTTTAAGTGACACGTACCTGGACGAGGCGGTTCGTCAGGCCTCGATTGCAGCAAGACCAATGAAGCCTCACGAGGAGGCCTATTGGATTGCTTCTAAATCAAATAGTTGAGACTGGGTCGATGGCTTTGATTTTCGACACTTTGCATGAGACTTCGCGCCGGTGCGTGCGGCCCATTCGTCATATTTCTTTGCCAGTTGCGTCACCAAATCTGGCCTCTGAGCTGCCAGGTCGATGGTTTCACTGCGATCTTTGGTGATGTGATAAAGCTCCCATTCTTTGGCTCGCTCGGCAACGAGCTTCCAATCGCCGTCGCGGATCGCGTGGTTGCCGGAGAACTCCCAAAACAGTGGATGTGAATCTCGCGTTTGCTTTCCACTTAGCGCCGGTACCAATGACACGCCTTCCATCGGCAAAACACTCTCCCCCTTCCACTCAGTGGGGTATTCGGCTCCCGACAATTCGACGGCGGTCGGCATCAAGTCGACCAAGTGACTGGTGAAGGAACTGATTTCGCCGCGTGCTTGAATGCCAGCCGGCCAATGCGCGATCATAGGCGTGAGCGTTCCACCATGATGAGCATACTGCTTGTACAGTCGCAGCGGAGTGTTGCACATATTTGCCCAGCGTGCATCGTATGCAATATCGCTGTTCGCCGGTCCCGGTTGAACGCCGGGGCTGCGTAACCGCTCATAGGGGCACGCTCCGTTGTCGGAGAAAAAGACAATCAGCGTATTGTCCAATTGGTTGGTGCGTTGCAGGTGATCCATTAGCCGACCGATATTCTGATCCAACCGATCGACCATGGCGGCGTACACTTCCATCATCGGGATCAAGAATTGTTGCTCGGTTGGATTCAACGAGTCCCACGATTCAACTTTCGGATCGCGATCGGATAAACGCCATGTGGAATCGATCACACCCAAGGTTTTCAAGCGTTCTTGTCGACGCGCTCGGATGACATCCCAACCCTCTTGGTAGCGGCCACGGTACTTCGCAATGTCGGCCGGCATGGCGTGCAATGGAAAGTGGGGTGCGTTGTGCGCAAGGTAAAGAAAGAAAGGCTGCCGCGGATTACCTTGCTTTTCTGATTCGTTGATAAATTGGATCGCGTAATCGGTGAACGCATCGGTTGAATAGAAATCATCAGGCGGCTGAAATTCCTGTTCACCGAGACGCATGAGATTCTCGCCCGTCTGCCAGTCGGCTCCGGTAAAGAAGTTGATCGCACCACTCAGGAAACCGAAATAGCGATCGAAACCACGCTGCGGTGGTGTATCAGCAACGTGCCATTTGCCACTCATCAGCGTTCGATAACCGGCACCACGGAGAACCTCTGCGAGCGTTACATGCCCGGGCTGTTTCAAGTTCCTGGACTGTTGATGCCACAACCCGTTCAAGATAGACGCTCGTGTTTCGCTGCACTTCGCATTGTTGTGGAAATCCACGAACCGCAATCCACCCGCCGCCAAACGATCTAGATTCGGAGTCTCAATCTCGCTGCCATAGCAACCAATGTCTGAAAACCCCATGTCGTCACAGACAATCACGACGATATTTGGCCGGTCTGGATTGGCCGCAGTCACCGCATGCCCCATCAGCAGTCCGGCAATCAAGTACAGCAGGCGTCGGAAACAATGAATCATCAACACATCTCTACAGAGGGGTAAGGTCGGACAAATTTGGAACCTGGGTGCGACTCCAACCGTCCAAACCGGTGCTAGTGTTTTGCCGGTTTATTTGCCAGGCACAATGCCGGCCGTGTATTTTAGTAAGATCGACGTTCAAGCGGTGCACGCTCGGAGGCGTCGCAACTCCTCTTCTGATGATCTTCTCATGCTCTCCAGCGTACTAAAATCCCTTGCGCGCCGGTCACGTCAACAGTCTCAAGAGCTATCGCGCGAGCGACGGCGGCTTCACAGGCGTCGCACCCTGTTGCAGTCTCTTGAAAACCGACGAATGCTGGCGAGTTTCTCGGTTGTTGACCTCACTGATTCAGGGGACGGTACGTGCGACGGGGATGGTTGTACGCTGCGTGACGCGGTGATCGCCGCGAACGCAACGCTTGGTGAAGATACCATTACATTCGCCCCCGGTTTGACGGGGACAATTACCCTCGACAGCGATAAGGGTTCGTTGCTGATCACCGACTCGGTTTCAATCATTGGCCCGGACGCCGACAAACTGACGCTACGAGCCGCTACGAGTGCGGCGAACCAATTTCGAGTGATCGATATCGATTCGCTGATGAGCGATGTCACGCTCGAGGGGATGACGATCACCGGAGGTCGGCTCGACGCTAATGCCGGAGCTGGAATTCGGTTTCGAAGTTCCGGGACCCTGACGTTGCGCGAAAGTGTGGTCACGGGAAACACCGCCAACAATGCTGCTGGGATTTACAGCGAATTCGATGGCAATCTTGTCATTACCTCTTCTACCATTTCCGGCAACACTGCTTCCTTTGGTGATAGCGGCGGAATCCACAACGAAGATGGTAACACCAACATCTCTTTCAGCAGAATTGAGAACAATCAATCCTACGGCTCGGGGGCCGGCCTTTTCAGTCCAAACAGTGGTGAGGTGACCATCACGGACACCAGTCTGATTGGTAACCGCGTCACACAAGAAGGTTACTACGGCGGCGGTGTCTACAGCGGAGAAGGGAACGTCACGATCTCTGGGAGTACGATCAGTGGCAATACGGCCGATAGTGGCGGTGGCTTGTACAACATCTCCGGAAATGTATCGATCTCGGCAAGCGAAATATCAGGAAACGAAGTTGGTTATTCTGGCGGCGGGGTCTTTAACGAGTCGGGCAGGCTCACACTGACGAACGTCACCATCGAAGATAACTTCGCTGAATATGGTGATGGTGGTGGGCTGTTCAATGATAGCGGTGAGGTCACGCTTAGTCGCAGTACGATCAGCGGTAACCGCGCGATAACCGATGGGGGTGGGATTGCCACTGGGGCTGGACGGGTCGACATCACTGACAGCTTGCTTGCCGCAAATCAAGCCGCTGAGGACGGTGGTGGATTAGCAACCACAACAGGCCAAATCACACTGACCAACACAACGGTGTCAGGCAACAGCGCGGATGGCACAATTTGATTCATGACCGTTCACTCACTG
>JARGNK010000081.1 GCA_029213145.1 Rubripirellula sp. | reverse complement strand
AATCACGGATGGTGGACTGGTGCGGGCGCTTGTTCAAGAATCGAAGTTTCAAATAGTCGCGTTTGATGACAGCTTCGAGCGAGTTGAAGGTCTCCGTCAATCACTTGAGGCCGCCGGGATACCTGCTTCACGAGCTGCCGTCATTCATTGCGATTTCAGCACTTTGGATTTACCGCCTTATCTCGCAACGCTGATTACGACCGAGCGAGCGGGCGAAGAGCAGCAACCATCATTACAAGCCTTGCATCCGTTCGGTGGTGTCGCTGCGATGGGGACAGCGATGATCGCACGAGCTGAAGCAACTGGGCTGGAGCTGGATCAGGGCCAATTTGTGCGTGAGTCGCTCAACGGTCAGCCGATTGTCCGCCGCGTTGGTCCTCCACCCGGTGCACAGGAATATGCCGGCAATTGGGCTCCTAGCGAAGATGCCTTGGTGCGATTTCCATTAGGAGTGTTGTGGTTCGATGATTCGTTGGCGCACTTTAAGCGATCGCCACAGCCGAGATTTATCGATGACGTAATGATCTCTCGGCCCAAGGATTGGCAGCGTGAAAGATTTACCGGCAGCAACAAGATGGACTATCCACTTTTGCCATTTGCACTGTCGGACATCTATACCGGCCGCATCTTAGCTGATGACGAGAAAGCTGAACTGCGAAGAACATTGTTGCCAAGTGATGCGACAAAAATGGAGCCGAGTCAGTATCGACCTCCACGGCAAGCCAACCCGAATAAGCCCAAGCAACCGGTTGTCGGTCAGCGAATCAATCCACTGACCGGACTAGTGGAACCCCGCGTCTTTCCCAAAACCTATGGGTGCGATGGTGGTGTGGATTATGGCCTGTTGTATACCTTGCGAAGTGGTACGCCCGCTTATTACGACAAGACAATCGAAAGTGGCACGGTATTTTTAAGTGGTCCACGCAGCGGCTGCACGAACAGTATCATCCCATCAGGTGGATTACTGAATGTGCCGTATTTTTATGAGGGTTGCACTTGCAGTTATCCTCTGCCATCGGCGCTATCATTGGTGCCGATGCCACAGCGGTTCGAGCAATGGGCATCTTGGGGTGATATGAAGATAGCGGCGAATTCGATCGAGCGAATTGGGGTGAACTTTGGTGCACCCGGTGATCGGATGACTCGGGAAGGGACGCTTTGGCTGGACTATCCTTCGGTTGGTGGACCCTCTCCAGCGATTAATGTTCAGCTATCACCAGTCGATGTGACTTATCGGTACTACCACAGCTTGTGGATTAGCCAAGAGGATCCGCGGCCTTGGGTCTCCGCTTCGATGGCGGAGGGACTCCGGTCGGTGGTTGTCAACGATTTGAAGCCGGGCAAATACGACGTGGCGCTTTATTTTGCTGGACCTGCAGGTAGCAAGATTGGTGAACGGGTGCAGAACGTGCAGCTGCAAGGCATGGAGGTGTTGAGCGGATTTGACCTACTTGCTGTCTCTGGTGTACCGATGAAAGGTGTCGTCATTCACAGGACGGGCATTGATGTTGGCAGTGACGGGGCATTCACGTTGGGACTGACTGCGATCAAGGGCACCACGTTGATAAGCGGGATTGAGCTTCGACGCCAGGCGAAGTTTCGCTAGCTCCGTGCCAGGTTTAATGTAGTGAATGTGGGGACTCGCGAGATGAGTGGGGGGGGCGGCCGACATTCGCTGCTGAGGTTTCTACGCAAGATTTGCGGTTATTACGCGGTTGAGCGTTGTCAGGAACTGACATTCTGTCAGAAATGGAAATCGAATCTTGACGATCTGCGATCGCAAGTTTTAATACGCTCGCGGCTTGAATTTGATCTGCTCATCGGGTGAGGAGCAGTCTTTTCATCAGCGTATAAAACTATTCTTTGTAACGAGAGATCTTGCTGTGTTTAGACTTTGGCTACTTTTCATCGCTGCCCTGATTCCGATTGTGGTGCCTGCATCCGCTCAGGAGTCGCTTCCATTTCCACCAACCCCCTCGAGTTCGAAGGCTGGGTTGACGATCCAGACTTCGACGCATCAGAAGCGAGTTCCGGTTCGCCGACTTCCGGAGGATGCCCCCAATATTCTGATCGTCTTGATCGATGATGTCGGTCCAGGGACGGCTTCAACCTACGGTGGCGAGATTTCCACGCCGACGCTCGACCGGGTTGCCCAAGCTGGGATTTCTTACAATCGTTTTCATTCCACAGCGATGTGCTCACCGACGCGTGCGTCTTTGTTGACAGGACGCAATCATACTCGCGTCGGAAACGGGCAGATTTGCGAACTGGCCAATGATTGGGATGGTTTTAGCGGGGCGATTCCGAAGACTTCCGCGACAATCGCTGAGGTTTTGAAAGACTACGGCTACAACACTGCCGCATGGGGTAAGTGGCATAATACACCTGCGGAGGAAACGACTTCGAAGGGGCCTTTTGATCGCTGGCCTACCGGCTATGGGTTTGAATACTTTTACGGTTTCTTAGCGGGAGAGGCTTCGCAATATGAGCCACACCTGGTTCGCAATACAGTTCCCGTCAATCCTCGTGAACTCCATCGCGAAGACTACCATGTAAGCGAGGATTTGGCTGATGACGCGATTCGATGGTTGCGTGAACAGCAATCCTTCTCTCCTGAAAAGCCGTTTCTAATGTACTGGGCATCAGGTTGTGCCCACGGGCCCCACCACGTCATGAAAGAGTGGGCCGACAAATATAAGGGGCGATTTGACGACGGTTGGGACGCCTATCGTGAGCGGACGTTCATACGCGCCAAGGAGATGGGTTGGATTCCTCAAAACGCGCAGTTGACGCCACGCCCCGAGTCGTTGCCGGCGTGGGATTCGATCCCAGAGAGCGAGAAGCCGTTTCAGCGACGCTTGATGGAGGTTTTTGCGGGCTTCGTCGAGCATACCGATCATCAAGTTGGCCGAATCCTCGACGAGATTGAGGAACAGGGACGGGGTGACAATACCCTCGTCTTCTACATATGGGGAGATAATGGCTCGTCTGCTGAGGGGCAAAACGGGACAATCAGCGAATTGTTGGCACAGAATGGAATTCCAACCAAAATTGAAGATCACCTCCGCGCCCTGGATGAACTCGGTGGGCTCGATGTGCTTGGAAGCCCCAAGACTGACAACATGTATCACGCCGGCTGGGCGTGGGCCGGCAGTACCCCGTATCGATCAACGAAGCTTGTGGCGGCTCACTTCGGTGGGACTCGACAGCCGATGGCTGTGTCTTGGCCTGCTCGACTGAAGCACGACAACGTTGTCAGGTCCCAGTTTCACCATGTGATTGATATCGCGCCGACGATTTACGAGATCCTTGATATCACACCACCTAGAACGGTGAATGGAATCTTTCAGGATTCGCTCGATGGCAACAGCATGGCTTACACCTTCGATGACCCTGAGGCAAAAGGACAGACTGGAACGCAGTTTTTCGACATCATGGGCAGTCGTGGTATTTACCACGATGGTTGGTTTGCAGGTACCTTCGGTCCGCGGACCCCCTGGGTTCCCGGAACACCAGCAGGGATTCTTGAGTGGAATCCCGAGAATGACCCTTGGGAACTCTACAACCTAAAAGAAGATTGGACCCAAGCGAATGATCTCGCCGAAGAGATGCCAGAGAAGGTTGCGGAACTGAAGAGCCTGTTCCTGGTCGAGGCGACAAAAAATAAGGATCTTCCAATCGGTGGCGGTCTTTGGACCGTTGCCTTTCATCCCGAGGATGCTCCAGCGACACCGTTCACTCGATGGACGTTTCGCGGTCCGATGGAGCGGATGCCTGAGTTCGCGGCTCCCAAGTTAGGAAAGTTCAATAACGATGTCCGCATCGAAGCCAGCGTGCCCGAAAAAGCGAACGGTGTGCTATACGCTCTCGGGGGTTTTTCAGGTGGGTTGTCGCTCTTTATGAAAGATGGCTACCTCGTCTATGAATACAACCTTTTTGAGGTTCAGCGGACTCGCTTTCGGTCCAAGCAGCCAATTGAAACCGGTGACTTGGTCATCGAAGTCAAATCGCGACTTGTCAAGCCTGCCCCTGCATCACCGCTTGATGTGCAGATCAGCGTGAACGGCAAAGCCGTGGCCGGGGGACTTGTCCCAATGACTGCGCCACTGACTTTCACTGCGAATGATTGTCTGGACATTGGTTTCGACTGGGGATCGCCAGTTTCGATCGAGTACTTTGATGAGGCACCATTCGCTTTCGAAGGCACGCTCGGTACCACGACTGTTTCTTACAGCGATCAGTAACCGAGTGACCACTGTTTGAGCGCCCGGCCAGTTGGGCCGCGCAGGCTGCCGATGATCGGCGTGGCGCTAGCCACCGGTACGCGGCAACACGTTAATGACCGGTGATCGGCGTGGCGCTAGCCACCGGTACGCGGCAACACGTTAACGACTGATGATCGGCGTGACGCTAGCCACCGGTGCGCGGCAGCACGTTTACGACCGATGATCGGCGTGGCGCTAGCCACCGGTATGCGGCAGCACGTTAACGACCGATGATCGGCGTGGCGCTAGCCACCGGCGGATCGCAATACGGTCCCCACCGACACGCGGCAAAATGGACCCCACCGATACTCGACAGCACGTTAACCACCGGTGCACACCGAAATGCAGTGCTCTACTTACAGCTCGATTTCATATCCTTTGCGGAAATCCCTGGCTTGCATCGCATTGGCTGTCGCATCCCCTTTGATCGTTTGGGAAGCCGCGTCCCATTCGATTTCGCGATTTAAACGAATGGCGATATTGCTGAGGTGGCAGGTGTTGATCGCGGCGACGTGAGACCACACATCAGAGGCGGGTTGCTTGCGACTGGCGATACAGTCAAAGAAGTTGTTGACATGTTCGACGAGGTTGCCTCGATAGAGATCCTCCAGCCAGCCGCCTGGCAGCGGGTTGTTTTTTAGATCTTCGATCGGCTTGCCAGCGATTGTGCCGCGATTGACAAAGATGCGTCCCTTGGTGCCTTCGACCAAAATCCCATTGCGGCCTTCACTGGTGATTTCCATCAAAACTTCATTCGGGAAATGAGCGTGCACGGTGAATCGATGCGGTGCGTTGTAGCGGTCATCGAGAGTCGGGTTTCCATTTTCGTCAAACGGCACCTTTGCTTGAACCATGATTGGCTTGATCGATGTGGGGCCTTGCCCCGGTCCGCACTGGTCGATGATCCACTGCGCGATGTCGACATGGTGCGCACCCCAATCGGTCATTTTTCCACCGCTGTATTGCAGCCACCAGCGGAATTCTTTGTGGCAATTGGAGGCATCGATGCCACCGTCGCCAAGATTTCGCACGAGCTCTTGCCCATCCTTGCCATTTTTCAGAAAGCGATAGGGAACATCCTCGGTCGGCCCTTTCCAGCGATCCCAGTTCAATGTGGCGGGTGCACTGACAGCCGGCAGTGGCTTGCTGAACGGATTGTGATTGAGGCCGACGGTTACTTTTTTGATTTTTCCCAGGCGTCCAGAATGGGCGATGGTGACGGCTTTCAGGAAGCGTTCATCGGAGCGTTGTTGCGTCCCGACTTGTAAGATTCGGCCAGTCTCTTCAACAACTTTTGAGATAATTCGACCTTCATCAATGGTCAGTGTCAGCGGTTTTTCACAGTAGGCATCCTTCCCGGCTCTCAGCGCCTCGGCCGCAATTTTTACATGCCAGTGATCGACGGTTCCGCAGATAATCGCGTCGATGTCTTTCCGATCAATGATCGCGCGGTAGTCGTCATAGACATCGATTTTTATCTCTTTCCCTTGCCGTGCCATTCGGCCGGTGTAAGCATTTTTGGTGTAGGCCGAATGCGACGTGTCGACATCGCAGACGGCGGCCATGTCGCCAAAGGCGAGCGCCCGCCTGCCATCACCGGTGCCTTGGCCACCACAGCCGATCAACGCGATTTTGGGCCGTTCATTCGGCGAATTACTGCGAGCCTGCGATGTGCTGGAAAAGTATCCCACCGAAGTCGTAGCCGCCAAAGCGGAGGTTGATTTCAAAAAGCGTCGTCGGTCAATTCGTGCCACAGGAAGGCTCCGTTTCGAATGATGCTGATGGGATGTAGTTTCGTGAAGCTATGCATGAGGATGAACTTCAGAGATACCAAAGTTCGCAGAATCTTTCCGGCTGGAGTGGAAAGTCACTCGCTTCCAATTTTGCAAGCGAGGAATCCGTCTCGCAATCTCTCAATACTGGGACTCGCTGACTGGGACTCGCTGACTGGGACTCGCTGACTGGGACTCGCTGACTGGGACTCGAAACCATGTCAGGAAGCCAATTCCGCCGTCGCGTCACGCTTTTTGAGCACCAGCTTTGCCTTTTTCGATGACGAATGAAGCTTTGGTGATGAGCGGTGAGTCAGGTCGATCGACGAACGGGGTTGTTCGGAAATGAGAGGTCCAGGTGTTCGGTGTTAGGTCACACGAAACATAACCTCGGTTTGAGTTGTACCACTGGACGAACTCATTTTGTTCGGCTGCTCGCACGTATTCAGGAATGATGTTTCCACCGTTGCCTCCCGAGGTCAGGGAGGTTCCGACCAATTCCGTTCCCACAATCGGCGATTTCGGGTCTTCGAAATCGAGTTGCAAATCGTTCACCCAGTTGACGTGGATATCGCCAGTCAACACGACCGGATTGGGGATGTTGCGTTCGTGAAAGAAACGCAGCAATCGTCGACGACTAACTTCATAGCCGGGCCATTGATCCATGCTGTATCGGCGGTCTTCTCCTTCGCCTCGGTTGAGTGGGGCCATCATCACCTGCTGGGCAAGGACATTCCAGGTTGAGTTCGACTGTAGCAGATTGCTCATCAGCCATTTCTCCTGTTGCTGCCCCAGCATGGTTGCGTTGGGATCAAACACTTTCCCCACCATTGGTTTTTGATGGTCGCCGTTTGGCTGGTCGGTTCGATATTGTCTCGTGTCGAGTACGTGAAAATTTGCAAGGCGACCATACTCACAGCCGCGATAAAGTTTCATATCGGGGCCTTGTGGAAAAGAGCTTCGCCGCAGCGGCATAAATTCGTAATAGGCTTGGTAAGCATTCATCCGCCGTGCCAGAAAAGATTCTGGGGAAATGCCTTCTTCTTCCGAGACAAGGTTTGCGTAGTTATTGTCAAATTCGTGATCGTCCCAAGTGACGAGCCACGGAAACAGTCGATGCGTTTCTTGCAGCGTTTGATCAAGCCTGTACTGTGAGTACCGCCTTCGATAATCATTCAGTGACACAATTTCGCCACCAAGATGTTTGCGCGGACGCTTCTCCGCGCCGGCGTACTCATAGATGTAGTCACCCAGGTGGATCACAAGGTCAAGGTCCTCCTGCTGCATGTGGGGGTAGCCGTTGAAGTAACCCGATTCGTAATGTTGGCAAGATGTAAATGCAAATCGAACCCTTGGCGGCGCGTGGTCGACGTTCGGTGCCGTTCGTGTGCGACCGACTGGGCTCGTTTCTTTTCCTGCATGAAATCGATAGAAGTACCAGCGAAAAGGCTGTAATCCGTCGACTTCGACATGCACCGAGTGTCCCAATTGTGGCATCGCCAACGCTTCGCCCTTGCGGACAACGTGATTGAATGTCTCGTCGGTAGCGATTTCCCAACGAGTTCTGATTGGTTCGTCGGGAATGCCTCCGCCATCGAGTGGCGTTGTTGCCAGGCGAGTCCAGATCACTACGCCATCCGGTTCGGGGTCGCCGGAGGCAACTCCCAGTAAGAAAGGATTTCCGTCAAAGGAAGGTTGCTCGTTGATGGTTTGCCCATCACTTCGCGACGAAATGGTTGGGATGGCTGAGACGGCGGCCAAGTAACGCAGGAAATCGCGACGCTGGACACCGTAAGTCCGCGATTGGCGAGGTCGAATTCGTTTTCGCATGTTCTTCTCGAGCGATGCTCTTTGCGAGGGTGGACGGAAGGCCGTTTTCAGAAGCTCTTCTTCGATGGGGAGTTTGTGGTCTAAAGTAGAAGGGTTGGTCGGTCCAGACAGTCGAGGATCGACTTGGTTACAAGGTAATCGATCAATCGCTTCACTATAGTTCCAAGGGTTGCTCAGCCACGATTTCAAGCCAGATTGGTTCTGCTGCTGGCATGGGAACGGTAATGCGAACATTCCCGATCGCCGGTCCACCAACCAGTGGAATTTTGGTTGTTGGAAACAGGGATGTCGCACGAACTTCGACGGTGATCGGTGTTCCTGCCGCGTCTTGCTCGGCCGGCAGCCACCAAACTTGGCGATTGGGAACACCTTCGTACTTAAGCCAGTCTGCCAGGCCTGCAGGGAACTTCAGCTGGGAGGAATCGGGGACATCGGTCATCAGGCTCATCTTAAACCTATCAGCGAGGTTGTTGGGCGATTCGAACCGCGGCAGGCGGTCCAAGGAAATCGGCTGCCAAGGGAACGGCGTCGGATCAGGAGCGTCTGATTCAGCGACGCCGTTTGGATCGGCGAATTTGGTCAGGTCGATTTGCGGATAGAGTTGCGACAGCGAAACCGAAGCAAGCGTTTCCTGAGTGACATCAGGACCGGTGTCCTTGCCAGGCTGCATTTCAATTTTTCGCCACAGGAATCTCGCGTCAAATTGCGTTACAAATTGGCACGCCTTCATGTGTTCGCTGCCAGACGCGGCGTGTGGCAGAAATCCAATTCGGTTTGGGTGGGCAGCGTCAAACAGGATTTCGACAATGGGTTGAGCTCCAGACGCAAAGCGGGGATAGTGCGCGAACAATCGCATTTGATCTCCCGCTTCGTTGATCGTGTTTTCGGTGACTCGCCCATTTTTCATGAGGGCGTCGGGGCCATTCGGCAGGGTAATTGTGTCTCGATAGGAAATCGGCATGCCGGGACGTTCAGGCACTTCTGTGTTCGGCTGTTGCTCCGGGATCGCTGGTCGCGAGTCACTCTCCAAAATGGGGCGAACAGAAATGCCAAGCCGGTAGTAGTCGCGTCGATCTTGATCACCAAGAACGGAGCTGATCGATGGCTGGATATCGATCAAGCCAGCTACTTTTGTTTGGTTGGTGCGGCGCACCCGGATTCCTTGCCGATGTCCGAATGTGGTCAACTGAGAATCGTGTTCAATAACGGTCAGTTTTGGCGCTGGCTCGGGAACGATCGAGCGCGGTGAGATCCACAGGAAGTTCCCTTTTTTGTCATGATGAACAGGCAGATCAAACGACGTGTACACCTTCAGCGGATGCTTGTTTGAATATCGCTGATCGCGCAGTTTGAGCGGTTCAGCAATTGAATACTCTTCTGATTGCTCTGATACATCCGATCGAATGGAACTACCGAATCTCGCAAGCGCATCCAATGGGTGATGTTGCTCGATTACCATTTCCTTGTCGATGTATAATTCGCGATGATAACCCTCGGTATCATTCACCTCCTTGAGGTGAATGGCATGCCGTCCCTCGGGGAGCGGTACTGCCTCGTAGTCGGCTGGGAAGGAATAATTGTTGATCCCATCGGTGGCGAATCTCAGCTCAAGGTCTGCGTTTGGAGGGCCGTAGTATTTCCAGCTCTTGATGTTCGACGAAATGCTGGAAACCTCGCGGATGTTCAGTTTCTGTTCGTCCATGACGATCAGGTCAGTGGTAAGCGGCTGTAACGTTTGGATATCCACTTCCAATTCCGCGATCTGTCGCTGCGCGATCAAGACCGGTAACCAAGTTGCGGCAACGGCCGTTAGTAACAGCAATTCCATCAGGCCAAATCGGAGGCTGCGTCGTGCCCGTTGATTGGTTGTCGCTGGCTCCTGATCGAGCTCGCTGTTGGGGCGTTGATTTGCGCTGGCTCCACTGGCAGTTCGATTTTCGCTTGGTTGATTCATTGCAGCGTCTCCTTCATCGAGTTTCGCTGTCCCTGGGACCACTCTGTGAAAGCGTCTTGTTGGTCTTCGCTGAATATATAAGCAGTGCAGCCAGCGTACAGATCTTTGATGATGTTACCGCGGCCATCAGTCGCCATTTCATTTTCTCGAATGCGGAATAAGCAGATCGCCTCATCGGCATCGAAGGCGCCAATCTCATTTCCGCTGACAACTGGTTCGACGACAAAATCGCCAAGTCTTTCAATTGAAAAATCGGGTGGCATACTCGCCGAACTGGAATTGCCTCCCACGCGAAAGTAAAATTTCCATTGATCATCAGTTTCGATCAAGGCTACCGTCGCGAGCTTTTGTTCTGGTTCCGCGATCTGGCCTGACATACCAGTGTTTTGGGAACCTTGGCCACCCGGAGCATTTGCTTTTACAAGTCCGGAAGTGGAGGAAACGCAGGGCGCATACTTCGCTGGCAGATGAATTCGGTATTGCCATAAATGGCATTTTCCGACGCCTGGTGGTATCGCATCCTTGGCGACAGGGATTCGTGCGATCACGACCTTGCTTTCGTCTTCAACTTTCCACACGCCTACCTGCTTTTGCAGTTCTGTCAGAGTCCCGCGGAGTTGATTGCGTTCCTCGTTGTAGTAAAGCGTGCAGGCAATTCCGACAGCGGAAATGGTGATCAGCACAATCCGCAAGGGAGAGTGTTTTCTAAACAATGTGACCTCGATGCGAGAAGTAGAAATGCGTCGCGGAACAATCGGACACGAAAACACATGAACGGGAGCGTGGTATCGCAGGATCCACCGATTCTTGGGTGAAGTTGGTGATCATCTTGTCACGTGGTGTCATACGGATTTTGGTGGGCCGTTCGGTGCTAATGTTTTTGTCGTGTTTTTCATTTGTAAAGTAGCAGAAAGGAAGAAGATCGGAGGGCTGGAGATAAGAATGTTTTCATTTCAGTTCTGTAATCGCTTTTACCATGATCTTCATTGAGGACATCCGGAGGGATGGTATGCGATCTCTTGCTTATTGTGTCACCAGTGGTTCTGCGACAATTTCAAGCCAAACAGGTTCGGTTGCCGGCATGGGCACGGTGACGCGAACATTTCCAACTGCAGGGCCACCAACCAGCGGAATGTCTGTTGTTGGGAAAACGGATGTCGCGCGAATCTCAATTGTGCTCGCTGGTTCGATGAATTGTTTGTCTGCCGCCGCTGGCACCCACCAAATTTGACGATTTGGGACACCGTCGTATTGCATGCACCCGTCCAGGCCGGTCGGAAACTTCAGCTTTGAAGAATCAGGAACATTTGTGGTCAGGCTCATTTTGAACATCTCTGCGATGGTGTCTGTCGCTTTGACGCGTGGCAGGCGATCCAGGGAGATTGGCTGCCAGGAAAACTGACTTGGGTTGGTAGAGTCAGGTTCGGTGAGGTTCGACAGATCGATTTGAGGATACAGTTGTGAGAGCGGTACTGGAGAGACCAGTCCAGTCGCCGCCGTCTGAGGGGTGGCATCTTGATTCGCCACGCCGTCGGAAAGCATTTCGATTTCTCGCCAAAAAAACCTTGCACCAAATCGCGTCACAAATTGGCACGCTTTCATCGGCGCACTCTTGGGTGCTGCGTGCGGTAGAAAGCCGATTCGATCTGGGTAGGCGGCGTCAAACAGAATTTCGACAATTGGTTGAGCTCCCGATGGATATTTCGGATAGTGTGCGAAAATTCGCATCTGTTTTCCGTCTTCGCTGATCGCTTTCTTGGTTACCGTGTCCACCTCGCGATCATCCAATGGGTTTGGTGGATCGATGGTGTTGCGATAGGAAATTGCGATTCCGGTGCGATCGAGCATTTGCGAATTCGCCTGTTCCTCCGGAAGTTCCGGTTCTGAGGCATCATTCAAAATGGGCCGAACAGAAAGGCCAAGGCGGGAGCAGTAGCGGTTCCGTTGGTCGCCAAAGACTGAGCTCATTGACGGCTGAATATTGATAAGTCCTGCTGTTTCCGCTTTCGAATAAGGGCGGACGCGAACACCTTGCCGATGACCGATCACGTTAGAGCTGAAATCTTGCTGATGTTCCCAAGTGATGAACTCACTTGCAGGTTCTTGGACCTCCGAACGCGGCGAGATCCATAGGAGGTTTCCCTTGCTATCGTAGAAATCAGGTAGGTCGTTGGATTTGTGTTTTCTTAGTGGATGCATAATCCCGTAGCGTTTATCTCGCAACTTCAGCGGTTCTGAAACCGAATAGGAAGTTGACTGATCTGACACATCTCGGCGTGCTGTGCTGCCGATCGAGTCCAGCCATGCCAACGCATGTTGGTTTTGCAAGACAAGTTCGCCGTCGAGGTAGATTTCTTGGTCATGGCTCTCGGTGGTCTTAGTGACCTTCAGGTGAATACTGTGTTGTCCCTGAGGTAGCGACACTGCCTGGTATTTAGCTGGGAAACCAAGGTCATTGAGGCCTTCCGTTGCGAATCTCATTTCGAGGTCTGCTCCGGGCGGAGCGTGGTATTTCCAACTGCCGATTTCGTGCCAAATGCTCGGCACCTCGCGTAAGGTTAGTTCCCCTTCATCCATGACGATCAGGTCAGTGGTCATGGGTTGCAGTGTCTGGATGTCCAGCTGCAATTGGTTGATCTGGCGATAGGCAATTGCCACGGTGAGCCAAGTTGCGCAGACGGCCGTCAGTAACAGCAATTCCAGCAGGCCAAATCGGAGCCTGCCTCGAGACTGCCGGCCGATTTTCGCGTTCCGCTGTTCGACGTTGTGAGGAATCTCTTGAGAGTCGATGACTTCACTGCCATTTTGATTCTCGTGCGGTTGAGTCATGGCTGGGTTGCCTCCATCGATTTTCGCTGGCCTCGCGCCCACGCATTGAAATCCGCTTTCCGTTCTTGGCTAAAGAGATAAAACGCACAACCACGGTACAGTTCATTTTTCGTCTTGCCAGTTTCGTCAGTGGCTTGCACCTTTTCACGCAGTCGAAATAGGCAGATCGCTTCATCGGCATCAAAGACGCGGATCTCGTTTTCGTTGACCACTGGCTCGACAACGAAATCGTCTAGCGATTCTATCGAGAAATCAGCCGGCATGTTCGATACGCTGGAGGATCCCCCAAGGTGAGTGCAGTATTTCCATTGGCCATCTGTTTCGATTAAGGCCATGGTGACGAGGCTTTGTTCTGGTTCTTTAAGCGGCCCCGATGAGCTGGAACCCCTGGATTGTCCCCCTGGCCTGTCTGCTTTTACCAACCCGGAAGTGCTATCGTAGCAAGTAGCATAATTCGCCGGCAGGTGAAGGCGGTATTGCCACACATACGCGTTGTCGACACCTGGTGGAACTGCATCCTCGGCGACAGGAATGTGTGCGATGACGACCTTGCTTTTGTCTCCAACTTCCCACGCTCCCACTTGCTTTTGTAGTTGCGTCATTGCAGCACGTAATCTGCTGCGTTTGTGGTTGAGGTAAATCGCACCGGCAAAGCCGAAAACCAAAATGGTGATCAACACGATGCGCATGGAAGGGCGTTTTCTAGACAAGGTAAACTCAACGCGAATATTGAAACTGGCACCTCAGAATAATACGGCACGAAAGAAAATGAACCGGAGCGCAAAATCTTCGAGTCGTATGGTCCTCAATCAGGATTCGTGGGTCTATTTTTTTTGAGGTGCGATCGCTAGATCTAGAATTGATGCCGGTTCGGAGCACCACGCGACTTATCGTGGGGCGGTCTGGGGAGTTTTCGAGCGGCTCACTTTTTTTCGACGTGCCTTCGTTCAATCTTCAACGGTCGGTGGTCGAAAGGTCGGTAAGTTGCCGATCACGCGGGGCATCATTTCGGATTATGATCCGATGAGAATTCGCGCCACTGGGCAGAAATGACAAGATTCGTGATGGGTTTGGGAACCGCTTTGCTGGGGCTCTGGCTCTCGCAGCGATTCCCGGTGGGGATGCGGCCTGGCGAATAGATCAGCTTTCATTGCCATTCTTGGCTCGTTGTCGTTCTTAGCTCATTGCCCTTCTTCGCTCATTGTTGGGGATATTTTGCCTGGGAGAATGTGTTCGAGACGGGAACAGATGTAGACGTTGGTTGCATCTGCGGTATGTTATCGAATTAAACCTTTTGTCCTGTGAATTGCGGAATAAATGATGAGCGAACGAATCGTGATGCGAACTGGTGAATGCTTGATCGCAGGTGGTCCTCCTTTTACGGCGGCTGAGCCAGAAGTGGTGATTGGTGAATTGGACGGTCCAGTGGGCACCGCAATCGCGACGCTGACCGGAAATCAGTCGGCTGGTCACTCCAAGGTTTTTGCGATTCTAGACACTGATATTCAGGTACGCCCGGTAACCTTGATGGTCAGTAAAGTCACGGTGAAGAGTTCGGCTTATACCAATATTCTGATGGGCACCGTGCAAGCTGCAATCGCCAATGGTGTTCTCGATGCAGTGCGCGCGGGGGATCTGCCAAAAGAAAAGGCAAATGATCTTGGGATCATCTGCTCGGTGTGGCTCAACCCCGGCGCGGCCAAGGATGAGAGCCTCGATCATGAAGCGTTGTTCGATATCCATCGCCGCGCCATGGCTCAAGCGATTCATAAAGCGATGAATAGTGAACCAACCATCGACTGGTTGCTGGAAAATCAAGACAAGGTGACCCACAAGTATTACCAGCGCGCACTCGACGCAAAAAAATCTCAAAGCTAGCTGCCAGCCCATCACCGAAGACGACGATTGACGAATAGCGTGGCGAGGAGGGGAAGACGCTCACCTCGTCGCGCTCCTTGTTTGCCTCGCGGGTCTGGTGCGTTCGGGGAAGTTTGTGAGATTTGAGCGGAGTCGTTCATGCGAGCTGCATTTTCCGAATAGGCGAGTGTGCGAGCTTCCTCGACGAATTGAAGTCCACGCGAGCGCCTCCCCCGATTCGTGCTCGGGTCCCCTGATTCGCGCTCGGGTCCCCTGATTCGTGCTCGGGTCCACTCCACAATCGAACCGATTTTCAAGACTGAGCGATCGTCTGTGGTGCTTCGGTCTTCAGCGTATTTCTTTCGCATGTCTTATCGGGTTGTGTCCGATTTCTGACCACGCATCTTTCCGCTTCCTCTAGCGATCAGATGGGCGACTGTTCGAGTGTCGCACCGTGAAGCGGTGGTGATTGGGCCACGCGTTGGTGATCAGCCTGTGATCTTGGTGATCAGTCTGGGATCTTATTGATCAGTCTGTGATCACAGCGAGGGAGATTCCTCTGTTGGGAAAATCTGAGGCCGATTCCGAATTGCTGACGTGGTTGGACCAGACGTGTCCCAGCGTATTTCTATGCTGCTGAACCTTGGCGAATCCAAGCGTGTCAATTCCGATTCGCACGCCATGATTGAAATCGGTTCGTTCACACGCGTCACTCATTTCCTGTTCAACTTCGACAGAATCAAAGGTCCAGTCCATTGAGCATTCTGCAGCAAGTACTCAGCGAGCTCGATATCGAGCCACGCGATTACCAACAGCGGTTGGTGTCAAAAACTTTGGGAATGTACACGAGCCCATTCGAGGATCGTTTTGGCAGACAGCGATCCCCTGTTGATTCAGTTTTGATTGAAAGTCCAACCGGTAGCGGAAAGACGGTGATCGCTCTGTTGGCAGCCCGGTGCATGCAACAGCAGTACGGAGTGAGTGTTGGCTGGGTCGCGATGCGTCGCAATCTGTTGAATCAGGCGGCAACTGAGAATCTTAAACGCGGATTCAACGTCGATCTGAAATTGATTTCGATGTTTGATCGAGATCCACCGAAGGTTGATTTCTTGATTGTCGACGAGGCTCAGCACGATGGTGCTCGCAGTATGGCATCATTGCATTCACGCATCCGCCCCAAGAAATTGCTGGGGCTGACCGCGACACCTTTCCGCAGTGACAAAATCAAGCTCTGTTTCGAGCAGGTGAATCGAGATGTTGGAATTGAACAATTGATTCAGGGGGGATACCTCAGTCGATTTCACCACTACACGATTCCACAGTACACACCGGCCACCGTGAGCGAAACATTCTTGCGGGAGCGGCGGCGATGGGGAAAGTCTTTGCTCTTCTTTCATCGCTACCAGCAGTGTTTGGAATGTCGCGATCTGTTAGCCACAGCGGGGGTTCATGCGGAAGTGGTTACGGCAGCTTCCAATCGTGAAAAGCAAATTCAAGACTTTGCGGCGGGGAAAATTCCCGTGCTGATCAGCATGGCTATCCTCTCGGAAGGATTTGATTGTCCTTCCTTGCGGACCGTCTTCTGTCGTCCTTCGGGAAAAGGGGCCACGATTCAGATGTGTGGCCGCGTTTTTCGAAAAGATAAACGCTTGAAATTCAAACAGGTCGTGCAGTGTGGCAGCACCCGCCACCCAATTACGAAGACGGCCACACCAACCGAGCAGTACTGTTGGATGGATGGTCGCTGGCGATCATTGAAGCTGAACGAAAAGATCGCTGCGATCAGTGCGCATACGCTTCGCTTGATTGCTGACTGTCGTCCACAGTTACCGGAATATGTGATCAAAAACCGCGGACGTCTCCAGCATATCGAGACTCCTGTTTCTGCGAATCACGCTACCGTTGCAACCAACGGTTAAACACCCGATCACCCTTTCTTTCTGTTTCTTGGAGAACCACTGATCATGACGACTACTTTCCAATATGGTACCGCTCGTGTCCGCGATCTTGCCGTGATGACGGGGGAACGCAGCAAGCAGGGCCTGCCTCGTGTTCACGGCATCGAACTCGACGGGGAGGTGTTGACGCCCACGCGACGCTTCTGGCGGTCTTTTTTTAAACGCTTTCAGATCTCCGATTCGATGTTCCGTTTCTTTAGCTACGAGGAAGTTCTCGAGCGTGTTACCGAGCAAAGTCCCTGTGAGCGGTTTCAGTACTGCATTGAACGGAAGCCGAATTCGACCAGCAGTTTGCTGGCGGCTACGGCACCCGATCGTTCGATAACAGGCTTTGAAGAGGTCAAAGCTCTGTTGGAGCGATATGACGGGCAGAATCTCAAGTACTCCAAAGGTGTGATTTCCAGTACCCATGTTCCGACATCGGGCGACGGTGAATTTCAAATCGGCGGAGACGAATTTCAGAATCGATTCGTGCTGGAGACACCAATCGATGGCTATGGCTTGCCTAAGATCCATCTCTCCTTGTTGCGAATGCTTTGCTCCAACGGTGCGGTAGGCTACAGTCGTGCTTTTCGCACACAGATCAATACCGGCAAAGATCCTCTGCACGGGATATCGCGTGCGCTCGACACCTACGACAACGATAATGGCTACGCTGCACTTTGGCAGCGATTTGAGAGTGCGCAAAATTCTTGGGCATCGATTCGCGAGACTCAGACGCTCTACTCGTTGCTGTTGGAGATTGGCAAGCGTAATGGGTTTACCAGTGATGGTATTCTCAAACGCTTTTATTCGATGAGCGGTCGGCCGCATGAGCTGTACGGCATTGCTAATCTCGATGCATTCTCCCAAAAGCGTCAACGAGTGTTGCCCGCGAAGTGCCGTGTTTATGACCTGCTGAACTTTGCCAGTGAAGTGGCAACGCACCAGTCGACTGCCGAAGCTGGTTTGCAGTTACAGGGATACATCGGAAGTTTGGTTAGCGATGAATACGACATGGAGGGAACGGCTGAGCGGGTCACCGATTTTCAAGACTTTTTCGTCGGACCACCCGCGGAACGCCGTTTTTCAGTTAACTAGCCGTGGAGAAAGGGAAGCCAACGAAGCCTAAGTCGGCTGCATTTAAAAAGTGTTGCCATCGAATGCCGTGCGGTCGAATGCCGTAGGATCGTTTTGGATTGGGATTCAACGACAGGCAGCGGAATTCGGGGCAGCGGAATTCGGGGCAGCGGAATTCGGGGCAGCGGAATTCGGGGCAGCGGGCGATTAACGCTCCGAGTTCGGCATCCTGTGGTGGTGGCAGAACCGTTGAGGTGCGTACGCTGTAAACTATCGGTGAACCTATTTCGGGCATGAGAGGATGACGGCATGCGGTCCCATCAAAGTTCTTTGATCCTTCTCGGTGGGCGTTGGTTTGCCTGTGTTTGCATCGTCTTTCTGATTGCTGCAGCGGTTCGTATTGGAACATGCGATTTTGGGGCTTTCGATGCGACCGCAGGATCTCAAATTGGCCAGTGCGCAGGGCGTGAGGCTGTCACGTCGCGAGTGGCACTTTTTCAATCTATAGAAAAATCGACCTGAACTTCTTGGTAGGCGGTGTTCTCGCCATTTGCATTTTCGGTGACGGGGATGACGTGCCAGACAACCCAGCGGAATTTCCCGAGCGTTTCGCCGGCAGAGGCGCGTAACGATGCAGCCGTATAAATTTCGCCATGTCTTCCCGCCGTATCGACGCTGCCAATCGGGGTAAATTGAGTCAAATCCCAGCCGGGATCCTTCGAGGCAGCACTCCCCAGCAAGATAACCTTTTGCCCGCCCCGAGTTCCGCTCTGATTGAATGACCAGCTCGTGATAGCGGTGACCGGCTTCACACTGCCGAGATCTAATTTGTAAGCTCCGTGGTGGATTCCGTTGCTGAAAACCGGGCCATAGTCCTTAACAAGCTTTCCATCGGTGAGAGTGGCCAGCGGTTGGTTGTTGGTGTTCTGGTTTGCAGTGACGAAGCTTTGTTTGGCATCCTTGAGCGGAAGCTTTTTGAAGTCACTGAGTTCAGCGGCGGTTTCGGTCTGCACGTAAGAATGTTTGGCAATGCGCATTTCCGTTGCCTGCTGGGAACGCACCATTTTGAGCTGATAGGGAGCGGGACCTGCTTCGACGAGCGTTTGCAGCAATGCTTCCGCCGTTTTGACTGCTTTGCCGTTCACTTGTTGGATCACATCGCCAGCTTGCAAGCCCAGGCGTGCTGCTTCGGATCCCTGCGGGGAATTGACTAAGGCGACGCCGCCGTCCGACTTGCTGACTCCATAAGCGGAAAATTCAGATCCCGTCAAACTTTTCAGCGTGGCGCCAAGCCAGATCCAATCGACATGAGGTTTCGCAGCGGTCTTTAAATTTGGTTGATTTTTGTTTCTGCTGCGGGGTTTTTGCTGCGATGATTTGAGTGTTGGGATCACCGGCGTTCGGGCGATGGCTTTGAGGCTGGGTTTCATGACGCCGAATTGATCCATCGGAAAATTTTTGAATCCAATCTGGTGAGCGGGTGATCCCTCTTTGACGCGATAGTCCCCCTTTTCAGCATCCACAAACATCGGATCACCGACGACGGAATGTTGATCACACTCGTGCTGGCTGAATTGATTCCGGTCCGCTTCGCTGGTGAACAAGTTGCGATCGACTTCCTTTCCCCACTTGCCCTTTGGCATTCCGCCGGCAGGTCGATAGCCGCCCATCCAGATGTTGCCCGTGACGATGTCTTGGCTGTTGTCATACCAGACATGCGGATGCAGCGTATTGTTGACAGCGATGTTGTTGTAGACCTTTCGGCCAAACCCTTCACGTAACTTCAGGCCGCCGTTGAGGAAAACATTGTTGTAAATTTCGTAGTGAGACGAGCCATCGTCCAAATCGACGTCCCAGCCATGATCGCAACGCCAGCGGCTATTGCGGATAATCGTTCTCACTGTGTCCAGCTTGGAGAGTTTCGGTAGTTCATTGGCGGGCGCACCGGGAAGGTGCCAGAAGCGGTCGCGGCCCCAAGAATTGAAACTGCCGTGATCACCGGTTTCTCGCACGGTGTCGAACACATCACAGAACTCAATGATGTGTCCGCCGAAGGTTCCCTCGCTAATATTGATGCCAGCCCGACCGAGGTTGTAGATCGAGCAATGGCGGACTCTGATTCCTTTGGACATCGAAATCTGAATACCAGTGGCTTGCTTTTCCACGACACTCATGTCATGGATCAGGCAATCATCGACAACGCATTCAGCGGGATAGTTATTCGTCTTGGGGCCGGGTGTTTTATCGATCTCGGCGTATTGGTTTTGCTGTCGGTATTCAAATTGTGGGTTTCGGACGGCGTTCGGATCACCAACGAAACAGATCCCGCTTGCGCCTGCGCCATGAATGTGGCATCCCCGGATGATGGTGTGTCGGTTGTATTGGTTAACAAAAATTGCATTGCCACCAACTTGATCGAATTCACAATCGAGAATGCTGATTGAATTCGTGCCGGTCATCAACACGGCGCCGCCACGATAGATCGTCCAGTCAGATCGCAGCAGCGGCTCTCTGGTGTTCATGAAGGTCCGTGCCGTGTGCCGGAGGGTCAGTCCCTCAAGAGAGATGTGTTTGACCGGTTCCGTCTCATTGCCCTGAAACTCTACCAAGTGCCGCAGTCGCACTACTTCGACTGTTGCGGTGTCCAGATCAGTGCCGGAATCGGGCATGTAATAAAGCTGATTGTCTTCAGCGTCGTGATACCATTCTCCCGGTGCATCCAGCTCTTCAAATAAATTCTCAACCATCCGTAAGCTTGGGTGCATGCCCATTTGACGGTTGTTTTGCCAGCCACCTTCGTAGCTCACTCGGTGGTCGGCATCCTTGCCGGTAATTCGGTAATGGTAGCCGCCCCAGTGGTGGCGATGCATGGCGTGAATATATCCACCTGTCGGATCTTTCCAGTGTTTGGCCCGAGAGGGTGCAAAGGCATCTGCCGCACTACCGTTATAGGCCGCAGCGTTTTCTTCATAGTTTGGATAGCGGGCCATCCGTTGGCGGTTTCCGTTGATGAAGAGTTGGTCGATCTTAGTATCTTCCGGTGTTTTCGCCATGAAGATGCCGTCCTGGTAAACTTTCCAAGTCAGGTCCAGCTTCATGCCGCCACTCAGTACGGCCACTTCATTTTGGTAGGCGGCATACGTTACAGGGGCGTTTTCTGATCCGGAATCCTGAGGTCCAAATTTGATTGTTTTTGGAAGGTAGTGCGTGCCGCCCCGCAAATAAACGGTAACAGGCTCTTTGCCCCTTTGATTGTTCGTTCGCACCGCATTTCGGGCGTATGCCATCGTTTTGAATGGCTTTTCTAGTGAACCCGGATTCTTGTCGGATCCGTCTACGGCCACGTAATAATCCGCCTGTGAGAGCTGCGCCAGCAGGATGGCGATTAGCGATGTAGCAAAGGTTCGTAAATTGAAAAGATTTTTCACGGGCGTTCTTTCTTAATCGTCGATCACCTGGTGCGAACCGACCTTGCTTGATTCAAATGTCGCCTTCGACGGGGACTGCCTTGTGACGAAAAACGAATCGTCACAGGGTATTCCCTTTCGCAGCGATGCGTTTTGCGTTGGGCCAAAATGCTACTGTTGTTTTCTTAATTGGTTTAGGTTGCGTTCGTGCGGAGCTTGGATGTGATCTTTGGTTACAAGCCGTTGATCATAAATTTCACCGCGGTGAATCGGCTTGTGCGATGTTTCTGCCAGGGTGACGAGTTCCTTTAGGAGGGTGGGATGGTCGTTCGATACATCCATCTTCTCTTCTGGATCTTTCGCAAGATTGTAGAGTTGCCATTTGCCACGCTGTTTTTTGTACGCTTTCCAATTTTCTTTGCGAACAGCGGTTTGTCCGAGGTATTCCCAATAAAGGTAATTGTGAGATGCCTGGTTTCCATTGCCGGTTAGTGTCGGCAGAAAAGAGAGACCATCGGTAGGGGGGCATTTGGCATTTCCCGCCGCTGCCAGCGTCGGCATCACATCCGGATAGAACAACAAATGGTCGCTGATTGTGCCGGCTTTGATTCTTCCGGGCCAGCGTACGAGGTAAGGCACCTTTAGACCCCCTTCGTAAAGTGAACCTTTGCCCGCGCGAAAGCGTTGGCCTGTCTTGGGATTCAGGTTGGGACCGAAGAAACCGTGTGGTCGTTCTTGCGTTTTGAAGTAGTCTTGTCCGCCATTGTCACCGCAGAGAAAAAATAGCGTGTTCTCATCGATTTCGAGTTCTTGCAGCACGTCGATGATTTCGCCGATTTGCCGATCGATCATGTGCAGGAAAGCGGCATAGACTTTGGCGTCGTTTTCTGTTTTCTGGCCAGCTGTCCATGCGCGGTCTTTGAACAACTGCCAGGAAGGGTCGTCTTGATCGATTCCCCACAGGCCATGAGGTGGCGTCCAGGGCAGGTAGCAGAAGAAGGGACGGTCTTTGTTGGTTCGAATGAAGGCGAGTGACTCTTTAAAAATCTCGTCTTGAGCGTGGGTCTTGCCCTCATAGAAACTCAGGCCGTCGTTACCCTCCAGTTGCACTTCTTTGCTGTTCCGAATCAGGTACTTTGGATAAAACGTGTGGGCGTGAACTTGGTCGTAGTAACCGAAAAACAGATCGAATCCATGCCGTTCCGGGACTCCCGAGGTACCACGTCCACCAATACCCCATTTGCCAAAACCACCCGTCGCGTAACCCTGTTTCTTTAGCATGCTGGCTAGAGTTGGTTCGTCAGCGCGGATGGGAGAGAAACCATCGTTACTTCGCATCGACATGTGGCCAGCGTGCATTCCAGTTAGCAATGCGCAGCGGGTCGGTCCGCAGACGGGAGCACCGGCATAGGCATTGGTAAAACGCATTCCCTCCGCAGCAAACTGGTCAATGTTGGGTGTGATGAGATCCCGGTTTCCCATATGGCCAGATTCAAAGTAGCCCCATTCATCAAGCATTAGGTAGATGATGTTCGGTTTTGAATCGTCGGCCTCGGATCGAGCGGCTGTACAGCAGAGGATGGCCAGCAATACTGAGAACGAAAGGCGGTACGGGGTCATTTAAACTTGGTTGCGTGAAATGTCAGGGATTAGTCAAGCGTACGATCGCAGTCGAATTGCGAATCTCTGAAGCGAACAGGAATCAACGCGACCGATGTCTGAATCGCCATTCGTGTCGTTCTATATCTCTGCGGTCCGTATTCTCGGTCGCAGCTCAGACAGGAATTATAAAAGACGGCGAGCCGCGTCGTTGTGATTTGCAGGTTGATCCGTCAAGTTTGGTGAAGCAACGAGCCGCGGTGGGTTATGATCCGCTTTGGTTTTTTACTGCCAGTTTCTTTCCTGACTGCCAGACTCTTTCATGCCAGTTTCTTTCCTGCCAGTCTATCCAACGCTCATGTCGATCGTGTTGGTTTGGGACCGGACGCACGATGCAGGCGCGAGATCCGAAGCACTGCTCACATGGTTTTCGGAAACTAGGATTGGATCACTCATAGTTGTGGTTTTTGCAGCACGAGTTCGGCGAAAACGGGGCGATGGTCAGACGCGATTGGCTCGTTCACCACGTTTGTCTTGATCAGTCGGAACGCGCTGGAAGGACGGTAAAAGATGTAGTCAATTCGTGAACGCGGGGTGGTCGCCGGTGCGGATGGTGCCGGTGGATCGTTGAGCACGACCTTCCATTTTTTTCGCAAAATCTGGATCGGTTCGGCTTGAGGTTGCGCGTTCATGTCGCCAGCCAGGATCGTGGGGATCTTTTCGTTGTCGGTTGCAAATAGCCCATTAATTGCTTGCGCTTCCGCGACACGATCTTCTGGAACGTTATGTTGAAAGTGCGTGCTGATGAAACGTAGCGGTTGGCCACTCGGTGCACGAATCGTCACGGCGATTGCGGCGCGTGGGTAGGTTGTTTTTTCCGGTGTGCTTCCTGAATAAGGCAGCGGATGAATTGCGACATCCAGAATCTGGTGCCGCGTTAGCACTGCGTTTCCGAATAATCCACCTTCGAAATGTTGCGTTGGGCCAAATCGCACCGCCATTCCAGTTTGCTCAGCCAATTGTCGGGCTTGATGAATTCGGCCCGAACGTTTGACTCCAACGTCTACCTCTTGCAATGCGACCAGATCAGGCTGAGTTTGATTGATCACGTTTGCCAGCCGTTCGACATCGTATTTGCCGTCAGTTCCTTGGCCGTAGTGGATGTTGTAGCAAAGAACACGAAGAGTATCTTCTGCAGCGGTCTTGCCGACGCATAAAGTCAGCGCAATTAGCACCGCAGCAGCTTGAGTCGCATTGCGTGTGGCAAGTTTGTTTTTCATCGCGTGATTGGGACTTGGCGGTTGGTCAAAATTTGAATCGTTCCTCGGTGGGGAAACACTGCCATTATTCTAGCTGTCGGGTTGTCAGTCTGGGTGCGCGTAATGAAGGGGCCTGTCACTAGCGAAAAAACGGTTTTGCGTCCGCTGAGGCGCTGTCGGCTTCGCTGCAATAGCAGGTTCTGGTTTTCGTTTCACTTGGAGGATTTCTTGCAAGACACGCTGTTTGGGCAAATTTGATTCTTTTCGATGAGTGGACGTGAGACGTGACGTAGACAGCGAAAGAGATTCATTATTAGAGCGTCCGCGCGTCGACTGGCGGGGGCTACAATGTCGTCCGATAGCCCATTTTGTTTTGGGCACTGTGGTCTTGTTAACGCACCCTGCGAAATTTTTTACCTACCGATTATGACAGCCAAGCAGACAGAGTCAGGTCGCGAGCTCCTCTCTTATCAAGACGACATCTACGTGACCGAGGCTAGCCGTGTGTCTTGGTTTTACCGGACCTTTCCGACAAGTAGTTTTTATCTTCGATTTCTTCGCAGCGTCGTTCGGTCGAGCGCAACGGCTCGTCGTGGCGAATACGACAGCTTGGAATGGAGTTTGACCAGTCACCAGGTGCTCAAATCGCTTGAGTCGGTTGGCGTGCGTATGGAAATCAGCGGGATGGAGAACGTCCGGCAATTGGATTCTCCGTGCGTGTTCGTTGGCAATCACATGAGCATGTTGGAAACGATTGTTTTGCCGTCGATTATTCAGCCAGTTTGTGATGTCACGTTCGTCGTAAAGCAAAGTCTGCTTGAGTACCCGTTCTTTAGCCATATCGTGCGGGCTCGAGATCCGATTGCGGTCTCACGCGAAAATTCGCGTGAGGATCTGAAGACTGTGATGCAGGGTGGGGTTGAGCGAATCGAGAATGGGATTTCGGTCGTCGTGTTTCCTCAGACCACTCGCAGTCAGGTATTTGATTCCTCGCGATTCAACTCGATCGGCGTGAAGCTTGCTTTGCGGGCTCAGGTGCCGGTGGTGCCAATTGCACTCGTCACCGATGCTTGGGGGAACGGAAAAAAGCTCAAAGATTTTGGACGGATTGATCCAAAGAAAATCGTCCGCTTTGCCTTTGGTGAGCCAATCAGGATCGATGGGCGTGGGAATCAGCAACAGCAGGAGATCATTTATTTTATCGAGGCGAAGCTGAATGAATGGAGGAGTGATTTGGTGACTTGAAACGTTGATTCAATTTGTGGTGGCGCTCGCTTTTTAGCGGTTAATCCAAGCTTGGGTTGTCGCGTTACTAGAGTCTGGAGTCGAAACGTTACTCACTCTAAAGGATGAAAAAATGTCCAGCGAAAACGACACGAGCAACTGGCCAGAGTTAGCAATTGGTTTGTATGACAAGCTGACCGGCCGCGAGGCTGAGATCAGTTATGACTTTGACGATTTTGAACTGTTCATTCCTAGTTCAACTGCGAATGATGCTTCTCACGCCCGCTGGAAAATGAATGGCGTCGTGCGAGTTTCGACAAGCAACGCTGCTGGGGCGTCCAAGTAGTGTCGCGGAACTTAGCAATTGGCCTCGAAGCAGCACTCGAATGTGAGTTAGACGGTCAGCCCTTCAAAGTGACCACTAGGGATGGGGTGATCGTCGTCAACGTTGCATCGTCGAAAGATGCACGTTCGATGTTCCGTATCGCTCGCAGTCTCGGCAGCTTGCGATCGAGTGCAGCACGGGTGAATGACGCCTTGATGAGAACCTCTCATCAACTGCAGGTTCGCGTTGCGGAGACGACCGTCGTCGTCATGGGGAAAGACGCTAACTCGGGTTGGCTACGGCTTCTCGGTTTTCCGAATTTGCAAGTGCGTGCGTTGCGAATTTTCCGGTAGCGAGAGCTGTCTGTGGCAGTGCCATTCGTTCAGCCCAATGCGATGACGGGCCGCGCAGGCCATTTTCAGAACGAGGGAATTTTGAATCCACCACTCGGTACGCGGGTAGTGGAAAAGACCTTTCAGGCATTTGGCCAGCTGCTCTGCGGTCAAATGGATTTTATTAGCCGGCACTTTTCGGCCCGTGGGGGATCTGTTGCCACTTCCTGTGCCAATGGTGGGAAAGGCTTTGGGCTCTCGTTCTCATTTCGTTAGCAATATGCGTTTTCAGCAGAAAGTAAGTGAGTCGCAGTTGAGCCAATTGTTTTTCTGCTGAAGTCAGGCGATTCGGTCTCGTGAATAAGATCAGGGTGATTGGGTTGCGATTACGCCTGTCTGAGCGTTGATCTTTGGAAGGTTGATGGGTTCGCGTACGGCTGGGAAATGTGGCATTACTTGAGGATCGATTCATCAGGCATTCGGTAAATGTGTTCGATCGGATTTTAGCTCGGTTTCCGCGGCCACTTGGGAAGAACTGACCGTTTGCGGTTTCAATGATTGCTGTCTCGATGCATGCTCATTCCACAGGCTGCTCGCGGGAGGAGCACGAGGGCATTGTGATGACGTAAGTCTTTGCGACATCCAGACGTGAGTCTTTACGACATCCAGACGCGGTGATCCAACGACGAACCATCGTTGGCGAGGATCAATCTGACGCGTGAGCAAGATCGCTTTGTGGGCTCAAGCTGCCTGGGGGTTGGCATTGGTCCAAGAGCATGGGTTGTGATGGAGTCGATCCGCGTTTTTATAAAACTGCAGCGCCAAATCGGATGAATGCAAATGGTCGCTTGGTTTTGTGACGATTACCCCAAGGTCTCGAATCATATTGCCATGGATGTAAAATGAAGCTTTTGCGTGAATTGCATAAGTTCGCAGTTGTGCTCGCTGTAATGATCGCGACAGTGGTGCTGACGAATAAGGTTGTAATTGGACAGCAGCCCACAACATTGGCGAGTGTGGTGCGGATAGCGGAGCCAATGCGAGTCGGTGAGAGCTTGGTATCGACTGAGCCGACTGTTGGTTCCTCCCTGGTCTACAGCAACAGTGCCAGTCCGGATTGTGGCACGTGCTGCAAGCAGCATGCTAAGTCACAGCGTCTCACCTGCCGGTCGTTCTTGTTTCCGTGGCCAGGTCAGGATGCGGCGGATTTGCGTCTGGATCTGTGCGATCCGTTGGTAACCGACCGGCCCGATTTCACCGAGGCGAGTAGTACGGTTGGGCGAGGTGTGACACAGTTCGAGTTGGGGTACACGTATTTTTCTGACCAGGCAAATGGAACACGCACGCAGTCGCATTCCTATCCAGAGGTGTTGCTTCGACAAGGTGTGTTTCGCGATTGGCTTGAGTTGCGTGTTGCGTACAATGCGGCTTCGGTCAACAACGACATTACTACGGTCAACGGAAGCGAAGATTTGTACATTGGTGCCAAGATTGGTTTGACGCCGCAAGATGGCTGGCTGCCCGAAATGTCCATCCTTCCTCAGGCGACGCTCGATACCGGCAGTGCCGCATTTACGGATGGTCAAGCTCTATTTGGAACCAACTGGCTTTACAGTTGGGAGATAAATGACTCGGTGAGCTTGGCGGGAAGCACTCAATTCAATCGAACTCTTGATAGCGATTCGGGGAAAGAATACACCCAGTGGGCACAGTCCATCGCATCTGGAAAAAGCATCACCGATGAGTTTGGCTGCTACTTGGAGTGGTACGCGTTTTTTCCCGACAATGCTGACACCGATGGTGTCGAGCATTACCTGAATGGTGGTTTTACCTACCTGATCAGTGATAACATCCAGTGGGACATTCGAGCCGGGTTTGGGCTAAACGAGGACGCCGAAGACTTTTTGACTGGTACTGGCCTTTCAATTCGGTTTCGGTAGCAATCGGATAAATTGTGTACCACGAGACGGGCGCGAGTACGGCATGTATTTGGTGACTGACGATGGAAACGCCATGCATTTGTATTCTGAGATCAGCGATGTCTGGTTAAGAAGCAACTGTCGGTCGCGGGGAGCTAGCCGCCTCGCGGCCGAAATGTCAGATCGCTTCTGATGTTCTCGTTATTATTATGCGACGTCCAACCGAACGCCCGTTTTATCTTTTTGCGTTACGTGACGATTGTTTTTTGGGGCAATCAATTCGATCGCTGATTCGGCAAATCTTTGCCCAAGGCTTGGGTAGCCGTCTTCATGATAATGCAGGTCGTGAATGATTTTTTCCTGATCGATTCGGTCATTCAGATCGTTGGTGTGTACCAGGCGCGCAGTAGATCTGCGTCTGCGAATTCCTGTCGGATCGTGCGAATGTACAATCGTCCCTTGAGCCCTTTTTGTCGATCGAGTCCGTGATTACTGATTCTTCCAATGACAAGGTGAATGCTTTCGACATTTAGAGCCTATCCGACCGCTAGTAGCGGAAGCCGTGGAGACTTTCGGCACTCACCGGAAACCGCCGAAATTCTTGACGAATTCCGCTACGACACTTCGCGTTTATCCATGATCGAATGGGTTTTCGGACAGGTTCTTAGGTCGGACCGCAACTGTTCGAGCAATTCAGTCAGGTAAGCATCGTAAGCTGAATTGTTCAGGTCCGATTCGCCCTGCATCCAAACGAGAGTGACCCTCTGCAGTGTCTCGTTCGCAATCGCCGATTGTGTTTTTTCAGCAGGCGACCGTATCGTTTGCCTCTGGTCTTTGGCACACGCCTGCGATGGGTGCGGAAATTCATGGTTTGACTTGCACCAAGTGCGGATTGATTGTCCGCTGGCAGCATTTTTTACCACCAGCAGTGATCTTTCCCGAATGCCTTCGTCACGGCGAGATCGGCTAGTGCGTGGCCTGCTCCCCCCCCACACACATGCAATCCGAGTTTCTAAGTCAGTGAGTGCTTTAAGCCTACCGCCGCACAAGACTGCTGGCTCGACTCGGAAGCGGGCTTGTGTGGCTGGATGGCTTCCAGTGTCGGGGCCGATAGCCCAAGACACTGTTTGAACGAATCGAATTGTAAGTCGTTCGATCACGGCTGTGCATCTTCGGGCACGTTTCCATTTGCTCGAGGTTTCGCTAGTCTTTCCGTTTGCTGCGTTTCCTTTTCTATTCGCGTCTGCGGTTTGATGTTGAAGGTCGTTGTGAATAGTTCCCTCTCGCATTGGATCGAGGGCAGGCGACTGGAACGTTTGGCGAAGAAGGTTGGAACGCTTGGCGAAGAAATTGTTCGCGCAGGATTTGTTAATGCTGGGTAAAGCATCGACCATCTAGGTTCGATCGGGTTGGCGTTTTCGCAAAATGATTTGCAGCGACGTTTTTGAAATTGTTTTCGCGTTTGCCGCGTCGCAGCAGAGGTGTTTGGGCCGGTTTGATTATTCCCGATTACAGGTTGCTTACAGGAATCAATATGCCACTTCACGACAAAGATAGTGTTCGCGAGAACCTGGAAGATGATGTATACGCGTCGTTGGATCTTTCGGTCAGTATGCCGAAATACAAGTTTCCGCAATCGGAGCAAGAAGCGAGAAACGTTTACTCCGTGGTGCATGATGAGCTGATGTTGGACGGGAATTCCCGTCAAAACTTAGCGACGTTCTGTCAGACATGGTCCGAGCCCGAAGTCCACCGATTGATGGACGAGTGCATGGACAAGAACATGGTCGACAAGGACGAGTATCCGCAGACCGCGGAGATCGAGGCCCGCTGCGTCCATATGCTTGCAGATCTCTGGAACTCTCCGGCTGCCGCCAACACGGTTGGTTGCTCCACCACCGGTTCCAGTGAGGCTGCCATGCTCGGCGGCATGGCGATGAAACGGGCCTGGGAAGCGAAGCGGAAGGCTGCCGGGAAAACGATCGACAAACCAAATTTGGTTACCGGTCCTGTCCAGGTGTGTTGGCACAAATTCGCGAGATATTGGGACATCGAACTCCGTGAAATTCCGATGGAAAATGATCGACTGATCATGACTCCCGAGGAAGTTCTCAAGCGAGTTGACGAAAACACGATCGGTGTAGTGCCAACGCTAGGCGTCACTTTTACTTGCCAGTATGAACCGGTTCAGGCAGTGGCCGACGCTTTGGATCAATTGGAAAAAGCGACAGGCTTGGATGTGCGGATGCACGTTGACGGTGCGAGCGGTGGCTTCTTAGCTCCGTTTTGCGCTCCTGAGCTTGTCTGGGATTTTCAGATTCCACGCGTCAAGTCGATCAACACTTCAGGTCACAAGTTTGGGCTCTCGCCGCTTGGGGTTGGTTGGGTCATCTGGCGTGAATCGCAAGATCTCCCTGACGATTTGGTGTTTTGGGTGAATTATCTTGGCGGCAACATGCGGGACATCGCATTGAACTTCTCGCGGCCGGGCGGACCAGTCGTCAGCCAGTACTACAACTTTCTTCGTTTGGGCAAGGAGGGCTACCGCAAGGTGCACACGGCTTGCTACGAGACCGCTAAATATATTGGTGGTGAGATCGATAAATTGGGGCCATTCGAAATCATCTACGATGGTCAGATGGATGCTGGTATTCCTGCATTGTGCTGGAAAATGAAGGATGGCGTGGATCCCGGATTTAGTTTGTACGATATGGCTGACCGTTTGCGTGGTCGCGGTTGGCAGGTTCCTGCTTATTCACTGCCCGCTCATATGCAGGACTTTTCGATTCAGCGGATACTGGTCCGGCATGGTGTCAGCCGAGATTTAGGATTCCTTTTGGTCGAGGATATGAAGCGGGCAATTGAGTATTTTCAACGGCATCCGGTCCAGAGTCCAATGACCTCTGGCGAAGCTTCCGGTTTCCATCACTAGGACAATCGCGAGAAGGTGGAGTGCTTGTTCTGGGCCGAAAGTTTTAACTGAAAACTCGGACGATTAACTGAAAACTCGGACTGTCCATCGTTGGATGAAGCGGACAGCACGTTGTTTTCGGACTCATTCTCGATTTTTCAACGCACAAGGTTCGGTCTTGTTGCGGGCCCGATGATGGTTTTCATTCCAAAGCTCTCGTGAAGCAGGTTCCCGATTTAGCATTGTTCAGTCTTTGCAAAATTGGTCGTTTAATCATTTGGTCGTTTGCCAGTGAAAGCATAGCTCCGTATGTCTGACCCTAGTGATCACCCGCGATCTTGTGATGCCTCGCAATCTTGTGATGCGGAGTGCGTGGAAGCCAGAGGGGCTTGGCCCTTTGTGACTTACCGTGTTTATCAAGACGTTGATCGGCTGAGATGGTTTTGGATTTCTCGCCATCACCGCAAAGGGTTGTGGGTGCCCAGCAAAGTTGCCGAAGCGGGTTTTGCTGAAGCGGCCTTTTCTGAAGAAGGGAATCCGCCCAGGGGCATCCAAGCGTTGCTGGTTTCTGCTTGGCAGCCTCGCAAGCTGAACTGGTGGATTAGCATTCTTTTTGCAGTGGGCTCTTTGTTGTTCATGGCGGCGAGTTTGCTTGGTCTGTCGCCTGGTTTGATGAGCTTTCTGCATCTCGGTGTGGGTCAGGTGAATGCGACTTTTTTCACCGGTTCAATCCCCTTCACGATTGCGGCCTACCTGCAGTTGTTCCAGGCGGCGAACGCTAGCGCATTCGGAGATGGGGAAATTCATGTTGGCGAATTGCGAGCCTCGAAACGCCTTGTGATGTTTGGCTGGCAACCGAGTAACGTTGGGTGGTTGAGCAGCGTTCTGCAGTTCTTCGGAACGGTCTTGTTTAATTTCAATACGTTTGACGCAATGCTGCCTTCGCTGAGCTGGTTTCAGCAAGATCTTATGATTTGGGTGCCCAATTTGATCGGTTCAATTTTGTTTCTTGCGTCTGGTTACTTGGCGTTCATCGAAGTTTGTCACAAGCACTGGGCTTGGGAGTTGGGAAATCTGTCTTGGTGGGTTGTCTTCACGAATATGCTCGGTTGCGTTGCGTTCATGATTTCGGCGTTGTTTGCGATTGTTCTGCCAGGGGGCGTCAATGTTGCGGCGGTCACCGTGTCGATTGCGTTCACGCTCTCAGGTGCGATTGGGTTCCTGGTCGGTTCATTGTTGATGCTTCCCGAAATGAGTATTCAAGCGAAACCGAGTTCGTTGATCGTTCAGTAGTGGATAGCGGGTGTTTTTTTGAGTGAGCAACCGATGCCGTTAATTTCGGCTTGGTTGGGGGGGCGGGGATCGACCGAGAGGAGGCGTGACTCAAGGAGTTGACGCGACCTCGTGATTCCTTGAGGTGATTGAGATCTTATGGGTTTCGAATGATTTGGATGCACTTTTGGATGCAACAGTTCGTTTGGCAAACACTGTTGTTTATCACGCGAGTAGCGTTTCGAGGTTCCGCAATTCACTCAGATTGGCTGGTTTGAATCAGTCGTCCTCGGCACCGCATTGCGATGATGAAGTTGATGGAGGCGTCGATTGTTTGGAACATGGCCAAAAAAATGGAACTAAATCGTTGAGCCTTGTTTCCATTACGTTGAAAGTGATTTGCAGTGCGTGGGAATTGGAAAGTAGGTGAGGGCTATTCGCCAGGTCTTTCTTGATCCGGTATGCTTTGCATGTTGTAAGTTTGGCCATCCGTGATGGCACTGATTAAGAGTTTCAGCCGGTTAAGGCTGGGGCTTTTGGGCTGCCCGGGCAAAGTTGCGTTTGGCTCATCTTTCCTATTCTATTTCTTTGAGGTTCTCGTCGGATTCATGAATCAACCATTAAGAAATCCTGGAGGATATCACTCTTCCACTGCAAAGAAGAGTTCGAGTGCGTCGCCACTGCTGTTGATTTTGGTGATTCTTGTCGCCTGTTTGTTGGTTGTCGTGATTGGCGTGGGCGGTTGGCTGCTGCTTGGCAATCGAGGGGATACAACCGCGTCTACGGACGATGTTCCGGCGGTTTCTGATGCTTTGACACAGGAGCAGTTGCAGCGTTTGCGTGATACGGATTTGAACCCGAACGCTACTTGGGAAATCCCGGTCAGTATCGATGATGCTTTGATACAGCTGGCTGCGCGTGATCGCCAAAACAGTAATAGTTTTGATCTGCAGCAGCAAGTTGCAGCTGAGTACTTGTACGGATGTGAGATTGACGAAAGTAAACGGGAAGAAGTCTCTCGAACGCTGGCCACAACGTTTCAAGTTGATTTTGGAAGCTCACAAGAAAAAATTGTTCTGTTGAAAACGTTTCGTCGCTGGGGACTCTCTGAGCATCTTCCGCAGTTGTTTGTTGAGATGCTTGGTGAATCACAACGAGGTTCAGTCAAGGGGCGCAAAGGCTATGGTGATGATGCGGTGCTGGAGCATCTTTTGCGAGCTGCCGAGGAGCATCCAACGGTCGCTGTCGCGCCTTGGTTGGGCGGATTGTTGAGCACTTCCGTTGGGGATCAGGCTGAAAGGGTTTTGCGGCAGATTGGACCGGAGGTCGCACCGTATTTAGTTTCTGTTCATAACAGTGACGACACGGAGGCTGTCGCGCGCACGACTCGGCTGTTGGATGAATTTGGTTCGGACGAGACCGATTTGAAAATCGATTACATTCTCTCGCGTACGAAAGATGATTCGTCATGGGATCGCCGAGCTGCCTTTGCGAAGTTGGCATCCGTCCCGTTCGATGCAACTTACCAGGATAAGGTCGTTAATTTGCTGGTCGCGACGAACCCGAGCGAAGGTCTTTCCCAGGAAAGTTGGCTCAAGGCTGTCTTGGTTTGGGGGGATGAGCGATGTTTGCCCGCGGTGACTTCAATGCTTCGGGAAGGTCATTATTGGGACAGCGACAAGAGTTTGCCGTTCATCAAAAAATTTGGTGACGTGAATTCCATTGATACATTGATCACCATGCTATTGGCGGATCACTACGTCCGCGATCGCCCCCAAATCGCAGAGGCCGTGATAACACTTTGTGCGAGTAATCCCGGGGTAGACCTCAAAACGCATGTGCATCAGCCGATTTTGCGCCAAGTTCACGACTTTTACTCGAGTGACGTTGATGCGATCTGGCGGGTTCTTCGTGCCACAGACTTTGACACAAAGTTGCTTGTTGAGCAGACCTTGAACGACTTGGGTTCTCAAGATTCAAGTCGCGAGCGAGCTGCATGGGAAACGATGTCGAGCATGGATGTCGACGAGTCGCTTCGTGGTGCTGTCAGTGAAAAGATGGCATTGTTGCTTGAGGATGAGCTGAGCATAAGCGATCAGGAGCGTCTGAGCTTTTTGCGTTGGGCGGCTCCAGGGCACCCTCTAATGTTGAAGTGGTTGCGAGCTTCTTATGTTTCGGATGATGACTTCCAAGAAATCATGTCCGTGGTCGTGAACGCGCCTGTGAACAATGAATTGTTGATCGTCGTTGCTGACTCGCTTGCTGATGAGAAAAAGCAACGTGCAATGTTTGAAATACTATTAACGAAGTGTAACGATCCAGCAACCATTGCCGTTGGTTTGTTCGATTCAAGCAACCCTGTTGTTCTGCAAGCTGCGTGTAACATCCTTGGGGAGAAAGGAACAAACGAGCATATGCAAGCGTTAGGTGACTTGAATGCGAAAGCGAAGAAGGCAAGGGTGACGCCCGTGATCAACGCCTCGAAGGAAGCAGGCCAAAAAATCCGAGCTCGTTATCCCAATTAAGCGATGGAGATTCGCCGCTGGCAGTTCATCCTGAGCGAACGCTACAGAGTTGTAATTCAAGGCAACTGGCATGATGCCAGTTGCCTGTTTTTTGATTGGTGAGTGGAATTCTTCTCTCCGGAAACCTCATGTGCTCACCGTAAGTGACAGCAATGCGCTGGTA
>JARGNK010000080.1 GCA_029213145.1 Rubripirellula sp. | reverse complement strand
TTGGGCTGGGGTTGCTAGGTTTTGGGCTGGGGTTGCTAGGTTTTGGGCTGGGGTTACAGCGCTTCGGCTGGTAATTCGCCGTCGGCCCGGTTGCCCATTTGTCGCATCAAATTGGCGTCTGTCGTATAGCTTAAAAACCGAACGGAGCCATCGGCGAACACAAAGTTGGCGCCGCCGTTGTGAAAACTGTCAAAACCACCCACGTGTAGTGGGTCGGGCTGAGCTGGGGGCTCCAGTTCCCATTCGGTTCGCTCAAAGACGCCTGTGTTGCGGAGTGTGGCTCGGGTTCCGGAAGCCCAGCCTAATGAATTTGGGCTGGGTTTGAGTTCTCCGATCAGGATCGTTTGAGAACTGCCGTCCCGAATATCCCCAAACCGAACTTGACTATTTAAGAACAGGACACCGTTGTTATCCGCATCAATGGGTGATTCAACGTCATGATGGCAGCCAGCGTAATTACTTTGGCCGACCGTGATTCCGGAAGGCGTCGTATTGTCGCCGCCTGGATAGGAAGGACACAAAGCGATTGAAAGTGAGATGCCTCGCACCTTCTGATTTTCTGGCGCATAGATGCTCTTTGACAAATCGAGGTTTTCGTAGAGCACTTGTTGTTCGATGTATGGCAGGATTTCGACAATCCAGCTCTTGTGATCTCCGATTTCTTCGTCTCGAATCGGGCCGGTTGAATCCGTCGTTCCAGACGGGAAATGTTCCAGACTGAAATCATGGTGATGGATTGCGAGTCCCAGTTGCATCAGGTTGTTTGTGCAGGAGAGGCGACGTGCTGCTTCCCGAGCAGCCTGTACTGCTGGCAAAAGTAAGCCGATTAAAACGCCGATGATGGCAATGACAACCAACAGTTCGACCAGTGTGAAGCCACCGAAGCGCGGAGCAGAAACATTGTCGAGCTTGATGCCGGATCGATGATTTTTCATTGGATTACTCCTCGGTGGAGGTTGCGGTTGAAGATGCGGTGGATTTGGGTTGGAATTCGAATTCGTGACTGCGGCGTGTTGTTCTCGCACGTGCCGAGGGTTCGACGATTGTCGCTTTAACTTTTACCGTTACGGGCTTTGAAGTTTCTGTTGATACGATGATCTGGACGGTAGCAGCACCGAACGTATCCAACGCGCCAGCAGGAATCCAAGTTTCCCCTTGATAGTTGGGTTGGTTCATCATGTTGTTCATCGCGCGGTGGATGCCCGCGTCAAGCAGCCATTCGGTTTGGATCATCTGATGCTCTAGCTTGGCATGCCGGCGCGCTCGCAAGGTGGCGTGAACCGTAGTCGCCATAATGGCGGCAGCAACGGTCAGGCATGCCAGCGTGCACACGGCCAGCACACCAGGACGGCTTGGTGGTCTGAGACGTCGTAAGTTGCAGTTCACTGGAGCTCCTCCTTGCTAGGTTCTGGAATCGTCCAGCGACCGACAATCGTGAGTATGGTTCGGTCGATTCGCGGCTTCGGAGTCATGGTTTGGATCGTCAGCTGAACATGTTCCGGTTGGGGGGAGTCCAGTACGGCGGTACGATTTTCGCCCAGTTCGAAACTTTCCCTCGATATCGGTTGTCCATCAAGAGACTGCTTACGAGTGATTCGATTTTCATCGATTCGATAGTGAATGACTGAACTGTCACGTAGAGTGAACTTGACACCTTGGTCGACCTCGAACGACGACGCCCGGTGTGCGTCGTATCGGAACTCTCTGGCCAGACGGTCGATCACGATCGATTGATCCATTCTTGCTTGGTTGGTGGATGCGATGTGCATCGTCTTGTGAATCATCCCGGTCGTCAGCATCAGAACTGTCATGCCCGCTGTCATTACAACGAGTAGTTCAATCAAGGTGAACGCATGCCGTTTGATCTTTCGCATCACTCCTCCTCCCCTGATTCTTGTACCGATTCCCGTAAGGTTTCAGGCTGATCGTTTGCTTTAGGTGGGTTGGTTACCTCAGCTTGGTCTGCGGGTTGCGATTGCAAGGTGATTTCTTGCGTGGGCGAAGCGGACAAGAAACCGACGAGTGTTAGCGGTGCATGATGAGTGCCTCGTGTTACTGATTCGCCGTCAATTTCCAGGGTGAGGACAATCTGGATCGATCCTGGCGGCTTTTCGATCTTTCCTTTCAGGCTCGCGCGGGGCAATAAAGCACGGGTATCTGGTGAGATTTCCAGGCTGTTAATCGCCTGTTGGGCCTCGGGTAAATTGAGAGTGGTTAGGTATTCGAGTTGGTTACCAAGTTCATCGAGCGCGATTTTTTGGTGCCGAGTGTCTTTCCACAAGCGATCGGTGCGGATCGAGATGGTGGCGACAAACGACATGACGGTTGCCAGCAGCGAGGCGCAAACCATCAGTTCGGTCAAGGTGAAGGCGGCGCGGCGATGGTGTCTGTTTTTCATTGGGATCTACTGCGCGAGGAACCAAATGAGGTAAGTCAAAAAACTAAACACGGCACTGCAGAGAAGCAGGACGACTGCTGCTGTCAGGATGGTGAACGTTGGCAAGGCCAATGAAGTGGTTTGCTCATATTGGTTCAGTGAGTTGCTTCGCTTCCAGTCGGATAGTCGTCGCAAAGTCCAAATGGTTGATAGCTTGCTCGATGAGTTTGCGAGAGCGTGGCTTTCCGCCGTGGTGAGCAGATGGACATTCGTCAGGCTGCCCCATTGGTCAACGCCTTGTTCGATCTGATTCTTTGCCGACAAAAGTTTGTGTCGAACTTGGCTGTCATAGTGGTAGTGAGCCAGGGTTGATAACGCAGACGGAACGGGGCGGCCTGCTTCCAATGAGATAGCCAGTAGTCGCAGGATTTCGGCGACTTGGATTTGTGCGTGGTTTTTGATCCACTTCGGAACGACGTGTCGTTTGAGTAAACGACGGGTTGGTGTCAACCAGCACAAGAAAATAGCTGCAACGCCCAGGAGTATGTAAAGCAGCGCATGATTCGCGAAATGCTCCATGAGCAAAATCGTTAGCGTAAATGCAAGAGGACCAGAAGTGAATTGTTCTGGACCTAGCTCTTCAGATATCGCCATCAAGGTTGGGAAGATGAAGTTCGCGAGAAACAAAGAAACCAAGACCAGGACGAGCAAGGTCATTACTGCATAGGCAAAGGTGTGCTGGAGATTCTTTCGCGATTGGTCGGTTGCGAAATCTCGAGCCTCGATGAGATCGCGATAAATCTGGGAAAGCGTTCCTGTTTGAGCTCCAAAGCGGAGCGCTAATACAGTTTCGTTGCCGAGCACCTCCGGGGTCTGTTCTGCCGCCTCAATGACCGATGTTCCTTCTGCGACGCGGTTGGCGAATTGATTGACACGCGCTCGATGTCGCCCAACCTGTTCAAGGGCGTGATTACATAACAAGGGAGCAGGGTCTAGATGCTGCTCATGGGCGATCGCCAGTAATTGAAGGATCGTGCGTTGGCGGCAGTTGCGACTTTCGCTTGTCCACCATGGCGTAATTCGCCAATCGTGGAATTTCGTTGTCAACTGTCTCGTCAGCGGGAACCAAGATTCAAGATTGTTCATTTCAAACTAACCCCTGAACCAGACTGAGCAGCGGTGCGAGCAGAGCGATGACCACAAAGCCGACCGCTAGCCCCGCGATGACGATTGATAGTTGAGCGGCTGCACCGGTCGTCCAACTGGTTCGGTGAGTTGCGTGGTATGAGTAAATGGCCCCTAATTGATGGAGCAGCGGGAGATGGGGAGTGCTGTCTGGTCCAGCCGTTAGTGCATGGATCAGATTAGCCGGCAACCTGCCCGCCGCTTGGCTGGACTGCAATGCCTGACTTGGGTTCTGAGCGGCTTGTGCAAGGTCTTCGGCCGCCGCTCGAAAGAACGAGTGTTCACAGCCTTTGCCGGCCAAACGCAATGCATCCGGTAGGGCGATACCAATCCGCAATAAATCGGCCAATTGATTGATCAAAGAGGCCATTGCGATGACGTTCGAGACGCTGCCCGCGACTAGTCGCCCGAAAATTTGGTTTGACAGAGCGAATCGGGTCCAAAGTCTTCCACCGATCATCAAGATGATCGAGGCGACTCCCAGAGTCGTGATGGTTGATCCGCGTTGGTCAGTGAAGAGCTTTGAAATGTCTATCAACAGTCGGGTGCTGGCAGGAAGTCGAATCCCAAATTCCTCGAATGTTTCTTGGAAATAGGGGACGATAAAACCACAAAGTAAACTGATGAAACCAAACGTGATCAGCAGGACGCTCATTGGGTAAAGAAGGGTTCGCCGGCGGTCGTCCCGATTGCGGCTGTCACGCGCTGCGATGGCAACCAGATTGCCGAGACGCTCTGTTGCCGTCTTCTCGGTAAGCCCCGTCAATAACAAAGGCAGCCATCGGATCGCACACGGCCTGGAGCTTAAGTCGGATCCTGATCGGGCATTTTTTAACGCAGCGCTAAGCTTCTGAATTTCTTGGCGTGCGGTGCCACGAGGCAGTGCGTCGGTCAGTACTGTGAGCACTGGGATGAGTTGATCTCGCCGCTCGATGACGGAATCAAAGTAAGCGTCAAGCCGATATTCTTCGGCCGATGAGTCAGGATCAGTCGGAGATTTTGTGGCTGTAATTGATGGGTCTGAATTCGACGCAGTGGCGACTTCCAGAGTGACAATGGTCCAGCCGCTGGATTCTAATTCAGCGGTCGCATAAGCGATCGTTTCACAATCCAATTCGCCTTCATGTTCGTCGCCATTGCTGTCGATTGCTTTGTAGGAAAACCGTGCCATTTTCATTTCACCTCACCGTTGGCGACGGAATAAAGCAATTCGATAAATGGTAAAAACAGAGTCAGGCCGTACGCCAAAACGATGATTCCGCCCAAGATAGCACCGGTCATTGCGGGCATGACCAATCGCCACAGGTTGCGTTGTCGCTCAGCAATCTGTCGATAGGATTCCGCTGCTAGATTGAGGACACCAATCAACGAATGACTGCCCAGGTCGCTCGCGACCGCCCAGCGTAATACGGGTGGGAGTTCTTCGCCGGTCTGTCGTTGCAGATCCTCTGTCTCGGGATTCCAACGAAGAAGAGCCAATGCTTCCTCGGAAGATTGGCCGTCCTCGATCAGGATAGCGAGATGTTTCGCTAGGTTCGCATCTGCAAACGCTTTGTAGTAACGTCTGCTGCCAGGCATCCATTTCCAGTTCGATTGGCGGCGTAGCAGGTGCCACCCAATCAGCAAGGCAACCATGATGACCGGAAAGAGGGTTCCCCAGACTAAAATCGAGTCTCGCATCACCTTAAGCCAGACAGTTGATTCGCTTGAAGCCAACAGACTGATGGACAACGATTCCAATGTTGGGCCGGTGTACAAGCAGAGTAACAGCAGGCCGAGGTAAGCCAAGCAAAGCAGCAGCAAAGGATAAAACAGAGTCTTGCCGACGTATCTTCCAAATTCACTTTTGGTTTGTGCGGGAGATAATAGGCAGTCTAACGCGATCGTTGGGTTGGAATGATGGAGCCAAGCCCACAAGCTGGCGCGGTATCGCGTTGGCAGCTCAGTGGCGTTGCGAATGGCTTGGTCCAATGTTTCGCCACTCTCGACTCGCGTTGCTAGGCGAGCATTGATGTGATCAAGCTTGGTTTCTAGTGTCTCTCCACGCTGTAGTCCGATGTCCATGGGCAGACCGGTTGCCGACAGTGAAGCGATCTCACGGTTAAACGTAAATGCTCTTTGCAGTGGTGTCTCATCCATCGGTCAGGTCTCCGGTTAATATCACGGAGGAATAAGCGCGGCTGAATTGTCTAAGAAAGTAAAGAAAAAATCACTTTTGAGAGTCAGCTTGTGATTTTGCGATCGGTTGAGCAACGCCGAGTCAAACTCAAGCCCCGGGTGGACGCGGGCGGGGTGTGATCGCGTAGTGATTGACTGTTTATGTCGAATCAGTCACCAGAAACGGTTGACCAACTCAATGTCGTGACAACTGATTGGCCGCCCAGGCACGCTTTTGCATCGGTTGCCCAAAACGAACAGCCTGCGACAGTCGCAATCGGTTGAATGCTTCGCTTAGTGCGAAGTGCGCCCCAACTTGGCGATCATGGGAGTACTGGAGTGCCAGTCGTTCGATCTCGGCGGCTCTCGGTATCTCGCGACGGGCTCGAAGCTGTTCGCTATATTGCGACACGGGTGAATTCGTCAGCAGAAGCAGCAACATAATCGCCAGTACCAAGCCTCCCAGTGTCTGTTCACTGCGGCGATCTTGGCAGTGTTTACGAGCAGCTTCAATCGTGCGTGGTCGAAGATCTCGCGACGGTCGCACGTGATGCGCGGCAGATAAAATGATATCTTCAATCGATGGCTCAGAGCGGGGGAGATCAGACATGGGAAACCTCCTCGCTCGCCAGAGGACGTAGTTTTTGCCCCAGTTTTTCAATTGCGTAGCGGTAGCGACTTGCTGCCGTCGAGGGTGTGATCTCCAGCACTTGTGAAATTTGCTGGAAAGTCATTTCTTCCCAGATTTTGAGTACGACCACTTCGCTTTGAAGCCTTGGTAAATCTCGCAAGGCCTGCCAAACCGCCTCGTTTCGATCTTCACCTTCCAATTGATCGGTTGATCGCCAAGTGATCAGATCGGTCAAATTCTGGACGAGATGCCAATGGCGTCTACGTCGCAGGATCGCGAGAGCCTCATTTCGGACCATTCTTAACAGGTAGGCCCATGGCTGGTTGCTGGATTGGAGCAGTCTTGGCTGGCCGGCGATCTTTACCAAAGTCGTTTGAACTGCATCCTCGGCATCATCTTGATGACGCGTAATGGTCGCGGCGTATCGCACTAACCTCTGCGCTGTCAAATCGTAGAGCCCGGTGATGGCTGCCGGACTGCTTTCGCAAAGTCGTGCAGCGTGGGTTTTTACGCGTTCGGAGAAGGTATCAGATTGCTCCATGGTGGCCTATAAGATGCGCTAGCCACGGCCATTTGTCTAATTACCTGGCCTTTTTTCAAAATTCCAATTGAAAACTTGGCTGGGTAGGGGCCAGTCAGGCACCTTGGCGACCGTAGAACCGATTTCCTAACACCTGCTCGAGTAAGAAGACGATTAAAACGAACAAAATGGCGGGGGAATGAAGTGAAACACGCTGGGAAGCCTTGTTTTCGGCCACTTCGATTCCTTCGCGGTCGGTGGCCAAGTCATACTGATCGGGGCCAAAAATCTGGTCCAAATCACCAAGTTCGATTCTCTCCAGTGCCGTTGCGGCATCCGACAGGTTCGCGCTAAAGCCGCTTCCCGCATCCAAGCCGCGGATCCAGTACACGCCGCTGCGGGCAACATCGGTGATCGTGACGTCGGTTGCTTCGGGTGACAAATTCAGGGGGACAGGTGAGGTTTCGTCTGGCGGGAATAGCTGAATCCGTTCCGGTCGCGACGTCTGATCATTCGAAGATACCTCCACCGTCACCGCTTGCCCCACGGCCACGTTTTGGCTCGAGTCTCCGCGACGAGTCAACAACTCAACGCTTTGTCGGATCAATAACCAAGCGGGCCAGGGATCGATTCCAAACAGATCATTCCATCCGCGTGTTTTTGAACCCAGTGCAGGCAGTGGTGTCGCGAGCAGGAGAATTCGTCCTGGCCGAACATCGATTTCTGTTTCGGTAGATTTCGGTTGAGGTTCGACTAGTCGTTCGAGCAACGCGGGATGTTCAGACCCAGCAAAGGTCATCAAGACACGATCCGAGGTTGCAGGTTTTACTTGCCAGTACTGGCGGACACGAAAATCGGCCCAAGGTGTATTTTTGGTCAGGGTTTGGGTTGTCGGATGGTTGGCGGCTGTGGCCTGCAAAAAACTACCAGGCTCGGGGATCCGCCATGGTCGAATCAGTTCGGGCGTCCAGGTGTCATTGACGGCGGAAGTCCCTGCTTGAGGGCCGAGCGTCACGAAGATGCCGCCACCCTCGCGGGCGAAGGCGTTGATCGATTGGTCCTGCAGCACAGCCGCCGGTGGGTCCAGCAGCAAGACTGCCGAAAATTCTCTCAGTCTCACTGCAGGCAGATCTGCGTAGCCGACCCGTTCAACCATGAATTCAGCTTTCTCTTCATCCACCAAGCCAGGTGATGCGATGATTGCCTGCTTCAGGACTTGAGCTTCATCTTCATCGTCGCTGACAATCAATAGCGCCGATGGACGAAGCACTTCGAGGGTGAAGTAGCGAACGTCATCAAGCGGCATCGCATCATCGCCGACGATTCGGATGCGACCGTGATGGATGCCCACTTCAAGTGACGGAATGGTCATCAGCAGTTCGCTGGATCCGCCCGGTGCCACACGGACATTCGTCCGATCAAGTCTTTGCATTTCTGGGCGTACCACTTTTCCGTCGCGCACGAACGGTAGGGCGGGATCATTTACAAACAGATCCAATTCAACGGTTGCCGCAATCGACTCGGTGGTTTGGTCGGCTTCGAGTGAGAGGGTCGAAGTCAATGCAATCGGGACGCCTTGGGGCGGAGTGGTGTCGGCGAAGATTGGCGTGGACAGTGAGCGATTGGTTCCCCGCAGCTCGCCGAGATCGAAGATGGTCATCGCTACCTGCGGCGCATCGGCCAGTAACGCGGCCAAGCCACTTTCCCGAATGGAATCGTTCCACGTTGAAGCGGCCAAGTCTGTGATCAGTAAGATTTGCCGATTTGGTAAATCACTCGTTCGCAGTAAGCGGGTCGCGGAATCGAGTCGGGCAGCTAGCGGTTGTGTGACCTCAAGCGGCTCTAGTTGCTCAATCTTTGAGATGCTGCTGGCGGCATCGAGTGAGAATGATGCGATTTGGGAGGAGCGATCAACAATCGCTATGCGACTTGTTCTCGGCAAGCGGGTGACCATCCACGTCGCCAGGTCTTTCATTCTGGCAAGACGATCATCATCAGGTGTTTTCCATGCGGAGGTGGGTGCATTGTCGAGTACAATCGCGATCGACACTGGTTCGGAAGAGGATTGCATCGGTGCTGTGCCAGACGCGTAGGTCGTGATGCCCCAAATCATCGCGACCAGAACGGCTGCGATGGCGGCGGCCGTCAAACCGTACACGGTAGTTTTCGCTTGGCCACGCGATATCGCAACCGTCGCAAGAACTAGCAAGGCCAGACCCAACGCTGCGATCAAGCCGATCGTCAGCCAAGTGACTGACAATGATTGATGAATCGCGGGACGGGCCAGCGCGATCGCCAACGCGGCGAGCGCTGCGATCCGCAGCGCCAACAACCACCAACGACGGACTCGTAAACGACTCCGATTCGATTCGAAACGTTTGGTCAAGAACCGAACCGAGGGAAACACGACTTTGCGAGGCTCGCGACGAGCAACCAGATGCAATACCAGAGGTACCGCGATCGCAGCGATTCCGAAGATCAGGGTGGCGTTAAAAAACGTCATGATTAGAACCGCGACTGGCGTTGCTGCAGGTATTCAGTGAGGGCGGCATCAAATGGCATGCTCGTGTCTAGCGGGACATAATCGATCCGAAGTCGATTGCACCCTTCGCGATAGGCATCGCGAAACTGCTCGAGTTGTTTGAGGTAGTCTTTACGGAATCCGGATGCATCGACGGACACCGTGTGGCCAGTTTCAGAATCTTCGAATTGCACAGGTCCTTCGTACGGAAAGTGAACCTCCGCTTCATCCATCACGTGAAAAACGATCACATCGTTACCGCCGTGTTTTAGCCGAGCGAGTGCGGCAATGATCGCTTCTGGACTATCTGCATCGGTTTCGCTCGGTAGCAGGTCGGTAAACAGCATGACCAGTGAATGTTGTTTCAGCATCGCTGCAACTTGGGTGATGCAGGCTGCCAATTCGGTTCGGCCGGTTGGTTGTAGACGTGATAGCTGTGCCATCACATCACCCAAGTGACCCCGTCGACTGCGAGCGGGCAGTAGTGCTTTGACTTTTTCGTCAAACGTAAGCAAGCCGACTGGATCCTGCTGCATCGTCATTAGATAGGTCAACGCCGCTGCTAAACAGGTTGAGTACTCAAACTTGGTCATCGACTGGCTTTCGGTAAAGCCCATCGACTTTGACAGATCCATCACCAGATAACCGGTGAGGTTGGTTTCTGCTTCGAATCGCTTAACGAAATACTTGTCGGTCTTGGCGTATGCCAACCAATCAATCAGCTTCGGGTCGTCACCTCGGTTGTAACGTCGATGTTCACTGAACTGGACAGAGAAGCCTTGGAAAGGACTCGAGTGCAGGCCTTGTAGAAAACCGCGAACGACCATTCGGGCGCGCAGGTCAAGTCGCTTGATCTGTTGCAGCGATTCGGGGCTGAGCAAAGCCGACATGTTATTGAGCCTTGGCGAGCTTCTTTGGCTCTGGCGGCCGGATATCTTCCAGCAGCCGAGTTACGATCGCATCGGTATCCATCCCCTCGGCTTGTGCTTGAAAATTGGTCGCGACGCGGTGCCGCAGCACAGGTAGAGCGACGCGTTGAATGTCAGCTGGGTCGACACTGAAGCGTCCATCCATTGCTGCGATCGCCTTGGCACCCGCGATCAGGTTCTGCCCCGCGCGAGGGCCGGCACCCCAGTCAATCAATTCGCGGACGTATTCAGGGGCGGTCGGATCCTTGGGCCGAGTTGCTCTTACCAGTTGAGCCGTGTAGCGGACGACGTAAGGATTGACTGCGATGCTGGCGACCAACCGTTGCACATTCAGGATTGCCCGTGATGACAAAACCTTGTTGACGGTTGCTTTCTCACCAAGCGTTGTGGTCGTTAGGATCTTTTCTTCTTCTTCCGCAGTTGGATAGTCAACACGGATGTTGAACATGAAGCGGTCGAGCTGGGCTTCCGGAAGCGGGTAGGTGCCTTCCTGTTCGATTGGGTTTTGTGTGGCGATCGTGAAGAATGGGCTTGGCAATGTGTATGTATCGCGGCCGACGGTGACCTGTCGTTCCTGCATTGCCTCGAGCAACGCCGCTTGGGTCTTGGGTGGCGTTCGGTTGATTTCGTCGGCTAGTAGGATGTTGGTGAAAATCGGACCCTCCACGAAGCGAAAGCTTCGCTTGCCCGCTTCGTCTTCTTCCAGCACTTGCGTGCCAGTAATGTCCGACGGCATTAAATCCGGGGTAAACTGAATTCGCTTGAACGAGACGTCCAATATTTCGGCCAAAGTACTGACCATTAACGTCTTGGCCAGACCGGGCACCCCTTCCAGCAAACAGTGGCCGCGTGTGAAGATCGCTGCCAGCAGCTGTTCGACCGTTTCACTTTGTCCCACAATAACTTTGCCCAATTCAGCCCGCATCGTTTGCTGATGCTCCGCAAATTCGCGGAGGACGTCACCAAGACTACGTGCTGGCGCAGCAGATTGATTCGTGGGATTTGGATCGGACGAAGGTGGCGGATTAGGCGCCGGAGGAGGAGAACCGCTCATGATGGAAAAGAAACAGTCCTTTGTACGAATGCGATTGAGATCGTGAGCCAAGCAATCAACACGGGCCAATCGGCTCGTGACTATCGCTATCTTAGACACCACAACCTGAGTGCGGGGAGGAGGGAGCTACGCGTGGTCAAACCTTGGAGAACATCAATTGCCATCCCGGTGATCCTGATCACTGCTTGGATGGCCGCGGTCCCGGCGCGATCTTACGCTCAAGTCAATGCAGCGGCAGTGCAGCGATCGATTGATCGTGGAGTTACCTATCTTCGCAAATCGCAAAATGGGCGAGGCGGATGGGAGGAATATGGGGGGCAGTCCTGTGGCCTGTCTGCGCTGTGTACCTTAGCCCTTCTCAACGTCGGTGTGCCTCGGGATGATCCCGCGATCATCAAAGCGATGCGGTATTTGCGAGGTTTTCAGCCAGGTGAAACCTACAGCGTTGCTCTGCAAACCCTTGTTTATTGCCAGATGGGTGCCGCAGGAGACTTACCGCGGATTCGTCGCAATGTCCAATTGTTGGTTGAAGAGCAGTTCCAAGCGGGACGGCCTGATCGCATCGGAAGTTGGAGCTACGGCGGTGGTATGGGGAGTGGTGATCCGTCCAACGCACAATTTGCGATCTTGGCGCTGGGTGCTGCCCAAGATCGGGGGATTGAAGTTTCCGACGATGTTTTCCGTCGATCACTGGACTATTGGGTTGCCCGACAATTGAACAATGGTGGATGGAGCTACCGATCCCGCCCTGTGCCCACTGGCAGCATGACGTGCGCTGGAATCGCCTCCATCATCATCTCCCGCGGGCGATTGGGTGGTGAGAGCTCGTCGATTCAGGGCGATCAGATTCGATGTTGTGGTGGTGAAGGCTCCGCTGATGACCCCGTTGAACGCGGATTAGCCTGGCTTGGACGCAATTTCACACTCGAAGCGAACCCCGGCGGTGACAAGTTCACTTTCTTTTATTACCTCTACGCGCTCGAACGGGTGGGACGACTGTCGGGACGCCGATTGATTGATGAACATGATTGGTATCGTGAAGGTGCCGAAAAATTGATTGAGCTGCAGGACGGCTTTTCGGGCTTCTGGCCCGGAGCTGAACCGATGGAAACACGCGAGGTGGCAACCGCTTTTGCGCTGTTATTTCTCGGCAAAGGTAAACGCCAGGTGGTCGCGGGACGCTTGAAGTACCCGCAACGCCAGTCCCCAGGGCAGTGGAATCAGCACCCTGATTCGCTGCGTCAATTGGTTCGGCACGTCGAGCAGAATTGGCAACGTGATTTGACTTGGCAGACCATTGATGCCGCGACTGCCAAAGTTGATGACTTATTGCAAACACCCGTATTGGTGATTAGCGGTCGGCAGTCGATCAATTTCACCCCCGAATTCGCAGAACATCTCAAGTCCTATGTTGACCAGGGAGGATGCATTTTATTTGAAGCCGAAGGGGGTGATGGGTGCGGGGACGCTAGTGGATTCGAGCAGAGCGTGAAGTCGCTTTGCCAAGATTGGTTTCCGGATGCTCCCTTAGACCGGTTACCTCTTGGGCATCCGATCTGGTACGCCGAGCATAAAGTGGACCCCACTGTGATTGGCGATCAGTTTTGGGTTTATGGCGTCCAGGCTTGTTGCCGGACCGCAGTGTTCTTTGTGCCTCAGAGTTTGTCTTGTCGTTGGGAGCTTGGCGACGTTCTTTTTCACCGTGACCGGGAGTCGCCCGCGGCGCGGGCGCAGATCGGTACGTCGATTCGCATCGGTGAAAATCTGATCGCCTATGCGACTGGTCGAGAGCTAAAAGATAAGTTGCAGCAGCGATTAATCTTGGAGTCGGCTGATGTTGAATCCTCAGACAGGGGGGCGATTCAGCTTGGGATGTTGGCGATCGATGCCGGCGGGCAGGAAGCTCGAAGAGCACTGCCCAATGCTGCGTCACTGATGTCAGCGCGGCTGCCGATGCAGGTTTCCGCGACGCCGCGCCCGGTCGGGTTCGAGACGGAGCAATTATTGGAGGTGCCATTCCTCTGGATGCATGGCCGAACCGAATTTGAGCTGGAACCAACTCAGCGCGATGCTTTGAGGACGTATGTCGAAAATGGCGGCGTGATTCTTGGGACGGCGGTTTGTGGTAGCGAGCCGTTTGCCGCGGCATTTCGCCGCGAAATGGCACTGATTTTTGCCGATTCCCCTTTGCAGCCCCTGCCGGCCAGCCATCCAATGCTGAATATTTATGGAGGTTATGACATTCGAAATGTCACGATTCGGACCCCTGCCACGGCCGGGGCATCTGTCTCGCGACGCTCTGGCCCGCCGCTACTGGAGTATGCGGTGGTCGATCAAGTGGTCGGCGTTTTCTTTTCGCCCCTCGACCTGAGCTGTGCCTTGGAGAGTCCTAATTCTGTCCAATGTCCCGGCTACGACACCGAAGAAGCGGCAAAAATCGTGGCTAATTTGGTGCTTTTCGCACTGCAGCAATGAGGGGATTCGATCGATTTCACGCGCAGATGCATTCCTGGGGATTTGGAAAGCATGGGCAAAATGCAGGTTTTCTGCATTACAAACGCACTGATTCGCAGTGACGAGCGGCGATCCCGGCAGACTCTTTTTGGGGTGTGATTCCGGTCCGTTTGGGGAGCGAATGCTTTTCAGCGTCTTTCTACTTGCCCAAATCACCCTCCGCGTGCAATAATCCCCGCCCGCCAGAAGGCAAAAAAGACAAGTGTTTATTTAAGTTGAGCGTCCTGCGATGGCCAGAAGTAAGAAAAAAGCCGAAACCATTTTCCTCGTCTGTGACGAGTGCGGCGACTACAACTACTCCTACAAGCGTAAGCCAGGTGGTGAGAAGTTGAAGCTGAAGAAGTATTGCCCGCGGCTTCGCAAGCACACGTCGCACACCGAAAAGAAGAAATAACATCTCGGTCATTCAGCGATCCGGCCTCAGGTCGGCGTCGTGTCGTTTGATTCGATTTGTGCGAACCTCCCCCAAGCTGGGGCTCTCGGCCGACAGGGATCCGATCGGAGTCAAGGATGCAACGACAGTGGCGCATCATTCCTCATGACGCCGGTCGTGTCGAGCAAATGATTCGCTCAACGCGTTTGCCGCCCGTTGTTGCACAGTTGTTGGTGAGTCGTGGCGTTTACAACGCTGAGGATGCCAGTCGTTTTTTGGATACCAAGCTGATCGGTCTGCGCGATCCGCAACTCTTGCCCGGAATGGCAGACGCCACCGACTTGATCGTAGACGCGATCAACAGCAAGACGCCGGTTGTCATCTATGGCGACTACGATTGCGACGGCATGACGGGAACCGCAATCTTGTACAACGGGTTGCGCTTGCTGGATGCGGATGTCAGTTATTTCGTACCCAACCGTTTGGAAGACGGGTATGGATTGAATGAAGACGCGATCCGTAAACTCGCCCAGCGCGGTAAGAAATTGATCGTGACGGTTGATTGCGGAATCACCAGTGTTGCCCACGCCGATCTCTGTCGTGAATTGGGCGTCAAGCTGATCATCACTGATCACCACACATTAGCGGATCAGTTGCCAGCGGCCGAAGCTATCGTGCATCCCAGGTTGCCTGGTTCGACGTATCCCTTCGGTGAACTTTGTGGTGCTGGTGTCGCTTTTAAGTTGGCATGGTCGATCTGTCAAAAAGTTTGCGGCGCGAAAAAAGTGAGTGAATCGCTGCGGCGTTACCTCATGCAGTCGCTTTCATTAGCCGCGATCGGAACGGTGGCCGATGTTGTCCCATTGTTGGACGAGAACCGAATTCTGGTCGAACACGGGATTCGGATGCTTCGTGGTGAGCCATTGCCAGGATTAGTTGAACTGATGAAGTTGACTAAGTTGGATCAGGTTTCAACACTCAACACCGAAAGCATTGCGTTTAGTTTGGCACCTCGTTTGAATGCGGCTGGGCGGCTGGGCCAAGCCCAGTTGGCGATCGAGTTGCTAACGACACCTGCAGGCGACCGAACCAATCAACTTGCTGATTACATTCACCAATTGAATAACACACGCGATACCTTGCAGCGGAGTGTGATGTTGGCGGCCAGCAAGCAGGCGAAGGCAGAGTTTGATCCGGAGGGTGATCCAGCGTTGGTGCTGGCTGGGGTTGGTTGGCACCAGGGCGTCATCGGTGTTGTGGCAGGTCGCTTGGCAGACAAGTACGCCAAGCCCGTATTGGTGTTGTCGATGGATGCCGCGGGTAAGTCGGAAGCGGTTGGTTCAGGCCGAGTCGGTGGCACCGACGTTGACTTGCATGAAGCCTTAGCTGAGTGTGAACATCGCTTGATGCGGTTTGGTGGCCATCGGGCCGCCGCCGGTTTGACAATCGATGAAAGAGAGATTGAAGCTTTTCGCGGGGACTTCTGTGAAGCGGTCGCACGCCAATGGACGGACAAAGAAATTGTGCCAGAAATTGTGATCGATGCGGAGGCAACTTTTGGTCAGCTGAATCTCGAGGTCATCAAGCAGATCGAAATGTTGGCGCCTTTTGGATGTGGAAATCCACGCCCCGTCCTGTACTGCGGTGGTGTCGAATTGGACCAGCCAGCGCGGCGAATGGGCGGCGGGGATCGGCATTTGACCGTCAATTTGCGACAGGGTAGCAAGGTGATTCGCGCCGTTGCCTTTAGCGCTGGCGATTGGTGCGATCAGCTGAATGACACCGATGGCCAGATTGAGATAGCTTATCGGCCGGTGATCAATGAGTTTCGTGGTTTCCGAAAAGTAGAAATTCATCTCGTCGATTGGCGGCCCGCGACGAGTATGGCCGCTGTTTGAAAAATAGATGGCTGCACCGTGAATGGTAATCAGTGAGGCTACGCATCGTGTCGATTGGCTGTAGCAAAAGTTTTTTCGCGGAATGCCTGTGGCGACTGCTGGCGTGCTTTCTGGAAACTATGCTGGCTTCTGCAATCCCGCAACCTGAGTGAGTCTGCAATGAGATTAATGCTGATTTGTTTTGTGTCGTGTTTAATGTTCTGTGGCCTTGCGGCGAGTACAACCGCCGCTGAACGCCCAAACATTGTTTTGGTGCTCGTTGACGACCTCGGCTACGGTGACCTCGCCTGTTTTGGTGCCGAGGATATGCGAACACCTCACCTTGATGCGTTGATGTCACGTGGCATGCGGTTCGACAACTTCTATGCCAACTGCACCGTTTGTTCACCCACTCGAGCTTCGTTAGTCACGGGTCGTTATCCCGATATTGCCGGTGTCCCCGGTGTCATTCGGCAATGGGATAAAGATAGTTGGGGCTACCTTGATCCCAATGCGGGGACCTTACCGCAGATGTTAAAAACGGCGGGCTATCGCACCGGGATGGTTGGCAAGTGGCACTTGGGTTTCACCAAGCCAAATGTTCCTAACCATCGTGGCTTTGATTTTTTTCATGGTTTCCTCGGTGACATGATGGATGATTATTACGATCATCTGCGAGGTGGTGAAAACTGGATGCGATTGAATGACCAAGTCATCGAGCCGGAAGGTCATGCGACCGATTTATTTACGCAGTGGTCGATCGATTACATCCGCAGGCAGGCTGCAGATGACTCCGAGCCATTCTTTTTGTATCTCGCCTACAACGCGCCGCATTTTCCGATTCAACCACCAGAGTCTTGGTTCAAGAAAGTGCAACAACGTGAGCCGCAGTTGAGCGAAAAGCGGGCGAAGAATGTCGCCTTCGTCGAACACTTGGATGATGGCATTGGTCGGCTGATCGCTGCGATTAAAGATGCTGGTATCGAGGACAATACACTAGTGATTTTTTCGTCGGACAATGGTGGTTCGTTACGGCACGCACAGAGTAATGGCGAACTTCGTGGTGGCAAACAGGATCATTGGGAAGGCGGGATTCGCGTGCCGACATGTGCTGTTTGGCCCGGTAAGATTCCTGTGAAGCGATCGACGGAGATGGGAATGACGATGGACTTCCTGCCCACCTTGTGTGAAATCGCTGGAGCGGAGGTGACCGCACCGATTGATGGTCGTTCACTCGCTGACATTTGGCTGCATGGTGGTCAGGGCGATCCTGAGAGAATCATGGTGTGGGTGAGGCGAGAAGGAAATCAGCGTTATCAAGGGCGAGCGTACTACGCAATTCGAAAAGGTCCTTGGAAATTGCAGCAGAGTTCTCCTTTCGAGCCGATGGTGCTGGTGAACATGGACGAGGATCCGCTCGAGCAAAACCCACAGCAGCCAAAAGGACAAATCGCGAGCGAACTGCAGCGCGAGTTGATGCTGCACCTGCAGCGAGCTGGTCGCGTTGCTTGGCAGCCCTAGTCCAGTCTTATCGCAAGCCGCCTGGCAACCCTAAGAAAAGAGATTTATTTATGCCTACCGCCCACCGCACCCGCATCGGGCCCTTGAATTGTATTGTCGTTGACGGCGGCGAATCACCAACCATCCCTGTTGTCATCTGCCACGGCTACGGAGCCTCCTACGAAGACCTGGCGCCTCTGTCGGGTGAATGGATTGCTTTGTTAGGCGAAAAAGCAAAGGCATTTAAGTTTGTCTTTCCCGATGCGCCCCATTCATTGGAGGCCTTGGGAATGCCGGATGCTCGCGCGTGGTGGCCGATCAATATGGCCCAGTTGGCCGAGGCAGTGCAAGCTTCGCAATTTGATGAATTGCATGAACAGGTTCCGCCCGGGATTGATCATTCCCGCGAGAAACTATGCGAAACAATTAATTGTCTTTGTGAATCGATTCAAGGCGAGTCTACGCCTCTTGTTATGGGTGGTTTTTCGCAAGGCGCGATGCTGACAATGGACACCGCCTTACGCGGCACTGTGCAATCACCTGCCCTGCTCTTGCAGTTTTCTGGAACGATCGTATGTAAGCCGCAATGGCAGGCCAATCTGAACCGATTGCACGAGACGACTGTCTTTCAATCGCATGGAGAGATTGACCCGATTTTGCCGTACTCCAGTGCAGTGTCGCTGCACGAAATGTTGCGTGATGCAAATGTTCCAATCGACTTTCATTCGTTTATGGGGCCGCATACGATTGATGTTGATTCTGTACAGCGAACTGCGATCGCACTCGCAAATTTGGTAGCAGAATAGTCGGGTTGCTCAACGGTTGGGTTGCCCAGCGTTTGGTCTATCCGGGGAGAGAATCGCATTCGCCAAGTGAAGTGCTGGCAATTTTCGCTACGATGGCAACTGACGCCGCACTCCATCGATTGGGCTGACGAAACTTGAATCATTCGATTCTGTTTGTGGAATCACAATTGCGGCTACGGTCCGGGCGACTGGCAAGACAATTCGACGTATAACAACGTCTGGTGGGAACCTCGTGGCAGAGCTTTCTGGTGAATCGGGGAGCCAAGTTTCTCACCTAGGGTTTTTAGGGTTGCCTTGAACTTGGCACCGGCATCGGGTGGCAAGAGATGAATCCGCCTTCGAATCACACCAGCGTAACTTGAATGATGAAACGACTTCGTGGCCGCCGACCTGAGCGGTCGGAATATAAGGTTGAATATCAGCACGGGCTGATTTCGTTGCTGGATGGTGATGATGTCATGCCAATCCTTCGTCAGCAGCAGCATTGGTTGTGTGAATTAGCGAGCCACCTGAGTGTCGAGCAGATTGATAAAGTGCATGCACCCTACACCTGGACCATCCGGCAGGTCTTTGAGCATGTGGCGGATGCGGAGCGTGTGTTTGGATACCGGATTCTTCGAGCGGCTGCAGGCGATACGACCCCTGTGAGTACTTGGGACGAGAACGAATACGCCCGCCGTCGGTTCGGACTTGGAACTTTTACCACTATTGTCAGCGAGGTTGGGGCACTTCGAAACGCGAATCTTTGCTTGCTTCAACGTTTGGTCCCATCCTGTTGGGATCATTACGCAACGGTTGATGAGCAATCGATCACCGTTAGGGCCATGGCATGGTTATGTGCCGGTCATCTTCATCACCATTTACAGATCGTCGAACAACGTTGTGGTGTCAGCGTGCAGAGGTCGCCTTAGAGAAGATAGGCTGCTTTTAGCTCAATTCCACATCGCACCGAACGGCTCGTTTTTCCTTGGCTAGTTTTGTGGCTCGCTCGAATAGTGCCAATCTAGCCAGAATCGTTTTGGTGCCGTTACGTATCGGGCAGAAGGCTCTAGAATGAGGTGAATTCTGGGCAACTCATTTTTTAATAGGGATTCATCGTGACTGCTGACGAAGCCTTCGATTCTTATTCGGTCAAGGACGGCTTGTCGGCCTTGTTAGGGGGCGATGTCGATCCCGTGCAGGCCGGTCTAAAGCTGCGTGAACTCGCGGAGGGATCAACTGGCCGTGGACAGGAGCTGGTTGAATCATTGGCCGCTGAGGCGAATCAACTGCAGCAATCAGATCCGGCGATCGTTGGTGGTCTGTTGCGTTTGTTGCACATGGTCGTGTTGCAGTCTGGGCCGGAGAGTATCCGTGAAATGGATCCAGGTCAGTTGCACCAAATTGAAAATTCTTTGCCAGCGAAATCTCCCAACCACCACCTGTTGCAGCATCTGTACGCGATGATTCAATCCGATCAATCGCTGCGGCTGCTCGCCGGTTCTTTGCGAAACAGACCCCCGGAGGAGTGGATTGCCGCCGCGCAGGTATTGAGTCCTTTGATGCAGCGTGACGATTGGCCGGTTGACGCACTGTATCCCGAGATCTTGGATTGCTTGCAGTCACCAAGCCTCGCGTCGCCTGTGCTCGATGTTGCGAGTTTCTTGTTGCGAAAGTCACAGGTGGAACGGCACCCGGCTGCCGAACGGCTGCCAATGTTAAATGAACTGTTGGGTGCGGTCAGTGGCCGGTTAAGTCAGTTTGAGCAGGACCCTCGGGTGCTTGGCGATAGTGTGGAGGTCGTACAGGCAAAATTAGGTGAGGCGGTTGCTTTGGCTGTTTCTCTTTGCGACACCTTGGCACTGATCGGTGATGAATCATCGATTGGTAAATTGAACCAAGCGATCGAATTGCGACACCGGCGAGTTCAATGCGAGGCGGCTGGTGCTTTGGCGAGATTTGGAGATGAGGTTGGAAAAAAACGCTTGATTGAACTTACCGAGGATCCTGCCGCTCGGTTGAGGGCAATTTCTTACGCGGACGAACTCGATTTAGGTGCATCGGTGGATGATGCCTATCGCAGTGATAACGCGACAGCAGAAGCAGAGATGGCTGTTTGGTTAAGCCAGCCACAACAAATGGGCGTACCACCGACACATGTCGAAGTGATTGAAACGCGTCGGATGTTGTGGCCAAGTTTCCAGGATCCGGTCGATATCGCCTTGGTGCGGTTTGAATACAACTTCGGCGATCGTGCATTTAGTAACGTCGGAATTTGTGGGCCCGTGACATTCGCAATGTCCGCAGACGTCGCCGATTTTCCCGTCGATGATATTTTTGAAATCTATGCCGGCTGGCATGCCGAGCATCCTGACATTTTCTCAATCTCAGCTGAATCATTTAACGAAGTCCAAGCTCGGATGATGGCGGCTTTTGCGAAACATCTTTCCCAATTGGGATACGAATCGGTCGATGCCAAGCAATTGGGCTTCTTTTTAGATGAGCATGCAGGGGTATTTCAAGCTGTTCGCGATGACACCGAGTGTGTCGTTGTCACGGATGGTTTGGAAACGATCGACAAGCCGATTTCCGGACGATTGCGTCCACCGACCCCAGAGGACGTCTTCAACCTGTATAAAGGAAGAAAGATGTTGCGAACCTTCAATACCGGTTCGTGATCGGCTCCCTCCCCCCCGAGTGCAGCATGTCCTTCAATCTCGGTCGAATTACAGATTTCGAGGGTAGATTACAACGGGATTATGTTGAATTTGCACGGCTTTGGGCCGCAGTTCGGGAAGATTGGTTGGATGACCAGTGTCGCAAATTTGAACAAAAGCATCTGCACTCTCTCGGACCCAGTTTGAGCCGCTTTACGGCGGAGTTACACGAATTCTGCGACTCTGTTCGAAAAGCGGAAGGGGAACTGCGCGATCATCACCGAGCTGGTGGCGAGTAACTAAACTGGACAAAAGGTAGTTTAGGCCTATCGAAAGTCTCTGCCTTTGCTTCGTTTCTCTGCTGAGTTGAGTTTCCATGAAAGACTCTTCCGTCGGTCCGGTAGGACTATTTGACAATCGGCGTCAGCAACGCTTGCTGGATGGGTTATCGCAACGCTTTCGGTCATGTGTTGAGCAACAAGAAGATTTGCAACGGCGGCACGCCGAAGAATTGAAGAATGAGAGCGAGCAATTAACCGGCATGATCGCTGAAACGACGGCGGAGTGCCGTCTGCAACGGCGTGACATGTTGGCGCAGTGGGATCGTGCAGAAGAGGAGCTAATTGGTGGTTACGAATCAACCATCATCAAGACTCGGCAAGAATTGAATCGTCTCGCAGTAATTTTCAGACGCAAAGCTGAAGAAGAAAAGGCAACGATCAATCATAAGGTCCAGTCACGTCGGCAAGCAGTTTTAGAGCAATACGACAATCGCAAGAATCAACCGGGCAAGCAGCAACAGAAAGAGCATCGAGAAATTGATGAATCCTTGCGACCGATTCACGAACATCTCGAATGGGGGCGGGCACTCACCATTCGCCGTTTGGACCGCTTGCCGGATGTTGACCTGAATGAGTCGCCGGGCAAGTCAGTTCCCTCCGATCCGCCAGAGTCGGGTAAGGAATCAATCGAAACGATTGGTCGGCTAACGCGGGCGTGTGAGAAAACGGTAAACGAGATGCAGTCTGGTGCGGCATCAAAGATTGTTGACTCGTTTTATCTGCCGGGTGGAGTCGCGCTTTTTATCGCCATCTGGGCGATCGTGGCCTTCTTTGTTGCGTCTTGGCCACCCTGGCTATGGATGGCAGCCGGCATCATCCCTGCAGGCTTTCTTGGTTTTTCAATTTACTTGATTCTGTTATGGCCTCTTAAACGCATGACGCGACGGTTGTACCCACAGGTCGAGCAAATCTTTCATGCGGCTGAAAAGTGTGCCGCAGCGGGCCGCGAGATCTCGAGCCAGGAAGCGGCAGAACTATCTGCCGACTTAATCACACGTCGTGATGCACATATTGATGCGACCAAGCGGTGGAAATTAGAACAGGTGCATGAGCTGGAGACGGTTCTCAAGGCCGAGCAGGAAAAGGCTCGTGAGTCGTTGCTTTTGACCTTAGAAACTGCTGATGAATCGTATTCACAAGATGCTGCCGACGTAGATCAGCGGATGCGATCTCAGGCAGATAAAGTTGCCGGGCAGATCAAACAGAAAATCGCTGATACAGATCAGCGTTCTCAATCACATCGCGAGGCGAGCGCTGAGAGACGCCACAAACATCTCCAGCGACTTGCTGTTCGGTTGCAGGATGGAATTCGCCGTGGCCTGCATCAAATTGAAGTCTGTCAGCAGAGAGCTGACATCCGTTTTCCGGACTGGTCCGATGTGAGGGGAGGAGAGACGCCAACGGGTAACTTGGATTTCTTACCCTTGGGATGGTTGAAGGTCGATGAGCGACTTCATTCGCTGCTCCGACCACCCGCGCTCGCGAGCGTTTCTGCTGATGAGGCTGATCAGCGAGGGGCTGCCCAAGATTCGGATGGGATTCTGATGGATTTGCCCATTCCGGAACGGATGCCTGTAGGATTGCACCGACGATTGCACAGCGGTGTCGTGATTCGGGCGCCCCAGGCTCAAATGAATCAGGCGATTGAGTTGGCGCACCAGATTTTGTGGAGAGCGCTGACCGGTGCTGAACCGTCGCGAACCAAGTTGACACTGATTGACCCACTTGGTCGCGGTCAGCATTTCACAAGTTTTATGGCGTTGGCGGACCACGACCCGTCGCTGGTGGGACATCGCGTCTGGACAACGGACAGCAAGATCGATGAGCGTTTAGGCGAATTATCGCATCACGTCGAGGATGTGTTGCAGTCATCTTTGCGGGATCGTTTCGAGCGAATTGAGGACTACAACGAATTGGCCGGAACGATGGCCGAACCGTACCGCGTTGTAGCTGCGGTCGGTTTTCCAGAAGGGTTGTCACGGGAAAGCTATCGGCATCTCAAAGCGTTATTACAAAGCGGTCTGCGTTGTGGGATTTTTACCGTGCTCGTTTGCGATGAAGCGAAGCCATGGCCAGCTGATATGCCATTGCCGACCGGTGATAAAATTGTACCTCTCTGCTTGAATGAAAAGGGGGAATGGCATCTCGATCTGGAGGGGTTAAGGGAGCTGCCGTTTGTTCCGGCTCCTGCCCCGCCAAGTGCGCTGCGCTGCGAACTCATCGAGCAGATTGGGCGAGCTGCCGTCTCGGCATCCAAGGTTGAGATTCCGCTCCAGGCGATTTTGTCAGCTGACGGAGAGGGTAACGGCAATACGGATGATGGCTTGGAAATCGTGGTAGGTTCGCAGGGAGCCAACCGATCGTTGTGTTTGCAGTTAGGCGAAGGCGTCCGCCAGCATGTGTTAATCGCGGGAAAAACCGGTTCGGGAAAAAGCACGCTGTTGCACTCCATTATTACTTCCGGTGCTCATCATTACCGACCCGATCAACTGCAGTTCTATCTGTTGGACTTTAAGAAAGGTGTCGAGTTCAAGCCGTATGCCGATTTGGCAATTCCGCATGCGCGGGTCATTGGAATCGAGAGTGAGCGTGAATTTGGCCGCAGTGTGTTACAACGATTGGATGCTGAACTGCAACAGCGGGGAGAGTTGTTCCGTTCTGCTGGTGTTCAGGAGTTAGGAGATTATCGAGCGGCGACAGGCAAGAAGTTGCCGCGCATTATGTTGGTCGTCGACGAGTTTCAGGAGTTGTTTGTCCGAGATGACCGATTGGCGGGCGATTGCACCATGTTGCTCGACCGCCTTGTGAGACAAGGTCGTTCGTTTGGGATGCACGTTATTTTGAGTAGCCAGTCATTGGCAGGTGCCTACTCACTGCCGCGAGCGACACTGGGGCAAATGGCAGTGCGGATAGCGATGCAATGCAGTGAGTCGGATGCCGCATTGATTTTGTCAGACGATAATACAGCTGCGCGACTCATCAGCCGACCTGGCGAAGCGATCTATAACGATGCCGGTGGTTTGGTGGAAGGCAATCAGCCGTTTCAGGTAGCATGGCTTTCTTCCTCGGAGCACCGCGAAATGCTCAGTTCGATCGCTGCTCGCGATGAGTCGTTTGCTGCTGATCTTTCGCCTCCCGTTGTTTTCGAGGGCAATCGACCCTGTCGGTGGACTTCGTCCTTGGCGGGGGCGGCAATGTCCGACGACCAACGATTTGTTGGATTGCTGGGCGAGTCAGTGGAGCTTGGGCCGCCGATCGCATTAGAGCTGTCACGCAACAATGGTCGTAACGTGCTGATGATTGCTCCGCCGGACTCCCGATCAGCCCTGATTGCGAGTGCCGTGACTGGACTGGCAAAATCTGATCCAAGACTTGAGGTTTTGTACTTCGACGGAAATCGAGTCGATGACGGTCCATCTACCGCACCCTGGCTCGAAACAGTTGGCGTTCAGCTTCAAACCATCAAGCCGCGTGATTGCGAGCAAGAGATGCGACGATTGGCTGAACTGATCACGGGACGAGGAGATGAGTCCGAGGGAACAGCTCCAATCCTGCTCGTCGTTGATCCGTTGGAGAGGTTCCGTGACCTGCGACAGGATGACTCCTTCAATTTTTCGTTGGATGCATCAAGTGGACAACTAAGTGGTGCGGCGGCATTTCAGCAAGTGCTTCGTGATGGACCTGCCGCGGGAGTCTTTGTCTTACTCATCTGTGGTTCCGCGGAAACACTTTCCCGGTGGCTACCGCGGGCGTCCCAGCACGACCTTGAGTTGCGGATCCTGGGGCAAATGAATCAATCTGATTCAGCGCTGTTGATCGATTCCCCGATCGCGTCTGATCTGTCGGCGGCTACGATGTTGTTGTACGACGATTCAGACGGTCGGATTAGCAAATTCCGTCAAACAGATCTCCCCGATGCTGGGGCCGTGGCCAAGTGGTTAACGTAGGCGACGTCAGACAGCCAAGTCCATCTGGGAGGTTTGATCCTGTGGGGTTCGGTCGTATTTATCAAGCCGCTGTTGTTCTGCGTTTGGTCGTCATACTTGCGATTGTTTCTGGACGATGTATCAACAAGGAGCTTGCCGCGGCGGATCTTCCAAACAACATTTTGTTGATTACATGCGACAATCTCGGGTACGGAGATCTGCCTTGTTACAACTCAGAGTCATCGATTGTTGCCCCGAACCTCAGTCGTCTGGCTAGAGAAGGGGTTCGGCTTACAAGCTTCTATACGGCTTCGCCTACATGCACTGTTTCCAGGGCTTGCCTGTTGACCGGACGACTTCCCCAGCGTCACGGACTGGAAAGACAATTGCCCGGCGTCGAGGGGAACTATGGTGTTGGCCTGAACCCACAAGAACGGCTACTTCCGCAATTTCTGAAACGCGCGCCTCACCCCTACGCGACCGGTTGTTTTGGGAAGTGGAACATCGGTTTCGCACCTGGGTCTCGTCCCACGGAGCGGGGTTTTGATGAGTTCGTAGGGCATGCGTCAGGCAACATGGACTACTATCACCATCACTATCGCCGGCAACACGATTTGTATCGCGGGGTAGTGTCTCAGGAGACTGAGCATCTTTTTCGTGAGGGAGAATATTCGACAGACTTGTTTGCCGATGCAGCTATCAATTTCATTGAGCGTCAAAGTGGTAAAGGACAGCCCTGGTTTTGTTATTTACCGTTCAATGCTCCGCACTTTCCGTCTGCAGGTAACAAGCGACCCGGCCAACCAACACGCTGGCAAGCACCCGACGATGCGTTTGAGGCAATCGGCCTTTCGCCAACTGAAACAGATCCTAGGAAACGTTATGAAGCGGTCGTGTTTGCTTTGGATCGTGCAATCGGTCGAGTTCTCGGGTCATTGGAAACGACAGGTCAAGTTAACAGTACGTTCGTCTTTTTTATGTCCGACAATGGCGCGTTTCGACTCAATCGAAAAGGGATCGATGTAGGTCGTAACCACCCATTGAGATCCGGGGGAGTGACCTGTTGGGAGGGTGGCCTGCGGGTCGCTGCAATGGCACGGTGGCCACGGCATATTGCAGCTGGTTCAGTGATGAATGAACCGTTTTGGTCTCCCGATCTTTTGGTGGCATGTCTCGAAATCGCAAGATTCGATTCGTCGAAAGAGCTGCAGGCGGGCGGTTCCGGTCTGGTTTTGGATGGAAAGAATCCACTTCCACTGTTGACCCAAGGTGGTGCCTCACCACATCGTTCGTTCTTTTTTGCTTACCGGTCTCATGCGGCGCTCCGTATGGGCCATTGGAAAATTGTCCGCGAACGACCTTCAGAAGCTTGGCAATTATTTGATCTAAGAACCGACCCAGGTGAGTCGACGAATCTAGCCGTGAAAGAACGCAATGTTCTGAAGCAATTGGTAGCTGAATACGATTCCTGGAAGGAAAAATTGGCTGTGCAATAGGTCGATTGGTGACGTGGTTTTCCACGTTTTGAGGTTGCTTTGGAATCTTGGTTCTACGATGCCGCGTGCTTCTTCGGGCCAACGTTTTATCGCGGATATTATTTCATTGCGATTTCTTCGGTGACGTTGACTTGCGGTTCACCAAAAAGATTCCCACAGCGACACAGCATCCCGCAAGCAACAGCCAATGAGAATACGGATCACCGCGGAAAACGAGTGCGAACAGCACACCAAACAGCGGCGTGGCAAAGCCAAATACGGAGATTGCTGTCGCAGTATGACGGCGTAGTAAAGTTGCCTGGACAGCGAAGCAGAATCCTCCCACGATCAAGCCTTGGTAAAGCAGTGCCAGGATAACTGGAGCGGTCCAAGCGGTGGCATTACTGATCGGGATCCCCTCTACAAGAAAGCTGCAGATCACGAACAATCCGGATCCCAGCAGGTGATGCCAGAAGAGAAACTTATTGGGCTCGACGCGAGCGACTGAATACTTGGTGAAGACAATTTTGATGCCCAAAACGAGCGCACTGAGAAGCATCAGGATGTCACCAATCATGGTCGGCGAGTCGACATCGAGATTCGCTGAGACCCCGGCATTGCTATTTCTCATCTGAAAAACGGTCAGTGCCACTCCGAATGCGGCCAAGCCAATTCCACTGAGTTTCCGTGGCGTCAAATAATCTACCTTCGTAATGAAATGCTCAATCAATGCGACCCAGCCCACGTAGGTGCTGATCATCAACACGGCATGAGAAGTGTTGGAATAATGAATGGCAAAGTTGAACAATAAGATCTGAACCAGCAGCAGTAGCGCGACACCTGAAGCGAGGCGGGTCTCCTTCGTGTTCAGTCGCAGCGGGAATCGGCGTAGGCGGCACCAGAACCACATGAATGCTGCTGCTATCGCAAATCGGATCGCTGCCACCGCAATCGGATCCAGCGTGTCTTCGGAGTACTTTACAGCGACTGCGATGCCGCCCCATAACGCGGCAGTCATCAGCGAGAGAGAAGCCGCGGTGGCATCGAGGGGTTCTTTCATAGCCTCGATCTTAGTTGTCACTTGGGGTGCGCGGCCAGTGGTCCGATCGAATCTACTTGCAGCAAGCAGTTTTTATGGGACGCAGCGAAGTTCACCACAGATTGACATGAGCTGTCTTCTCAGGAACCATCGAGAATCCGAGTTTTCTTGCGTCGTAATCGATCGTTGCGTGGTATGGGCAGTCGCGATTTGGGCTTTATTGATGATGCCAGTCAGATCATGGTGCATTTGATCCGTAAGGCTGTGAAGCGAAATGACATCACCTTGGGCTCAAGATTGACCTTGCGCGGCTCGGTTGTGGCCAATGGGTCGCACATTGAAGGATGTGACTGCTTGGCTGATGCTGGGTTGGGACCGTGAGCAACGGAAGCGAAGGAATCCGATTAAGATTCCCATCGAATGGCGCATGGGCGCGATCATCGTTCCAAGAGCATTGAACGCCGCGGGTTGCGAGATTTTGGATCAGCAACGAACACGTTGTTCACATTTCCTGAGACTCTTCGCGAAACGTGAGTTTGTCAGGGAGGCCGTCAAATCACTTAGATGAAGCTGAGCTTGCAGAGGATGCCGCAAGCTCTCGCTGAACCGTACGAAGAATATTTGTGGGACTGAACGGCTTAACGAACACAGCGGAGATTCCCAAGTCGGCCCGTAGTGATGTTTGATCTAATTCGTACGCTTTTCCGGTCACCATGAGGATTGGCGTTTTTGCGAAGCGTGTTGTTTTTCGCAGCTGGTGACAGAGTTCGGATCCGGTCAGACCCGGCATCTGCTCATCCGTCACAATCAACTCGAAATCGTGCTGCATGCAAAGCTGCCAAGCAGCAGCCCCATCAATCGCAGTCATTACGGAAAACCCTGCGGTGCTCAAGGTGCGCTGCAGAACAAGACGAAGGACAGACGAGTCTTCCACGACAAGGATCTGGCAATTTGAACATTTCATCACATTTCCCTCTATGGGAGCCTATCTCAGTTGTCTCTTGCTGGTCGATCCAATCATAGATTTTTCTTGAAATTTGATTTTCAGACTGCAGGCAACCTAAGGCGAAAGCTCCTTGTGCGGTTGCCGCGACTGTAGTCACTGAGGCAAATCAAGACTTGCTGCGAGAAAATCGGGCGAGTGCATCGCTATGCTGGCGGGGGTGACTGCTGAAGCATGGGGAGCAAGATGAAGCACTTGATCACCATTGCGTTAAGTAGGTCGATGAAGAAACCGCCGACAAGCGGAACAACAAAAAAGCTTTGAATGAGGGTCCGTATTTCCCAGTGACCGCACTCATATTTGCGATTGCCACTGGCGTTGCGTCCATGCCTAAACCACAGAAACCAGCAACGATGACGGCAGCATCATAATTCTTGCCCATCACGCGAAAAATCATCATCACCGCGAACAAGGTGAGCACTAGGATTTGCAAACTTAGCACCAGCATGATGGTGCTGAAAGCGGCAGTAAGTGACGATAAGTCCATCCTCATCAAACTCATTGCCAGAAAAAGTTGCAGTAAGATCCGGCCGAACATGTCGTACAAGGAACCTTCATCGGTCGACTTGATTTTACAGATTCAGATGTGTGTTGCTGCCTTGAAACGCAACCCTTACGTCACTCCTGCAGTCGATCCGATGGACTGACGACGGTGATGCCCGGTCGATTCATGACGTGCGTATAGATCATTGTCGTCTTGACGTCCTTGTGCCCCAGAAGTTCCTGGACGGTGCGAATGTCGGCACCGTCTTCCAAAAGATGAGTCGCAAATGAATGACGCAACGTGTGCGGAACCGCCGCTTTGGTGATGGTGGTTCGGGCGAGTATCTTCTTGAACGCGTTGGCAAATGTTCCTTCATGGACGTGGTGACGCCTGGGAACACCGCTGCGTGGATCCTTTGACAGCTGTCGTGAAGGAAACACGTACTGCCAGCAGAACTCGCGATCGGCGTTGGGGTATTTTTGAGCCGGCGCGAACGGCAGGTAGACACGGCCAAGGCCTTGAGCCAGATCTTCACAGTGCAGGTATTTCGCCCACTCGAGCTGCCTCTGAAGTTCACTCAAAACACAGTCGGCAAGCACGGTGACGCGGTCTTTCATGCCCTTTCCGTCGCGCACGATAATCTGTCTGGACTGGAAGCAAACGTCTTTCACGCGAAGCGTTCGGCACTCACGATGACGCAAGCCACTGCCGTACATCAGCAGGAACATGACCCGGTTGCGCCCTTGAGTCAGATTCAGCATCTCGTGTACTTCCTCTTTCGTCAAAACGACCGGTCGGTACTGACTGGCCTTGGCACGAATTGTGTTGATGAAACGAAGGTCACGCCCAAGCACTTTCTCGTAAAAGAACAAGCAAGCGGCCAAGGCCTGGTTCTGGGTGCCGGCAGCGACGTGCTGCGAGACGGCGAGGTCCGCAAGGAAGTCACCGATTTCACGTTCACCGTAGCGATCTAGACGCGCATCATCGAGGTGCCGAATCAAACGTCGGATCCAGCCGACGTAAGCCGTTTCGGTTGACCTTGGATGGTGCAGAGTGCGAAGCGTGCGACGCATCCTCTGAATCATTTCCGGTTCCAAGTCATCGATGATGCCGGAGTTCCCTTCGCCCGGAACCAAATTCGAATCATTGGAATAGACGGCTTCTCCTGAAGACTTGTCGGCCAGCGATTCGCGTCGACTGAGTTGGTGGAGTTTGTTAAGGATGGGATGGAAATCGACATCTTGCTTTCGCAAGACGAGCCGCTGATACGCTTGCAATGCCTGGGAAGCCTGCAATCTCCGCCATGCGGGGATGTTTGAGTCGCGGAGAGACCGCAGGAAGGAAATAACAAGCGATTCGCTGATTGGAATCTTGTTCTCGCCCAATTGATGATGCTGGAGATATCCGGAGAGCCACTTCGGGAACCACCTCCGTTCATTATTAGAGAAGCGGTTCGAATCGAGTTGGCGCAAGAATTCCGCTAGCGACATGGTTGCCCCTTCCATGCGAGTGCGAAGTGTTGTGAGAGGAGTCTAGCAATGACGGACGGGTAGGCAAGTCAGCAAATCACCCCACTTTCTGGTGGAAGGTGTTATTCTTTGGGTCAGCCGAGGACGTTGGGTTATATTCTGTGCGTAACCCGTTAGTAATTAATTGTTATCCGACAAAACGCTCTGGCGTTACCAACGTTTATTTGGAGCAGCTAGTTAATGCCGAATCGCGTGATCTACGTCGATGTTGACGATACTTTGATTCGTACAGTCGGCAGGAAGCAGATTCCGATGCCTGCCTCCGCTGACTATGTTCGGCGAATGCACTCCGAAGGACATGAACTATATTGCTGGAGTCGCGGCGGGAGCGAGTATTCTCGGCGTGCTTGTGAATCTCTGGGCATTGCTGATTGCTTCGTTGCCTTCTTGCCCAAACCGGACGTGGTGCTTGACGATCGTGGATTGGAACTGCTTGACTACTGCGAGGTGATTCTTCCGGGAAACGCTTCTAATCACTGATGGAGATTGGGATGGAGTCTGAGCTGCTAGACAATTGACTGGCAATGGTGATGTTCACACAGACGTAGAACAAAAAACGGGTAACCAACGAATGCACACGAAGCGGCGGTGGTAAGATTGTTCACATATCGGGCGAGCTGCCGTCGCTTGGTGATTCTCGACGTTATCCGGCTTGAACAATGACATCAGAATTCAGTGACAAGTCGTTTTCCAATGCAATTGAGATTGGTGACTTGGCCACCATCAAAAATTTGATTGATCGCCAACCCGATGTCGTTAACCATCCCACATGGACTCCGCCGCCACTTCACTGTGCGATATTGTGGAATCAACTAGTCGCCGCTGAAATCCTACTCGACAATGGCGCTGACATCGAGATGCTCGATCCAGGTCGTCAGACCACGCCTTTGCGTTACGCGATTATGTACTGCAAAACGGATCTGATTCCCATGTTATTATCGCGCGGCGCCAATACTGGACCGATTGTCGATGGGGGAATGACAGCCCTACAACTTGCTAGAGCGGCTGCTAATGGCAAATACGAACAATATGAAGATTTGCCGGCCAAACAGAATTACGAAAATGTGGTTATGACGCTTGTGGAATCCGGGCTCAACCAATAACAGAACTAACCTTTGGCCAAACGCCGGATAACAATGCGATGCACGCGAAGCCGGACTTGCGTGTGCTTTTCAATGTTTAGATTACTGTTCCGGCTCGGTGATCGTTGTCGTTATCCGCCTTAAGTTGACCCTAGCTTGAATGCCATTGATCCAACAGAACCCAAGCCTCACGAAAATGGCATACGCTGGGCGTTGTATCTAGGCCTATGGCTCGCGTTCATTTTTGCGACTTCGTGCACTGTTGTTCGACCGCAAGAACTTTATTCTATCGTTCGCTATTTGACAGGAGCATCGGATCAATCATTGGAACAATTCAGGCTATTCTGGATTGCTTCATGGTTCGTTATTGTAAAAGGCTGGCATTTTGCTGAATTCGCCATCGTGACCTTGCTCGCGAACAAATTCATCGCATGGTTCAGAAGAACAAATGATCTAGGGACTATTGCACTGTCAATGATATTCGCCATCCTCTACGCAATATCCGATGAATGGCACCAATCGTTTGTACCCGACCGAATCGGATCTGTGGAAGACGTAGCGATTGATTGCCTTGGGATTGCTACCGCTGGTATACTGTTGGCAACTAGACACCGCCGAAGGAAACGGCGGATAACAATGTGATGCACGCGAAGCCGGGCTTGCGTGCGGGTTTTTCTGCTTGCAAGATTATCGTCCCGGCTCGGTGATCACTGCCGTCATCCGGCGACGAACAAGTACCGCGTTTGTTCTTCCGATTCTACGGGTGGAATTGAAAGAGAAACAGAATCACCATGAATACGAGAACGCAGTCCACGATCTTGCTGATGGCGTGCATGGTATCCGCGGCGACCGCGGCAACGGCTCGTGAACTCATTTCCAACATCGGAAGCGAACGGGCGACTTCGGGCAACGGCAATAAGCTGGTCACGTTCCGGGGCAAGACCCATATCGCGTGGCAGGAATCGAACGAGAGAGGCTATTTCGCTCGCGTCCGCACGCTGGATCACACGTCGGGAAAATGGTCGCCGGTTTATGCCCTGGGGAAGGGTCGAGACAATCACGCGCGGCCGACCATCACCGTGGACAGCAAGGGTTACCTGCACGCCATCATCGGCGGCCATCACACAGGCTTGCAGTCTCGCCGCAGCGTCCGGCCCGGTGATGCGTCGGAGTGGACCGAGGTCGAGGCGTTTGGCCATTCGACGTATCCGCTGCTGATCTGCGGACCGGATGACACGCTGTACCTTACCGGTCGCCATGATGCTGGCTGGAAGGGCATGGATTTCTATACCAAGTCGCCCGGCGAAAAGTGGCAGCATCGGGGTCTGCTGGTCGCCAAGCAGAAGCGATACCAATTCTACGCCGGCTATCACAACGCATTGGCTTGGGGACCACGACATCGGACGCTGCATATGTCTACCGGCTTCTACATGGGCTTGCGGGGCGATGGCAGCCGGAAGCTTCGCGGCCTGCATCAGGCGGTCGGCTACATGCGCAGCGACGATTACGGCAAGACATGGACGAAGGCCGACGGGACGCCCATCCAACTGCCCGCGACGACAGACTCGATCGACCTGATCGACGAAGGCATTCGTGCCGCCGACGCGACCGACAAGCCCAAGCCGGGTATTCAGCACTGCGGCATCGCGGTCGACTCAAAGAACCGGCCCTATGTCGTCTACGTGCGGCACACCCCGACCCCCGGCCAATTCTCCATGAAAACTCCGGACGGTCGAGGCGGTTGGGAAAACCGGCCTCTGCGCGAGGCCGTCGAAAAACGCTGGCCGGGAAAAGTCGCCATCGGCTGTAATGTCTCCATGACGCGCGACGATGTGATCTGCCTGATGTTGACGCTGGCGCCGCTCGAACATCCCAAGGCCAACTGGAGCCCTGGCATCTGGGGCCGGCCCGCTTTCTGGCTGCGCGATTATCCCAACATTCACCAAATCGTCTGGCTCGAATCTCGCGACGGGGGACACACCTTTACTTCAAGAGACATCATCCCTCACGATCCCGACCGCGGCACGTTGCTCCCCACCCTCGAACGCCCGACCGGCTTCAACGGCCCGCCCGACGGTGAGCTTCCGTCACTGCTCTACTTCGAGGGCATGTCTCGCTACCGTAAACCGGGTGAGCTAATTCAGAACGATGTTTTCTTTGTTCAACCGCGCTGAAGTTAAACCAATGCCGCCATCGGCGCCGATGCCCTTCCACAAGGTATCTGAGGCGCCAATCCTGGACCTTTCAATGTACATAGCCGGATAACAATCAAATGCACGGGAGTTGCGGGCCGGGCGTTTTCTGAATTCCAAGTCGCTGGCCGCAACCGGGTGATTTTGGACGTTATCCGATTGAGGTATTCATCTGCTACACTTCGGCGATGCCACGTATATCCGAATTCTACGGCATCGCCGTCTACATCTAATACCGCGACCACAATCCGCCGCATTTCCACGCGATCTACGGTGATTCCGAAGCGATCATCGAAATTCGCACCGGTGCAATACTGGAGGGTAGGCTACCATGCCGAGCTACGAAGCTTGTTGCCGAATGGTGCGAGCTTCACCGCGAAGCCTTGCTTGCAGAC
>JARGNK010000314.1 GCA_029213145.1 Rubripirellula sp. | reverse complement strand
TCGAGCTCAGCGATGAATGGGAGACGGGAATGCGATACCTCACCATGCAAAACAATAACTGAAACCAACTGCGAAATTACAGAAAAGATGTTGCTTCATCAAACTGATTGATCCCGACTTTTCGGCATAAAGATCGGATGGACTGAATCCGCCAGCAGTCGGTGGTGTGTTTCAATACCTTACACTGGGTTCTGGGCCATTTGACGGATCGGCCATCCTCTATGTTATCCGCAAGACAGTTAACGATTATGGCAAAATCGAATCCCTACTTCCCCTGCGAATTCGTCGAACAAGACGCCGACTACAGCGTCATCTGCTCACATTTTCACTACTTCGATGACCATTTCGGAAATAAAGAGGTGGGTGGGTACACCGTCGAGCGATTAGCGAAAAAACTGGTCCGCGAGCATGCAATCAAAGGTGTGAAGTTCGACTCAGAAGCTGGCATGTTTTGCGCCTATTCGGACAAGAAAGGTCCACTCAAACAACTTTGCCTCCAGCTACGAAAGATTACTGGTGGGGAGCAGAAGAATCTTGCCCGTCGAAAGCAAAGCGAGCCATCAATTCCGCTTGATCAGGCCGAGCAACTTCTCATCAAGGGTTTTGTGATTTCAATGGATGAAAAAGCCCAACGCCAGTTTTTGAAGCATGTTCCATGCCCTGCGTTGACACCACAACAACAAGAGTTGTTGCAGTTTATTCGAAAAGGAACGGACGCTGAGATAATTCGTGCCGCAAGGAAGATCAATTCCGAGGCGAGGACACTGGTCAGGAAGTGGGACCACTACCTTTCGCATCCCGAGACAACAAAGTTATTCTTGGATTGTTGCGATGCCAACAAAGACAATGCTCCTGTCTATCAAGAGCTGATTTGGGCGCTCGTGTTTATTTGCGACCGCCATCTCCCCGACCTTCGAGCGAAACCGTATTTCGTTTCCTGTTTAGAACACAAGAAACAGCAAGTGCGGTGTCTTGGTATCTGGGGCCTGAGTAACCTAGGTGTTCTGAATCGAGCAATGTTAAAGCCGTTACTTGAAGACAATTCGGCTAAAGTACGGGAATCAGCCAAATCGCATTTGGGATCCCCCAAAAAGTCACGAAGGGCATTTCCAAGTTGGATGTTTGATCCCAAGAATGTTCGCCAAAGTCAATCAAAATGACTGATAACAAAGTGATGAACGCGAAGTTTCTGATCACGCGTTTTTAAAATATCGCATCCAACCGTAGCGGCCCGATTATACCAAACGTTCTGTAGAAGATTCTCATGACGTAGGTGTCGTTCGCTCAACTAGAATCGAAGGGAAGAATGGCTTGAAATCAAAGATATCGAACCGCCTTTCACAAGATACCGAACGCCCGGTTCGAAAGGATATCGAACTGCCACTTTCGTTTCCGGTTCTGGCATCATGGACATCATCGCAAGTGCCACTCTTGAGTTGATTGCGGTGGGAACATGGCTGGGCTTTGAGGATCGTACGGTTGCAAGAAATTTTGTTGCGTCGCAAGTGATGATTGCGTTATTACTCGCGGTGGCGTTACTCGAAACGGCAATCAGCATGCGTTTTAAGCATCCCAACGTTTGGTTGCTGTTTGTAGTTTCTCAGTGCCTAGTCGCTATTTCGGTTTTGTTTACTTTCGTAGGACTCGTGTAGGTACTTATTGATACATGGCACGTGTCAAACATGATGTGGACGGGCGGTGACCCAAAGAGTTTGACGCTTGCGACGCTCGTGTTTATTTTTGTGCAAGCACTCACGCTGGTACTGATCGTCATCCTGGTTCGCAATCAACCCAAAACGCATCACGGGTACGTCAATTAGAGTCATGAAGCTTGAAATTGCTGGTGCGGCTAGATTGCCGATTTCACGGAAATTTGCAGAGCCGGTGAATGTGCGTGGGTCGCCGAGTTGAGTTGATTGAAGTGGTCCGTCGGTCGTCACGACCACGTGATCGTAAACATTAACCGCATTGATGAGTCGACAAGCATTTACGATTGTTACACAAACGATGAGTCGCTAGACATGACAACCACGCCTGAGCACGATGAGCGAATTGCGAACATGAGATTTGCGTCTATCTATCCGCATTATGTCACGAAGATCGAGAAGAAGGGGCGAACCATTGATGAACTACACCAGGTAATTTCATGGCTTACAGGATTCAGCGAGAAGAAATTGCAGGATCAGATTGAAAGTGACGTTACCTTTCAAGAATTCTTCGCAGAAGCAACGGTTAACCCAAATGCAAGCCTGATTAGTGGTGTCATCTGCGGTTATCGAATTGAGGAAATTGAGACACCGTTGACCAAGCAGGTCAGATACCTGGACAAATTAGTGGAAGAGTTAGCGAGAGGACGCAAGATGGAGAAAATTCTTCGGTCTCAGTAGTTCAACAAAATGCGGGTAACAAACGGATACACTGAAGCCGGAAGATTGCGTCGCGTTTGCTTCAACCAACAACGGTAACTACCGGCCCAGTGATCCTTAGTGATAGGATCCTTAGTGATAGGGTCCTTAGTGATAGGATCCTTAAACATCGATTGCTCACCGATAGGCGGAGTGAAGCGTGGATAATCAGTCAAATAACCAGGTCAGACCATTCCGACGATCCTTAGGTATCGCAGTTGGGGTTCCCGTTGGCATCGCTGCCGGTATTGGCGCTGTTGCGATTATCGACACACTGCTCCCCACTAGCGTGGGTAAGGGAGTAGGGCAACTGAGTCTATTCCTCGGTGCATTCTTGGCAGGGACAACGGTTGGAGTGGTATGCATGCGTTTGCTCAGTTCCAAGACCCCTGTCGCCGATGCGGAAGAGTCACCTTAGATTGCGTCGATCCCCGCAAGGCAACGGGTTGAACCGGAGTAGTTGTAGACGCGTGTTTTGAAATGGAGCGACACTCTGGCGATTCGGCGATCGTAACCCTGGTCGGGATAACTCGACACATGAAACGAGCAGGTAGAAATATGAAGAGTGTTATCGGCATTACGGCTTTCGCCGCAATATTGGCAATGAGTAGCGGGTGTGATAGTGGAAGTGGCAGCGGGACGCGCAGCATTACCGTCGGACCGACTACAGTAACAGCGGTCTATGGATGGAGCGGTGCGAACAACAAACTTGGGTTCGTCATCTTCTCCGACCTGGACACCCCGGATAACGTTGCATCAGCAAGTGCGAAGTGGGCAGGTTACATCGAGTCTCCAGCAGGACTCACTGTCCATTACAAACATACGGCCGGCGGAATGGATATCAACGGAACCGAGTACAAGTTCGCCAAGGGAAGGGTCTTCTTGGTTTCGACCAAGGAGGGCAGCATGTTGGTAAGCCAACTTGATATTCCCATCAGAGATGCCGAGTATCGCGCTGAATTAAATCGAATCGCAGAGCGTGAAGAAGTCCAAGCGTTTCTACACCGATGACCGACAGCAAGTTGCCGTATCGAGAAAAACTGGAAGGCTCTGAGCTAGAAGTGATAAGCTTTGCACCGTGATGCTGCACCATTCGAAAAGGTTTGCCGACACGGACGTTTATGATTTTACTGGTGATTTCCTTGCTTTGGGGACGGGGAAGATTCCCGCAAGCTGACTTTCGGGCAAATGCCCGATGCCGTGATTGAATCATCGATTCACAAAAACGCCCGATAACTGGGCGATGGTCACGAGCGGGCAGCAGCGTCGGTTTTAAAATCAACATCGCACGCGTCCGCCGCATAAAAATGTTTTTGTCACGCAGAAATTCGATTCACGAGCCACGCTGCAGATATGGACGGTTAGACGATGAAACCCATTCACACTGCCCGCACGATCATCGCACCGCTTGACCTGGTCTTCCAAACTGTTTCGGACGTCCGGAACTTCCGCGAAGCCGTGCCTCATATCACGAAAGTGGAATTCCTTTCTGAGCAGGAGGTCGGTGTCGGAACGCGATTTAGGGAAACGCGTGTAATGAACGGTCGCGAGCAAACGGTCGAACTCGAAGTTGCCGAGTACGTGAAGGACGTGCGAGTGCGTATGATCTCCGATGC
>JARGNK010000079.1:32096-34802 GCA_029213145.1 Rubripirellula sp. | reverse complement strand
TCGCAGTCCGATCCTGCTGGGCGGTGCGTTGATCGCATTGCTAATTCACGTGGGCATGATGTTTGCGCCGCTGGGACGCGAGGTGCTGCACGTCGAACCGGTCAGCCTGATGACCTTTCTTGGTTTGTGGGCGTTGGCGCTCACGGTATTTGTGGCAATGGAGTTTCATAAGTGGACGTGGGCCAAGCGTGAGCGGGGTGAGGCGACTGCGCGATCAGGTTGTTCGGGCAGGCACCACTTCTAGGAATTGTGATCGCCCATGCCCGGCATTCGATGAAAGCAGCGAAAACGCATGTCTGAAGCACGACTGACCGACTGGTATATGGAAATTGCTGGCAGAATTGCGGTGCTATACGTGGGAACCGTCGCTATCGACATGACCATACAGGGTGTTCCTAAATGGGTAAAAATGTTCGGACGCTTCTGCTAAGTGGTCTCTTAAATGGAAGTACGTTGTTGCAAGACCAGAAGAATTCTAAGGCTTCCATCACCTCGTAAGCTGATCATGCGTGACCGCGCGCTACCAACAGCGGTTGGACCAGCTTCTGTCTCGAATGAAACCCGCTCCGAAACCTCGGTGGCGACACCGAGGCGACCTAGCCGCTTCAGCGCACTTTCCTCCGAATCTGGTCTGGGATTTCGAGAAGACCGCATCGAGGCAATTTCGCTCTGACGCGCAGGACGATGCACCCGAAGGGAATTGGGTGGCCCAATTCCGGATCTGTTAAAGGTTAGTATTTCACCCCTTCCGGCTCCTCAATCAACGTAGTTGAATTCCCGGTCGAATTTATCTTTCAAGTTGGACATAACTAACTCCCGCCCGTCCCACAACTGCAGGTTGAATTCTAGAAGCGGTTCGAGCTCTTGTTTGCATCCGTCAACACCTGAAACCGCACGGCTACTCGTCGCGTCGGCGCAGGCGCGGAATTGTCTTTCAAGATTCTTATGTGAAGCGACCAATTGGTCGCGATAGTCAACTGCAATTGAGTCCGCGTCCACCGAATCCAACAACTCTAGCTCACGCGCAATCTGACCGTGGTGCGATGCCGCCGCATTAAATCCCTTGGCCAATGCATCCAAATCCTGGGCACGAGCGGTCGCGAGATTGCTCACGTAAATCGAATGTGTCTTTTGAGCGGTTCGATATTTGATCCCCTGCAGGCGGACCCAAAAACTATACGTCGCATCTGCTGTTCCATCGAGCTGTTGCGACAGGTTACGCGCATCTCTGCATCCGAGTCCTCCGCCCGCAAGCAGCACAACGATCAACAATTGACGGATACTCATAAATGGATCACTGCTCAATAGAGTGAAGAGACTGAACCAGCTACCTACGCCAACTCGTCAGGCGTCTGATGCCAGCGAACATCATAACCGTCGGCGCACCGAATTGCGGAGCAACCGTTCAGGTGCATCGTGCTCCGTTTTTCGATTGGACGAGTTAAGTGATCGTTTTCCAAATGGCGGGGGCTTTGCTGCAGTTTCCTCTCAGACTGGTCCGAGTTTTTTAGAAGTCTGCATCGACGAGATTTCGCTTCGACGCGCTGGCCGATGCAACCGAGGAGACTTATAGTCGAATGAGTTGCGAATGATAAGGGCCGTTTCCGTGCCCATGCGACTCGTCGTCCAAGCATTGCGCCACGAAACAACGCGACGGCGTTATCCATGTCCCGCCTAGGAAATCAGCTCCCCGGATCCCCCGTCATCAAAGACTTCTCGCTACTGTCAGTTGCAACTCGGGCGACTCTTGGAAGCCGATCCAGTTGCCCTAGACGCACACAGATAAACGAGAGAATGTGCTCCGGAACATTGATATCGTGACACGACTCAAGTCCTTGGAAGCCGGGTGAAGAATTTGCTTCACAGATCTTGTAGTGTTCTCCATCGAAAAGAAGGTCGATGCCGGCAATATCAAGTCCGAGTAGGCGACTAGCCTCTGCGGAAAGCCATTCAATCTCCGGGGTCAGTTCGTGCGACTCGACCGATCCGCCGCGCGTGTAATTGGCTTTGAAGGAACCGTCGTTCGATGTCCGTTTCATGCAGGCTACCGCTTTGCCCCCAACGACCATCACTCGTAGATCACGTCCATGGCTCGTGGATACGAATTCTTGAATGATGATGTTGACGTTACTCTTGGTCGCCTCCACAAGCTGCATCAGATCTTCAAAGTGACCGCGTGACTCGCAAAGAAAGACGCCTGTGCCTTGAGAGCCTGAAATGGTCTTCACAACAACAGGAAGCCCCAAGTGTTTTTCGACTGCATCGATGTCGACCGGAAACTTCGCAAGCATCGTCTTGGCGACGGGCAGATTGCTTTGAGCAAGGATTTGGTGAGTGAACAGTTTATCGCGAACGGTCTCGATACTCTGGGACGAGTTGAAGGTTTGTACGCCGAGACGCTCGAGGTGTCGTATGACGGCAAGTGCAAAGTAGGTCGTGGATGCTCCCATGCGAGGCAGCAAGAAGTCGGGAAGGGAAACGCCTTGGCCATCAAGCAAAACGCTTTGGCGATCATCACGCGTGACAACCAAGTCAATTTGCTCCGGGGAGATAGCCTCAAGACTAATACCACATTGGTCCGCAACCTGACGCAGTCGATTCAGCTCAAACGACTCTGATCGCAACAGTTCTGACGACTCTTTGTAGAGAACCCAGCCTTTCATGAACGCACGCCTTTAAGCGGAAGGAAAATGCTCCTCAGATGAT
>JARGNK010000079.1:6491-32086 GCA_029213145.1 Rubripirellula sp. | reverse complement strand
TTCGGCTCAGCAAACCTAAGCGTTTTCTGTGGTGGCGGTTCGTAGTTCCCCGAAAATGCCGCCTCTGGATTTACGGAAACTGCATGCAAGTTGTCGGGCCAAGTCGCGCCGGCCCGATGCAACCGCCCGCTCCAACAATGAATGGGAGCCGAGCATTAAAAGGCCGGTCTCGCACCCTTGACGTTGTCCACCGCTACCGTAGATCAAGGCGCAGTGTGGGCAACAGCTAGCGTACAACGCCTACTTCTTTTTCGACTCGCGATAAGCGGGCGCCTCTTCGAGCGTAAAAATGACGACTTCTTCACCCGTGTGGGTACTGATATCGTGGTGTAGGCTGCGAGCCTTGATTCCCGTGATATCGTGAATCAATGTCTCCAACGCTGGACGAGCCGTTTCGATCAGTTGGGTCCGAACCTGTTTCAACAGGTCTCGCCCTTTCTCTGCGGGGAACGTTGTCACCAGATGCTGCTCGGCCGCCGTCAAGACGCCCTGCAATCGAACCACTAGCAAGTCGCCAATTAAATGAGCCCGTATGACCTTCGGGCCCCGCCCCATGTAATCCTGCTCGAAATGGGACATTCCTTTGCAGACGGCGGCTTCAATTTCACCCTGTGTTTTCATGCAATCGCTATGTGTATTCATGCGTTCGCCGCGGGTTCGTCGAGCGAAAGCTGAGCAAAAGGTGGCCAACATTCCCCGAGTCTTGTTGACCAGTCTACAAGAACTGCGATGCGAGCAAGCTGCAATTGTCCAGGTGGACGCCGATTTCTCCTATCGAATCCGGTTCGCTCGCGCCGTCAAAAGAGCGTTGCGGCCGAGCTGGCACGTGCTTGAGCACTTGTCTGATGTTCTTTTGTGTGTAGACTAACCTCATCTTCGGGCCCTGTCTCTGCACCGTGTCGACAAATTCGGCGGGGCATCGAGCGGTCGGAGTCTCGTTTTCAGCGTGCCGAAATCACTCGTGCAACGCTTCTTCAAGAGATCGGACGCCATTCTCTCTTGCGTATGGTGAGAAAGTCGGAGCGATCCGCCATCGCCGTCATTGAATTCTTCGGGAATGGCGGCAGGCAGCGATTTGAAGTCGAAGAATCGAGGTAGCGCAAGATGGCAAAGTACCGCCATAGAACTTTTGAAATGTTTGACTTTGTTGAGGAAGCGGCGTGTGCGCTGTCTTCCAAGTCGACTCGTCACGAGGCGGAATCCGATAATCCAACGTCGTGGACGTTCCAGCATTTGGTCGCTTCACGAAGTGCGAAAATGATGCACGTCAGGTTCAAGCGGAAGGACTGCTTGGACTCGCAGCTTTCTATTGAACTCCGCTCTGATTTCTCGCACCTGGCAGATTCCTTGGTGAACGACAGTCGTGTCCTGCTGGACTTCGCGGGCCTGCGCGGGTTCAGTACGGAATGTATCGATGAACTAAAACGGTTCAACGCAAAGCTCCAGTCGAAAGGTAGTCGGATCGTGCTGTGCAACTTGGAACCAGCAGTTCGAGCCTCATTCTTCCCACATCGCATTGGGACCGATCGCACGAGCAGCGTCGTTTCTTGATGCGTAAACCGATGTGCGAAGGTCCGCGACGGGTGCCTTGGTGGGAGCGCGGGGTGATCTATCAGATCTACCCCCGATCGTTTCAGGATAGCGATGCGGACGGCGTGGGTGACCTTGCGGGAATCGAGTCTCGGCTGGATTATCTCGCTGAGCTTGGGATCGATGCGATCTGGCTGTCACCGATTTATCCGTCCCCAATGGCGGATTTCGGATATGACATTGCTGACTATTGCGACATCGATCCAATGTTCGGCGATCTGGCTGGGTTCGACCGGCTGCTTGAGGCGGCCCACGCGCGGGGGCTCAAACTTCTGCTCGATTTCGTTCCCAATCATTCGTCAGACCAACATCCGTGGTTTGTTGAAAGTCGCTCTTCGCGTGAGAACCCGAAGCGAGATTGGTATTTCTGGCGCGATCCGGCGCCCAGCGGAGGACCGCCGAACAACTGGATTAGCGACTTCGGTGGCTCATCATGGCAGTGGGACGAAACCACCGACCAGTATTACCTTCATGCGTTCCTCAAGGAGCAACCCGACCTCAACTGGCGCAAGCCCGAGGTACGCGAGGCGATGATGGCGGTGCTACGTTTTTGGTTCGACCGCGGCGTAGACGGATTCCGGATCGACGTGATCTGGCACATCATCAAGGCCGAAGGACTGCCCGACAATCCGATCAACGCGGACTGGACGCCCGACCGCACGCAGCGCGACCGGCTGATCCAGCTCTATTCGACTGACCAACCGGAAGCGCATGCAATCTCTGCGGAGTTCCGCGCGCTGGCCGACAGCTATGGCGACCGCGTCTTAATCGGCGAGATCTGTTTGCCGAATGACCGCCTCGCCCGCTGGTACGGCACGCCGGATCGTCTTCAAGTGCATCTGCCGCTGAATTTTCAGCTCATTGAAAACGCCTGGAACGCAGCCTCGCTGCGGAGGATAATTGCCGCCTACGAGGAATCATTGCCTTCGTTCGGCTGGCCGAACTGGGTGATGGGCAGCCACGACGCGCCGCGCATCGCTGCGCGCGTCGGCGAGGCGCAGGCACGAATTGCGGCAATGCTTTTGATGACGCTTCGCGGGACGCCGACGCTCTACCAGGGCGACGAAATCGGCATTGGCGAGGTGCAGATAGCGCCCGATCGGGTGCGCGACCCACAGGATCTGCGTCAGCCCGGCCTGGGGATTGGTCGCGATCGTTCGCGCACACCGCTGCCGTGGGATGCTTCGGCAAATGCGGGGTTCAGCACTGTCGATCCTTGGCTTCCGCTTAACGAAGACTGGCAGTCGCGCAACGTTTCGGCACAGGAGCGCAACAGCACTTCACTACTGTCTCTTTACCATTCGTTGCTCGCGCTGCGGCGATCACACGACGCACTTGCAATCGGAGATGTCACCCTCTTTGACGCGACGGAGGATGTTCTCGTCTACCAGCGGCGACATGCCGACGAGTGCCTGATAATCGCGCTGAACCTCGGCGACAAGACGCTGCCGGTGACATTTCCCAGTGATGCCAGCGATGCTGAGGTGCTTTGTTCAACGCTTGCGGAGCGACCGATGGACGACACGCTTGCTCCGAACGAAGGTGTCGTACTGCGACTGAGGGAGAAACTCTAAGATGCGAGTTGCCATGCTGGCCCCGATCGCGTGGCGCACGCCCCCAAGAAATTACGGGCCCTGGGAGCTCGTCACCAGTATGCTGACCGAGGCGCTCGTCGCGCGCGGGATTGACGTTACTCTTTTTGCCACGCTCGACAGTATCACCGCCGCGACGCTCGATGGCGTCGTGCCGGCTCCGTATGGAGAAGACGCATCGATCGACGCGAAGGTCTGGGAATTCCGCCACCTGGCCAACCTCTTTGAACAAGCCGGCCGGTTCGATCTGATTCACAATCAGGCGGACTTCCCTGCTCACGCCTTTGCGCGCCTGACCGACACCCCGATCGTGACGACGATCCACGGCTTTTCGTCAGAGCGCATCCTGCCGATGTATGTCGAATACCAGGACGTGGTCCATTACGTTGCCATCAGCGACGCGGATTGTCATCCCGACCTGCGTTACGCGGCGACGATTCATCACGGCATTCCTATCGATGATTTTCCGCTGAATCCTTCCGGCAGTGACGATCTGCTCTTCTTCGGACGCATCCACCCCGACAAGGGTGCTGCTGAGGCAATCGCCGCCGCCCGCACGTGCGGGCGCCATCTCCACATGTACGGCATCGTGCAGGACAAAGACTATTATGAGCGGGATGTCGAGCCAGCCGTTGATGGCGCGCGGGTAACCTATCACGGCGCAGTCGGTGGGGCGCGGCGGCTTCGAGCCCTTGGGGACGCACGCGCGCTCTTGCACCTCATCAATTTCGATGAGCCGTTTGGGCTTTCGGTGATCGAGGCGATGGCTTGTGGTACGCCGGTAATCGCAACGCGGCGCGGATCGATGCCCGAGCTGATTGAGCATGGCATCACTGGTTTTCTGGTCGACAGTCTTGACGAAGCGAATCAGGCAATCAAGCGTATCGACGAGATCGATCGCGGCCGCGTCCGCCGCGCCGTCGCTGATCGATTTTCTGTCGATCGGATGGCGGATGACTATCTAACACTGTATCGCCGCGTTGTTGGCATCTAGAAAATACCATGGAGGGACCGAACAGTACGGCCTTCATCGATTTGTTCGACGGGCACAATCTCGGTAAGAAACTGGCTCGTATCGGCTAGAGAGTTGGCGAGGAGTTGCAAGCTTTCTCGCCGTTCATGCCACCACGAAAACGCCACTCCCAATCGTGTCGCCAATATTCAACGGGACCCGCCGGACAAACGCACAAAGGAAAAGATTGAACGGCATCTCAAGCGGTGGAGATGGCACCCGGATCACTACGCTGCGACTCGTGTGGCATTGTGTCATCAGAGTTGTTGGCCCATACGGTCTTATCGATCAAAAGGGCATTGCCCGTAAGTGTTGCGACTGAGACGTCGGCAGCATCGCGTCCGACGCCGATTCGCACCAACCCGCTCACAGGTGCCAATCTTGTCGGGTCAAACAGGTACCAATGACCGTCCAGAAAGGCTTCCATGAAACCATGGAAGTCCTGAGGCTGCAAACCAACCGCGTAACCCGCCACATATCGCGCCGGGATGCCCACGCCTCGACATAATGTGATCGCCAAATGGGCGTAGTCGCGACAGACCCCGGTCCGCTGCAACAAGACATCGGCCCCGGTGGTCGACGAATTCGTGCTGCCGGGTGTGTAGTCGAGTTGCTCAAATACCCAATCGCAAATCGCCTGCACGCGACCGAAGCCGCGCGGCATCTGACCAAATTCTTCGAATGCGAACCGTGCCAGCAAATCGCTTTGACAATATCGGCTCGGGTTCAGGTAGGTCAAAACCTCGGGCGGCATCTCGGAGGGATTTGACTCGCCCACCGAGGTAGGCCGACAAACTTCGGGAGCCAATTCGATATTGCCTTGATAAGAAATCTGAAATTCACATGGCTGAACCAATACCCGGTGCAGTTGGTTTCCCTCCAGCCCCACTTGGTGAGTTTCCACGTTCAGCTGCGGGTCAAGCGTCAGCTGCTCCCAGAGTACTTGTTGATGATCCGAGCGTGCAGACGCGATCTGAAACAGGAACACGGTCGCGAAACGGACGTCGTACTTCAAGTCGGCACGGACATCGATTTTGGTCATATGTCAAATTCCTATTAAAGATTCGCAATCGGACAAATGCCGTCGCAAGACAATCTCATTGCGGAACGCCCTGAAACAGATTGGCGGCCCAATCCAGCGGCATCGAGATGAGAGATTGAGACAACGTCTGCGTCCACCACTGGGTCACGCAACGGATCTCGTCGCCGGAAAATCGCTGAAACGTGGCATGGCGACTTCCTTCGGCGATCACCGCGATGTCGATGGGACATTCCACATCGGTAACGCTCATTCGGGTGGCATCAAAAGCCAACAGCGCGAGGGCGACAGCCGATTGCAGGGGAGTTTCGAAAGTCAACAATCGGTCGAGAATTGGCTTTCCATAGTGGGTTCGACCAATGATGAAGTAGGGGGAATCGGCAGAGGATTCAACCCAATTGCCTTCGGGATAAACGTAAAACATCTGCGGCGAGAGGTCTCCGTGCAGTCGGCCACCGATGATCGCGTGGGGATTCCACGACAACCCTCCGGCCGCAAGCGACGCACCATCTTCCTCGCGAACTTTGCGAAGCTGATCACCGAATAGGTTCACAATCTTGTAAAGGCGATCTATCGGCTGGTGCTGCTCAAGCTGCTCGCTGAGGTAGATCAGTGATTTGTCTCGAACCGACCGCAGCCCACTGGTCATCACGAACAGCGAGTCATTGGCATGGTTCAGGATCGAGAGTTTTTGCTTACTCACCTGCTCGCTGCCGCGAACGATTTGCGTATCCGCTAGCGCCACAACGCCCTGACGAACTTTGATGCCAACGCAGAAAGTCACGTTCGCTCCCTGTAGTCCACGCGAGCACGAGACAGCAGACGAACACGAACAGATCGTCCCGTCTGTGGACAACCCACTGGCCTGCTTCCATGGCATTTGCCGATGTTCTGATCGCTGGTTGCCGTCTCGCAGAGCGTTCCGTCATTGGTCGGTATGCTGGCCGTTTCTTTCATCAAGCCTTCCAAGATGTCTGTCCCGCGTTTCATGATCGTGAATCGATTTCCAAGAAGTAGCTTGCAGATCGGAACGATCACGTGAAGCGGTTCCTGCCTCAGAACGGAAAACGTCCCAATAGCACAAGTACTTCCAGGATGAGTACAATCAATTCCAGCCCGCCGCTCGGGGCAAAACCCCAATTCCGGCTATTGACCCCACGTCGGCTAGGCACCCCAGAAGCACGTCGCTCGCTTTCTGTGACTAACGCCGGCCAAGGAGACGCAGCGTCAAGTAGCAGCCGACCTATTTTCCCGTTGTCGGAATCGGGGCCTGCTCTCAGCACTTCTCCTTCTTCTCTCGTTGCAACTTCCGTTTCTCCTTCGGACTCCGCTGCGCCTTTTTCTGTTTTTCTCTTTTGCCTTTGTCTTTACTTCCCTTGTCACCCATCGTTGCGTCTCCTTGATCGATAGCGAATGTGATTGTTGACAACGTCGTCCTGCGAGCTGCGATCGATCCGCGTTTCGATTAGGACGGATGAGCCGAATTTGACCGCAACGTGCGCTCGGCAGCTTATGAAGCTCGAGTGGATATCAGTTGATTCTCAATCGCAGTCTAACCGAGTCGTCTCGGTTGAAGCGAAGAATTCTGTCTAACTCCGAGGCTTATGAAGAAAGAAAAGGTGAACTATCGATTGCAGCACCACGTGTCCAGCTTGAGCCAAATTCATGTGCCGTTACTTCAAGATGCCTGCAATCCAACCACAACTTACTCGCATTAGCGGTGCTGCCATTGTGCTTTCAAGCGGTAGCGGTACAATGGAGGTGTCGAAGAACGATCGAAAGATCTCTTCATCGGCACCAAACCGGACGACAAGATAAAGAGCAATCTGAGCAGCCCACGAATTGGGAATCCAGAAGGCTCGTTAAAAAGTAAGCCGATGCGGCGGAATACCTTCAGGTGTTCTACCGCGTCGGCTTTTTTTGTGCGCGTTCTTCTTTGGAAGACTAACCCAGACGAGCGCCGCATCCAGCGCAACGGAGAGAGACCAAATGAATGAATCCAATTCGTCCGTGACGCGACAAGTTGCCCATGTCGCTGGTGCGCAGCAGGAGAAGAGGACTGGAGTCGCGCCCGCAGCGGTCAGCGCAATCATCAGCGGTAACACGTTGGTCGTGACCCTGGACGATGCGCTCACACCAGGCGAGAAGGCGTTGTTGCGCACTCCACAGGGAGCAGCGCAGGTACAAGAGTTTCACCGACGGCTATTCGCCAGTTCGTCCACGTCGATACGCGAAAGAATCAAAGCAATCACAGGTCGGGATGTGCGTGAAGCAACCGCGGAAATCGATACAGGAACCGGTGCCATCGGTCATGCGTTCAAGTCCGGCGCGATGGTGCAAGTGTTCCTGTTGAATCCTGAAGTGGATGCGACTGGCGAATGAAGGTTGTGTCGGGAACATTTGTTTTCTCGATAAGCCGAAAGAGGTCTGCCCTGCTAAAGGAGGCAGTCGCGATGAAATTGATGGCAAACGTTTGGTTTCCTAGTGCAGGACAACTACTGATCGGCGTAGCGCTGATCGTTTCGTTGGCTGCCTTGGTTCTCATTGCGGTTTTTGCGAAATGGGGATCGTACTGGATTCAGGCGTACATGTCGGGGGCGGACGTGAGTATGAAAAGCTTGATCGTGATGAGCTTTCTGAGGATTGAACACCGTTTGATCGTGACCGCCAAAGTCATGGGCCGGCAGGCTGGTTTGCGGATCGACCGCGAAGGCGGAATGAGTACCGATCGCTTGTTAGCGCATCACCTGGCTGGCGGTGACGTGATGAACGTGGTTCGGGCCATCATTGCCGCGCAGCGCGCTGGAATCGACTTGGACTTTGACCGCGCCGCAGCGATCGACCTGGCAGGGCGTGACGTGCTGCTTGCGGTGCAAACGAGTGTTTCTCCGCGGGTGATCTCCTGTCCGCCTCAGGACGGCGAGGGCAAAAAATCTCTCAGCGCAGTTGCCAAGAACGGCGTCGAACTTCTGGTTGGTGCGAGGGTGACGGTTCGCACGAACCTGGACCAATTAATCGGAGGGGCGACCGAAGAAACGATCACCGCTCGCGTCGGTCAAGGAATCGTCTCTGCAATTGGATCGGCGAATTCGCATATGGACGTGCTAGAGATGCCAGCGCAGATCTCAAAAGGTGCGATGGCACATGGCTTGGACGCAAATACCGCCTTTTCGATTGTCTCGATCGATATTGCCGACATCGACGTCGGAGAGAACATTGGGGCACGCCTGCAGACCGATCAGGCCAACGCTGATACTCGCATTGCGCGAGCACAGGCCGAAGTGCGTCGCGCGAAAGCCGTGGCTCAAGAGCAGCAAATGAAGGCCAAGGTAAGGGAAGCCCAAGCGGAATTCGTGCTTGCCGAGGCCCAGATACCCGCTGCCTTGGCCGATGCATTCCGCGCCGGGCAGCTCCGGGCGAAGTCAACGCGAGTGGTGCAAGGCAAACGCCGCAGCGAAATGAATCATCCGATGACGCCTGAACGACGAAGCAGTTCTCAAGGAGCCGGCGATGGCATGCGTTCATCGGCGAATCCGTTCCCAAGAGTAAGAGACGAACACCAATGATCCGAACAACCAATCACTTTAAGGCACCAAGATGTCCACAATGATCTTTCATGAAGAAGCGAGAGAAGCGATTAGACGCGGAGTGGGGCAACTCGCGCGAACCGTGCGCAGCACACTAGGCCCGCGCGGCCATACGGTCATGCTCGCGAACTCGTTTGGTCCCCCAACCGTTACAAAAGACGGCGTCACCGTTGCCAACGCCATTGATTTGGAAGACGCCAACGAAAACATTGGCGCCAAGATGGTTCGCGAAGTTGCATCCAAAACCAACCAGGTGGCGGGCGATGGCACGACAACCGCAACCGTTTTGGCTGACGCAATCTTCAACGAGGGACTGCGAGCCGTAGTCGCCGGTGTCAATCCAGTCGGTCTGAAGGACGGCATCGAAAAGGCAACTGCCGACGTCGTCAGTCACCTGAAATCGAGTTCGATCGCGATCAAGGGGCAAAAGGCGATGGCTCAGGTCGCATCGATTGCCGCCAACAACGATTTGACGATCGGAAAGGTTATCGCCGATGCATTGCAACAGGTTGGTACCGGAGGCATTGTCACGATCGAAGACGGGAAAGCGGTCGACAACGAAGTCAATTGGGTCGAAGGGATGCAATTCGACCAAGGATACCTGTCGCCCTACTTCGTCAACCACCCGGAATCGATGGAGTGCGTCTTGGAGGATCCGTATGTTTTAATCCACGAAGCAAAAATCTCCAATGTCCAGGAATTCTTGCCGCTGCTTGAAAAAGTTGCGGAGGCCGGCCGACCGCTGTTGATCGTGGCCGAAGATGTGCAGGGCGAAGCGTTGACGACGCTAGTGATCAATGGTTTGCGAGGAACATTCACTTGCTGTGCCGTGAAGTCGCCGGGCTTCGGAGATCTTCGTAAGGCAATGATGGAAGACGTCGCGATCATGACCGGTGGACAAAGCATCTCCGAGAGTCTCGGTCTGCAATTGAAGAATCTAGGTCTCGACTCACTCGGTCGAGCCAAGAAAGTGATTGTCGATAAGGATCACACAACAATCATCGATGGAGCAGGGAAGAAGTCAGACATTCAAGGCCGAATCGCTCAGATCGAGAGCGAACGTGAGAAAGCGACCCAGGACTATGACCAAGAGAAATTGCGGTCGAGGAAAGCGAAACTTTGCGGAGGCATTGCCACGATCAGCGTCGGGGGCACAACCGAATCGGAAGTCAAAGAGAAGAAAATGCGTTTCGAGGACGCCTTGAATGCCACTCGTGCTGCAGTCGAGGAGGGAATCGTTCCAGGTGGCGGCGTCGCGCTGATTCGTGCCGCGGCGGCCTGCAAACGCACCGATCTGAACGAAGATGAACAGATAGGCTACGAAATCGTGCTTCGTGCTTGCCGCTCACCTCTGACATGGATTGCCGAGAACGCAGGCGGGAACGGTCGCTTGATCTGTGAAAAAGTCGCCGCGGCGAAAGGCAACTGTGGATACAACGCTGCCGAAGATCGCTTTGAAGACCTGATGGTCGCGGGCATCATCGATCCCGCGAAGGTCGTTCGTTGTGCATTGCAGAACGCGGCCAGTGTTTCCACCCTGCTGCTGACCAGTGATGTGCTGATCACGAAAACGTCGTGAAACGACATGAAAAGGAATCAACCATGACTGCTCCATTAGTTAACACCCCATACTACGTGTTGCTTGGCGACAAGCACCGCCTCGGCCCGGTGTTGTTACCCACAGACCTCAGATCCGAGGGCGCGGCAATTTATGGGTTCTCGGACAAGCCACCTTATGACCTGTTTCTTGCCAATTGCGAACTCGCATTAACACCCTACCCACTTGTGAAAGGCTATTTGAAGAACCAGATCGCTGATGCTGGTGATGCTATTCAGCTCGTAGTGGTCGATGCTGCAGGACCGAATGAGACTCAATTGAATGCGGCAACCATGAAGTCCGTTTTGGAAGCTCAAGAACAAGAATCAGAACGGGTAACGATTTCGTTCCACTTGATGTTGGATCGAGGATTACAGGCTTACCGCGTCGAGAAGGCTTCGTCTGGCCTGGACGTGACGAACGGACCAGCGGAGCCGCAGAGAGCATAGCACTCTTGGGCCGCCAATTGTCCTAGCCTAACGAAACAAGAAGACGACGACTTAGAAAAGTGAGAGCGATGCCATGAAAGCGATTGGGTTGATCGAAACGAAGGGCTTAATCGGATTAGTGACTGCGACCGACGCCATGGTCAAAGCGGCGAACGTCCAAGTGGTCAATCGCATCGATATTGGCGGAGGTTTGGTCACCGCGATCGTCACCGGCGATGTGGGCAGCGTGCGCGCTGCCATTGAAGCCGGTGCCGGTGTGGCGGATCAAGTTGGCCAGCTAGTGGGAAGCCATCTGATTGCGAATCCGGCAGAAGGCTTGGTCGAGGATCTTCTGGAGTAACTCAGTTAGCCAGTGGAGAATGCAATGAGACGATACCTCAATTGGTTTTGGCAGAAAGGGATCCTTTCCACGTTTCTCGCTGGTCTGTTTGCGTTACTTCCGATCGTCATCACCGTGGGCATCATGGCCTGGGTTGGGGGCTTACTCAAGGATTGGCTTGGACCGGAAAGCTTCGTTGGCCGAGCACTATCCCAACAGGGACTTCGCTTTGTCACCGATCCGACCGTGGCGTCCGTTCTAAGTTGGGTCGCTGTCCTGCTGGCAATCTGGCTTTTGGGCGTGCTGCTCAAATCGGTCGGGAAGAAACGGATTGAGAACGCGTTTCACACGGCGATAGAACGGATTCCGCTGGTCAACGTTCTTTATCGGCCGGTGGCCCAGGTCGTCGAGTTGCTCCAGCGCGACCCAACCGACAAGTTGCAGGGCATGAACGTCGTCTACTGTGCTTTTGGAGGCGAGGCGGGCGCTGGCTTCCTGGGGCTGCTGGCCTCCGATCAGGTCTACCGTTTCAAAGGCCAGGCTTGCAAGGTCGTCTACGTGCCGACCTCGCCGTTGCCAATGTCAGGTGCCGTCGTTTTTATCGCTGCCGACTCGGTGCAGAAGGTTGACATGAAGGTTGACGATCTGATGAACATCTATTTCTCAACCGGCGTGTTGTCCTCGAAGGTAATTCCAGATCAATACATCATTCCGCCGAACGAACTCGAACGTGGCCAGGGCCCCCTGGCGAACGCATCCCACTGTTAAGGACTATCCGATGAAGACAATCTCAGACCAAATCAAGGTGCCGCTCGCCAGAGACATCATGACGCGGAGTATTCAAACACTATTACCAGAAACCATGGTACCACTTGCCATCCATGAGATTCTTACGCGACATTTCTCTGAGATGCCGATCGTCAATCAAGACGGTGAGTATCTTGGAATGTTTTCCGAGAAGTGCTGTATGCGAGTTCTGGCTTCCCTCGTCGAGTTGATCGATGCATCAAAACGAGATCCTCCGAAGGCTTCCAACGTGATGGTTCCTCGCCAGAAATTGTTCACGCTGGACCCTGGAGAAGACGTCTTTGTCGCAATGTCGTCATTGCTTGCGAAGGGTTTTTCGGGCGCACCTGTCATTGCTTCCGATGGAGAATTCCTCGGCATATTCTCGGAAAGGACCTGCTTGGGGTTTGTCATTGAGGCCGCTTACAGTGAAATTCCTTCGGCAAAGGTTGGCGGATTCATTGATCCGGACAGTAATCGGCTCATCGATGCCGATACGGACTTGCACGCAATCGCAAAAATATTCGTCGAAACGTCCTACGCTCGCTTGCCGGTTGTGCGTGACGATCGGATCGTCGGGCAGATTTCACGGCGTGACGTACTTAACCAGTCCAAGATACTCTCCAGTATCCTGCGACACCGCCTTGAGCAGCCGCAAACCGAACGCGAGTCAAGTCTTCCGGCAGCAGACACATACCTGGCAGCCTACGGGATGTTGTCTGATCACAGCGTGTCCGCCTTTGCCGACATGACTTCTCGTTCCATCGGCCCTGAAATGGATTTGTTTTCGGTAGCCCAAGTGTTCTTCGAATCTCCGTATCGCCGCTTTTCTGTACTAGAGGCAGGCAAGCTGATCGGCCAAATCAGCCGTAGCGATGTATTACGCGATGCGATCACATTACTGAAATAGTTGATGTCGCTCGCTTGCCTTCCGATATTGAGTGAGTACCTCGCCATGGAATCGAACACCGTCCAGTGGCTTCAAAGACCGTCTAACGATTTCAAAGACCCGGGCCGGAGCCTGCTTTGGTCGAATGGCCATCACACTTGCAAGGCATGTTGCTTTCGTCACGGTTTGACGCTAGTTGCGGCTTGGCGTTACCAATCGGTTCTGACTTTTGTGGTTGCGAAGCTAGCGAACCCCGGGGCGGCTATTGCGATACAGCCTGGAGCAGTCGGCACCATAAAGGTAAGCGGAAGCCGACGAATTTGACTCAAGTGTTTTCGATCATCGAATGAAAGGCCAGGCGACTCAGTTCGGCTGCCGTGCCGACGTTGAGTTTGCGTTTGAGGTGTTCGCGATGGGTATCGATCGTGTGCGTGCTGAGCAGAAGTTGGTCGGCTATCGAACCGGTCGTTAAGCCTTCACCGATCAGCCGGAAAATTTCTTTTTCCCGATCGCTCAGGCGGAACATTGGATCTTGATCAACCGATGCGTTGCCGAGGGCCGATGCGACCAAGCGGGCTTGCAAAGCTTCGCTAAGGAATCGTTCTCCTTTAAGAACAGTGCGGATTGCTTCGATCAACTTTTCATTGGTTTCCTGTTTATTCAGGTAACCGAGCGCACCGGCTCGCATCGCGCGTTCGGCGTACAGCGATTCCTTATACGCCGAGATCGCGAGGAACTTGACCGTCGGGTTTTTGCTCCGAACTCGCTTGATCAGGTCGATGCCGTTGCCGGAGCCCAGCGAGATGTCGACCAGCACCAAGTCCGGGCTCTGCTGGGAAATCAACGCGACGCCTTCGTCTTCGGTCGCCGCCATACCGCAGATCTCCCATCCAGGTTGAGCTGTGATCCGCATCGACAATCCGTCTCGCATCATCGGGTGGTCGTCGACCAAGAAAATTCGACACCGTGTTTGCAATTGGTTCATCCTGTTTTCCCTTGTGTTGTGATCGTGCATCGCACGATGGTTCCGTGGTTGCTTCCCGGCGAAATCAACAAGTCGCCGCCAATCACATGAGCACGATACTCCATGATCTGCAAACCCATGCCTTCCCTACGGTGTTGTCGCAAAATGGCTTCATTGACCCCGATTCCATTGTCGCTGACTTCCAGTTCCGTTTGTTCGTCGTTGGTCGATAGCGAAATCCGAATGTCGGTGGAGTTGCCGTGTCGCAGAGAATTGTTGACCGCCTCTTGGGCGATTCGATACAGGTGCGTGGCGACCGTGTTGCTCTCGATGGACGATGCACCGTGGTGGATGAATTTGCAGTCAACCTTTCCGGTCACGGTCGTTGAACTGGCAAGTTCCATGAGTGCCGCTTGCAATCCCTCGGCGTCAACCTGAACCGGCATGATGCCGTGCGACAGCGACTGCACATGTTGGTTGGCTTCTTTCAGGCCTCGCACCAACTTGGACGACGTTTCCATGCAACGTGACAGTTCTTCCTGACTGAACGAGATTGTGTGCTGTTCGTTGCTGCTCATTTGCACTTTTTGAGCGAACAAGTCTTCGATGGTTCCGGCGATGAGAGACAATCCCGTCAACTCTTGTTGCGTGCCGTCGTGCAATTCCTGTCCGATCCGTTGCTGTTCATTGGACGCGATCTCGAGGATGTGGTCTTTGCTCTCTTTGAGTGATCGTTCCAACGTCAACTGATCAGTGAGGTCCACGAACGTGATAACGACTCCGGCAATCTGGTCGCCTTTGGAGCGATACGGAAGGATGCGTCGCAGGTAGAGCCGCGAATTCTGGCCGACGATCTCGCGTTGAATGGGTGCCGAACCTTCCACGACCTTTTGGCAGTCGCCGTGCAACTCGGCATCATCAAACCGTTGCGTGATGTCGGCTAAAGGCCGCCCCAAGTCCGTCAAGCGTAGATTGAAGAGTGCCACCGTCGGCGGTGTGAATCGCTGGATGTGCAGGTCGTTGTCCAGAAACAGTGTCGCGATCTCGGTGCTGGCGATCAGATTCAGGATGTCATTGTTGGCAACGTCCAATTCGTTCACTTTATCAAGCAGTTCGATGTTCACCGTACTGAGTTCTTCGTTGAGCGATTGCAATTCCTCTTTCGATGTTTCGAGTTCTTCGTTGGCCGACTGAAGCTCCTCGTTCATCGACATGATTTCTTCATTGGACGTCTTCAGGTCTTCGTTGGCTCCTTCGAGTTCCGCGATTACGCTGCCCAATTCTTCGCTGTTGGTTTGAAGCTCTTGCTCCATTTGGTGAAGGTAGTTGGGTTCGGTTTCTTGTTGTTCTTGATAGCGGCAGCGATTGGTGGCTTTAGATCGAAGACGATGGATCAGCCTGCCGACCAATCCTTGCTGCCGCGTCGTGTTGGTGGGATTCCTGCCACGCGACGGCTTATCGATAAACCTTATTAAAAGGAGCGTTTCCGCAGCGCTCGGCAGATCCACCACATGGACTTGGATGCCACACTGGATCGCATCTTCACCTCGTTGAATCTCTGTCACGAAATCTGCTTCAGTTTTGTCAGCGATGCACTTTTGACAAGCGAACCGCAGTTTGGTTCGTAAGCCCGGACGGCACATCGCCAACAAGCTTTGCGTCAATTCACCAGCGGGGAATTCAAGGTAGTCGACCACCGGGCCGGTAACGTAAAGCACTTCGTAGCGGCGGTTGATCAACACCGTTGCCGGCGCGTAGTGGGTGGTCAGCGACTTCTCGACGAGAGACTTGTACACCTGACGCAATTGAACTCTCGTTGGTGCGTTCGCTTGGACGTTTTGGGATGCATTCGCTGTATTGATCGGAAAAGAAATCAAACTGCGACGGCTCGTCGGCAACTTTTGGAAGATCCGCCATTTCTTCGAGATAGGTTTGAAGAGGTCACCGGCGGGACCGAGCGATTCCGCCGGTCCCAAGACGAGAAAGCCGTCATCAGCCAACGCAAAGTGAAACAGTGCGAGAACCTGTTGCTGCATCTCGGCTTCGAGATAGATCAGCAGGTTTCGGCAGGAGATCAGATCCAGTTTGGAAAAGGGCGGATCTTTGATGACGTTCTGCCGCGAGAAGACGATGGCGTCACGCAATTGCTTGCCGATTTCATAATGACCGTCTTCGGGCTTTGTAAAGAATCGCTGCAATCGGTCCTCGGAGACGTCAGCCGAGATACTAATTGGGTAAATGCCCGTGCGAGCGATCGCGATTGCCGCTTCATCCACATCACTTGCGAACAACTGGATGGGCTTGCTAGTCGACGTTCGATCGAGCGAACCTTCGGAGCGATCGTCGAGGCCTTCGACCAGTAGCATGGCCAGCGAGTACGCTTCCTCGCCTGTCGCACAACCGGGCACCCAAACGCGAAACGGAAAACGATCAGCATCACGCGCCTCGAGCTCAGTTCGAAGTTTTTCTGACAGCGCTTCGTAGGCTTCGGGGTCACGAAAGAAAGCCGTCACGCTGATCAACAGGTCACGATAGAGTGCCGTGATTTCTGCCGAGTCATCCTTTAAACGTTGAAGGTATCGCTCGAATGTTTCCAACTGATGCAATCCCATCCGGCGTTGAATCCGCCGCAACACCATGCTTTCGCGATAGCAGCGGAAATCGAATTGAGTTTGCTTACGAAGGACCTCAAGAATCGCATCCAGCTGTCCGTCTTCGGGATGAATCTCCGTCGTCGCAGTCGTGGCGGCGTTGAGATAGGGTTGGCGCATGTAACGCACGAGAGCCTTGGGCATCTCGGCGGGCGGCAGCACGTAATCGCTCAAGCCTTCGCGGATCACGCTGGCCGGCATGCTGTCAAATTCGGCGGTCGATGGATCTTGAGCGATGGCCATTCCGCCAACGAGCTTGATTTCACGGATGCCGAGCGTGCCGTGGCTGCCGGTTCCCGACAAGACAATCCCGACCGAGTGTTCGCCTTGATCCTTGGCCAGTGACCGCAGAAAGATGTCGATCGCGGTTTCGCGAATTTCCGGCTCCGTTGGTTCGCTCAATTGAAACGCACTATCGCAAACTGTCAGATAAAACTTTGACGGAATCACGTAGACGCGGTTGGGCTCGGGGACCATTGCGTCGGTCGCCTCGACCACCGGCAGCACGCAATCCCTCGACAGTATCGCGACCATTTGGCTTTCTTGTTTGGGGTCCAGATGCGGAACCAAAACGAACGCCATGCCGCAATCGACTTCGACCGCACCGAGCAGTTGCTTCAGCGCCGTGAGTCCGCCCGCAGAAGTGACAACGCCGACGATCGGGAACCGAGTCGGCGAAGCGGGCCGATTCGGTTTTGAAAGCAGTTCTGTCGCCATGCCTTGGGTCAACCATCCAGAAGTTGGGGCCGTCGGTAGCCGAAGTCGCCAGACTTTGGATCTCGGCATGCCTGCCTGTGTGCGCTCATTCTATCCGTTCACGTCATCCCACAGAGCGCCCCTGCTGGCCGATTGGTTGAATCCGCCATGCCGGAATCAGAGACTCGGCGATTCCTCGGGCATCCCCAACCGCGAACAATCGTTGACCTAGCCAAGCACGGATACCGGAGTCGTCGAACACGGGATCGGTTGTGTCGTGCGATTCTCAATTAATGGATTTATCGAGGTGCAAATAATGAAAACCTATTTCAAGCAGCCCTGTCCCGTCTGCGGGCGACCATTGTACGTTCCGATCGAACTTCTCGGCCGCGGTGCGTCGTGCTCGCATTGCTCTGGAGTCTTCACCGCCAATGGCTCCGATGACGAATCACTCTCCGGCGGAAAAAGCCAAACGGGGAAGGCATTCGGGAGCGATGGGCGCTGGCCAGTGGCGGTCATTGAACCGCAGTCGTCTACAGAAGAAGGGCTGCTAGCATGATTGCACTCGAATCCGTCAAAAGACCAGACGAACATCTTAAGGGTCAAAAGCTTTCGCGAGACCAAGGTGACGGGTATTGCGTCACCACACAGGCTGCCATGATTCGCCTTCGCGCCAGTCCCTATTTTGCACTACGAATTTTGACATGCGACTTTCGGCGGGGGCATCTTGTTATTTGTGGAGCGGTGCCGACCTACTATATGAAGCAGGTGGCTCAGGAAACGGTGCGTCCAGTAATTGGCGTTGAAAAAATCACCAATCGCGTCTCGGTGCAAAGCAAGGCGACGGACTTCGGTTGATCTCAATCGACACTGGATCGCGTCAAATGCTGAACCATGATCTATTGCTTTCCTGCGAGTTGTTTGCTTGAAGCTTGACGAACGGTATTCGTTGTTGTGGGGCTTTCGGTCTGCCGAACCGGTGGATGTTTTCGGGCGACTTGCGAATACAGATCGAGGTAACGTCGACCGACGCGGGGCCAAAACATCGACTCGGCGTACCGGTAAGCACGGCGTCGTGTATCGGACAAAAGATTCGGATCGTCCAAGTAAGCAAGAACGGCGTCCGCCAAAGCTCGGTCATTTGGATCACAGTCGCTTGAAAACGGAACCAGCGAGCCACGCCCGTCGGCCAAGACTTCCTTCGCGTACAAATACGGTGTGCTGACGACTGCACCGACACAGCCCATCGCATAGGCCATCGTGCCGCTGGCGATTTGGTCTTCGCCTGGGTAGGGCGTCACGAACACATCGCACGATTGCAGATACTCGATCAGTTCCGGCAAGCTGAAGAACTCATTCACGAATAGAACGTGTTCGCTCACACCCAGCGCCAGCGCAAGTTCAATAAGTTGTTCGCGGTAAACTTCGCCCTTTTGCCGTTTCACCTGAGGGTGCGTTACTCCGACGATACAGTAGATGACTTCAGGACATGAAGCCACGATTTGAGGCATCGCCCGAATCATCGACTCAATACCCTTGCCGGGGTTGATCAAACCAAACGTACAGATCGCCTTTCGTCCGCTCAGTCCAAGTGACGCCCGGTGGCTGCGATCTCGATCAAACGGGACGGGTGGCACGCCGTGCGGGATGACTCGCACCGACTCCCTCGGTACACCGTAGAGATTTTTCAGCAGTTCGGCTGCGGTTTCGGTCATCACGACGATGGACTTGCTGTGGGCTGCGATTTGCCGAATCAATCGAAGGGGTTCATAGTCAGGCAGCATTGGTAGTGTGTGAAGCGTACTGACAATTGGCACTTCACAGTGCCGGACGAACTCCATGATCTCCCCACCCCACAAGCCGGGATACAGACCAAACTCGTGTTCTAAGTTAACGACGTTACATGGCCCGTCGTTGACGACACTGGCGGCACGTCGGTACGCACCAAGTTGATTGTTTTCAATCACATGCGCGACGCGACCGTCGGCGTGCTTCAACGAGTGCGTTTTCTTGATCGCGATGACAGACGATATAGGTCGTCCGGCAGCTCGATCGACCGCGTCGGCCGAATCCCTGGTGAACGTCGCCAACCCGCATTGCTCGGGTGGATAGCTGGACAAAAAGACGGGGCGGATTGTCTTCATGACCCGACCCTCACGGGCAACGCGGTCGTGGCCGAGGTCTCGCCGACGGAAAGCTTCAGTTCAAACGCTTCGTTCTTCTGTTTGGCATAGTCTTCATTCCAACCATATTGCTCGACGAGTTCGGCGATGAGTCGCTCGGGCCGCCCATCAATCCTGTCGATGTCCGGCTGACTTAACTTTCCGAACGTCTTCAAAAGTCCAGCGTTGAAGATTGACTTCGCTTTTCGTGCATTCTGTCCAAACATTTGCGTTCCTAGGTTGAAGAAAGTTGACGGCAAAGGCAGTTCACGAACCAAGCTTGACGCAACCGTCCGGTGCGAAGACGATCGGCGCGTTCTTGTTGATTCCATCCATTCTGAATCTGTTGTTTTCGCGATTGCATCTGCATTTGTTGTTTCGGCAAACGAATCTTTTGAGGTGGAGTTGTATTCCAACGGACCATGGAGGCATCCTTTACTCGGGTGGTGATTGACAATGTTTCATTCAATGTGCGCGTGAGCACTAACGAGATGCTGCGAGACGAACCAGACCTGCAGTTCGTTGCCGCGGATGACGTCGCTGACCAGCATGTCATTGGTTCCGTCGTCGCCAACTTCGATTGCTTGGCGAGCCATCGAACGGGCCGCTTGAAGTGTGATCTCGTGAGCCTGGAGAAGCCGCGTCAACTGCGACTCGGCACATTCGCGGTCTTTCGGCGGTTGAGGAATCCTCGTGTTGTCGGCGACGTCCTGTGCCATCGCGATGCTGATTCCACCGAGCACCATGATTCGTTCGGCAATCGTGTCGACGAGTTCGGCTTGTGTCGCGTAGTGTTTGTCGAACAACAGATGCAACTGATAAAACATCGGTCCTGACACTTGCCAGTGATGCTTCTTGTACATGTCGCGCAGCGTCATCCTGTCGGCGAGCAATTGGTTCAGGTTGTCGACACTCTGTTGACGGGCGGATTCGTGCAAGGCAAGCGGCATCGGGATCAAGTGGCCATACGGCTGGATGCTGAGTGCATCGCGAGTCATGATCGCGGTCGCTGGGCTGACGTAGTCTTGAGTTTCGTTCATGATGATGAAGATTCCTATGAATCGAGGAGTGATGGTGTTGTGGATGGTGGTGGTTTGGGTAGGTGTGAGTACGATTCCACCTTCGTTCTCCCAGCGTTCGATGGCATCTCGTCCATCGACCCGCCGGCGGGCGGACGCTCGCTCGCCGACCGTAATCGTGTTGAGCTGCTCGTCGGTAATGTCAGTGATGGTTGCAGACGACATGGGTTTGGTTCTCAATCGCAATCGTGAATATTAACGGGCAAACGCGGTGATTGACTAAACAGCGATTGCTTCGGGGGCATCGTGAACATCCACGTCGACACCGTGTGAAGACAGAACAGTCTTGGCAATGTCGATGTCATCGGCAGTGCCATGATGGCATCGACCAACGTTATCGTCCCGGAGTTTTGAGCGGCGAGCGTATCGGCCTGATCGACCGCCAACTGCCCACCGTCTTTTCCAGCGACGACAACGATCAACGATCGGAATTGTTTCATGATGATGCATCGCCAGGGAAGATCGGAGCCGAGCAGGTGCATTGATGGCTACGCCATCGAGCGGCAGCTTGTAGCACAATCGCGACAAGCTTTGGCACAAGCCAACATCTGCTGATCGGTCTTGATCTTCTCGCACTCAGCGGCGCACGCGTCGCATGCCTTCGCGCACGCCGTACACGCCGCCGAAGCAAGCGAGCAAGAGCGTGCAATGATCTGCGTCGATAAGCTGCAGAATGCCTGGCAACTCATGGCGATGGCGGCGCAAGCGGCATGTTCTTTCGCACCCATGGCCAAGTGAGTCATGCAGTGATTGACCGTCTCGTTGCAAGTCGACTCGCAAATCTGACAAGCTTCCAGACACTTCTGGTGCATCGGGGTCAGGGTGTTTGCGTGCTTTATGGCTTTCGTTTCCTGAGCACTCGCAGCGCCAGAAACGGCTCCAGCAACGGCAACAGTTCCGGCTGATGCCAACATTTTTCGACGATCCATATTTCTTCTCCAGTATTCGGTTGAAATCTCACGCCCTGGGCGTGATGAGTCATCGAACAACACCCGCATCAGTTGTTAAGCCCAACGACAAAATGAATTTACCGCAGCCTTGATTAGGAAATATCGCACGTTCAATGAAACGACCATGGCGGTTTCCGCCATGGCGGTTTCACGACTGACGCGATAGGGAGTGCCATCCCCATCCAGTACCTTTCAAACATGCGTACTGCAGTACTCGGACCGCCCCAATCTCATCCTGCGTGCGATCACCACCACTCGCCAATTTGCATGCTTCAACCAAGGGAACCCTTATGAATCGGTACCGTAACGGCATCTACCTGATCCTTCTGATGGCAGCCTGTTCGCTTGCGCTCTCTGTCTATCTGTGGATCTACGTCGACAGTGAAAAAGGAATCTTTGTTGGACTATGGGTTCCATCCATCTTGGCATTCGGCTCGCTTGTATTGTCAGGCCGCAACGGAGTCATTCTTAGCGGAAAGAGTAAATCATGACCTTTGCCATTCTGATCTTTTTGGGCGCGCTCATCACATCGGTGCTAATTTACGCATTGCTATTGATCGGTCTTAGCGAAGCCGAAGACTCGTCTCAGTGTCGACCGGAAGACATGAGCGACTATGAAAAGAGACACGTCCATCGCAAAGATGCCTTGCTAATTGAAGAAAAAAATTGAGCAGCAAGGTGGGCTCACCGAATAGTCGAATCCGCCAAGCCGGAATCATACAAACTTCGATATCGCTCAGGATTCCGACGCCTTACCTTTTGACTCGACGCTTATGGTCGGCGTTCCTGCCAACCACGTCACTTTAGAAACTTCCCGTTTGGAAACCAAAGATGAAGACCAACATTTTCGCTCTCTCGATGTCGTTCTGTGTGGCTATGCTGACGTGCAGCGTTGGGTGTGCCCAGGAAGTGAAATCAAAGGCCACGACGACGGGTGCGAAATCCAGCACCTCGACCAAAGACATCGTCGACACGGCCGTGGCCGCTGGCGATTTCAAGACGCTCGCAACCGCGCTGAAGGCGGCCGGTTTAGTCGAAACACTGAAGGGCAAAGGGCCGTTCACCGTTTTCGCCCCCACGGACGCCGCATTCGCCAAGCTACCCAAGGAAACGCTGGCAGACCTGCTCAAGCCCGCCAACAAAGCGAAGCTGACCAAGATCCTGACCTACCACGTTTTGCCGAAGAAGGAACTGGGAGCCGACCTGGCCAAGATGAAGATGGCGGTGACCGTGGAAGGCTCCGATCTGAAAATCAGCGACAAAGCCGGCAAGTTAATGGTCGGAAAAGCTCACGTCCGCAAGAGTGACATCATGTGCACCAACGGCGTCATCCACGTCGTCGATACCGTGCTGATGCCTGAGTGATTGGCCGTTGATGTTACTACGTTGAATGAATTCCCTAGGCTATGGCCGCATGGTCAAGCAACATTATTTTCGCAGCGATACTAGCTGCATGGGCAGCTTTTCGCATTCGTCAAGGCAAGTCATTTTGGAGACTAACAACGGCAGGATCAACTACCAGAGTCCCCGGTGCGAACAGCACAATGCAGTCGTGAGAGTGTACGAGGCGGAAAGGTCATTCATGCCGAAGGTGAGTTTCAAGCTTCCGGCCGATTGCGAGACGCCGCAGAGACAATCCAGGAGCACCCCATGGCCATGCAGATGCGTTTTCTGCAAACGCTTTCGGACATTGGAGCGGAGAACAACACGACGATAGTCTTCGCAATGCCAATCGAACTGCTGAACGCATTTGTGAAAGAGTCGTCACATAACGGCAAGTCAAAACGCATGGAGCCGAAATCGAATATCCGCAGTGCAGTTCCTCTCAGCGGACCGAGCCGGTCCGCTGAAAAGGTCGAACCCGGAAGCAACTAATGGAATACTCAAAGCCAGACAGGCAAGGAACAAAACAAATCTGGCGGATAATTCACGCGGCAGTGTGTTTAGTTTCTATTCGCAACAGCTCGGGTCAAAAACATGAAATAAACAAACTAGGGGAAAGTTATTGGTACTCTTGAGGAAGCGTTTCATGGTTTATTTTTGTCGGCTGGCAGGTCAATATTTTGCCCGGAACGATAGGTTGTCATGGCGAATCCGAAGAACCACGCGCCTTCAGCTGGCGGCATGCCCGAAACGCGGATTGGTCGCTGGACGCAGCCGTTTGTGCGTTTCTTTCAGATCCAGTCCGCCAGTGGTTTTCTACTCCTGGCGTGTACGGCCATCGCCTTGTTGTTGGCGAACTCCCCGTGGTCGGCTTCGTTTGCCGAGTTCTGGCAGATCCGACTTCGGATTTCGGTTGGACAATTTGAGTTGGACAAACCGTTGCTTCTGTGGCTGAACGACGGCCTGATGACTGTCTTTTTCTTTGTCGTCGGTCTGGAGATCAAGCGGGAATTCGTGATGGGAGAACTCCGCGATTCGCGCAAGGCGGCCTTGCCGATTGTGGCTGCATTGGGCGGAATGACTGTGCCTGCGTTCATCTACCTGTTGCTTCAGAGCGGCCAGCCGGGACAGTCGGGCTGGGGAATCCCGGTGGCTACCGACATCGCTTTCGTCGCGGGGTTTCTAGCACTGCTTGGTTCACGAGTGCCGCCGAGCCTGAAGATCATGCTCATGTCCCTGGCAATCGCGGACGATATCGGCGCGATCCTTCTCATCGCTTTCTTCTATTCGACGGACATCTCCTTCGTTGCTTTGGGGTTCGCTGCAGCGGGTCTCGGTGTCACATACATTTTCAATCGGATCGGCGTACGTCAGGTGAGCATTTACTTTTTCGTGGGAGCCGGTATCTGGGTCGCCTTCTTGAAGTCCGGCATACACCCGACGGTGGCCGGTGTACTGCTCGGCTTCCTGACACCCTCCAGGGCTTGGGTTGGCACTCCCGGCTTTCCGAACGTACTGACCAAAGTTCTCGAGCGTCTCGTTGCCAGTTCGGACGACAGCAATCAAAAGCAGCGCCAACGAGCATTGGGTGAATTGGCCACGACCGCTCGCGAAGGCACCTCACCGTTGGAACGGCTGGAATTCGGGCTTCATCCTTGGGTCGCATTCCTGATCATGCCACTGTTTGCGTTTGCGAATGCCGGTGTGGGCATCGAAGTAGCCAGTTTGCAAAGTCCGGTAGCCATTGCCGTCGCGGCTAGCCTGGTGCTTGGCAACCCCATCGGTATTGTCCTTGCCAGTTGGATCGCCTGCAAGTTTGGCTTGGCTCGCCTGCCAGCAGAAGTGAACTGGAAGATCATGCTTGGCGCCGGATGTCTGGCTGGCATTGGCTTCACCATGTCGATCTTTGTCGCCAGTCTAGCTTTGCAGGGAGATTTGCTCGACGATGCGAAAATTGGAGCCCTCGTCGGTTCGTTGATCAGCGCCATCCTTGGCTGCCTCTTACTCCTCATGTTCATGCCCAAAAGGCCGGAGGCTCTTGAGCCGCATGAGCAGAAGGCCGGCGACAACGAAATACCAGTGGCGCAAGTCTCGGAGCAAAACACGCAAGATCAGAGCGGGGATCGCTGGCGCGACGATGGAGGCCAAGGCGGCTTCGACAAGGTAGAACCCTCATGACCGAATACGCTTTTCCAAAAGACTTGCGTGATGCGATCAAGACGCAGTGGCAAACCGCTGCTGATCAGCGATTCGAGTTGCCCAAGGATCAGATTCTGCAGAAACTACTGGAGACCTGCTACCACGCGTCTTTTCGGACGAGTGAGCAGCGCGTGGTCCAATGTGTCGTGGGATACGCTTCCATTGCTGACATTCCGGAAGGGACTTTGCGTCTCAGCAGGCCCGTCGAATTGACTGATTCCGAACTCGTCCGCTTGTCGCCTGTGACACAGCACCGACAAACCGTGATTGGTTGCGAGCAAACGGACGGATGGCTTCGCATTTGGGGATTCTTCGATTATGGCCACACATGGGTGCAACATTCCGCCGGCGATCCGCCCGCGGTTCCAATTCAATTCGCTGATCTTCCGCCCGACTGTCTGACGATCACCATCGAAGGACCGGGAGCACTGACGATCTCACAAGGGCGAACCAGCCTGGTACGATTGCGAGATGGACGGGTCATCTTTCCTCAGGAAGACCTGTTTCAATCCGTACAGAATCCACTGGGAAGATTCTTTCGCCAACTGATTGGCGACCTTCTGAAATCCACGCAGCGTCAAGACCTGTCAGCGTCCGCACAGCAGAGAGTTGGACAGCGTTCCTTGCTGAAGATCTACACGACCTCCATCC
>JARGNK010000079.1:0-6481 GCA_029213145.1 Rubripirellula sp. | reverse complement strand
TCCGTGTGACACAGCACGGAGGCAGTGTCGTGCTCTCTCGCAAGCCGCTGAGCAAGCAGCTCGCCCACTTCACGTATACCGTGTCTGAGCATGCTGGACTTGCTGACGAGATCATTGCCTATAAAACCCTCGATGACTTGCTGCGTGAGCCTCATACAGATTTCGATACCGCAGCCGAATTGGAAAGATGTCGGGTCGAACTGGAACTCCACCGGACGAGCCGAAAGTTGATTCGTGGTATTAGTCAGATCAGCCGGTTGGCGGCGGTCGACGGCGCAGTTCTCCTGGATGATCACCTGCGGATCCAGGGATTCGGCGTCAGATTTCCAGTGCTGCTGCCACCGGGGGCGACCGTACTGGATGCACTTACAGGCAGCGAGTATTCGTGTGACCAATGGGGACTGCGACACCAGTCAGTCTTTTCGGCATGCCACAAATGCGAACAGGCGATTGGCCTGATCGTGTCTCAGGATGGCGAAGTCAAAGCGGTGAAAGCTGATGGTGGTCGGCTCATGTTTTGGGATGGGATTCTCGAATAGAGGCTGGATCAGATCCCGTGTGCAACGTTGTCGCCGATGGGTCTCGCATCGTGGACGCTAACTTTCAGCAGGTTGCTTGTGTGGCTGCCCTTGGCAACATTCGCATTCGCAATGAAGGCAAAGCTGCGCGAAGTTCTCCGCACCGAAGAGTCGTTCCATTCCACAAGAAGAATACGGAAGCTTTCGACGAATTGCGTCCACAGCGCATCACCTCAATGCGTCCGGGCGTTCGGATTGCCAACTTGTTTTTTCAAACCGGATGCCGTACAGTTGATCGCAATCGTCAAGCTTTTCTGGCGATCATTCGGATGACCAAATGAATAGCAACCTGGCAGTCCCAGGGGGCTAGTTGAAAGGTGAGCCGGTGTGTTGGAACTTTTACGGGTGTTCCACCGCTCCGGCTTTTTTTGTGCGCGTTTCGATCTTCCTTGCAAAATGTAAACAGATGGAACCGACGCGCCGTCAATAGGAACCTGTACAGGAGACTTTCAGATGAAGTGGGATCAAGTGAAACGCGATTGGCCATCGGTCAGCCAGCAAATCAAGCTCAAGTGGGCAAGTTTACAGACGAGGACCTAGCCATGATTTCCGGTGATCGGCAGTCATTCGTCAGGCTATTCGCACAACGGTACGGAGACGACCAAACGACGGCAGACCAGAAGATTGACGCGTTCGTCCTCGGGCTGACGTCGCCGACAGAACGGTCCAAAATCATCTCGTGGTCTCAACATTGTTGGAACAATATAAGGAGTCTTACCCGTGTCCGACCTCGCATCTAGCTCGTGTGTTGCTGCCCCAAGCAGCGACACAGCGGCCGCAGCAGACCAACTGAAAAAAGAACTTGCCGATCGACTCATTGCATTGATTGACAACGCCGAAGCCCGGGTTCGAGCATTGCAGAAGAAAGCTGCCAGCGAGTTTACGAGACGTCAAGAGCGGCTCGCTCAGTTTGCCGCGACCCGAACGCGGGTCAACAGGATCATCAACGATCGCTTGGGAGTTCTGGTGAACCAGAGCCAATTCAGCGACGCCCAGTTAACCTACAGCGATGGCGTCGGATGCACCGCGGGAGCGAAGTGCAATGGCAGTACGACCACGGTCACTTTTCCGACGTCCGCCGCGCGACAAAAGCGAATGGAGTTTTCGTTCGATGTCTTTCACGACAGTGACGTCGACAATGCGGTCGTAGAGTATCGCTTACAAATTCTTCCTGTTTTCGTGAAGTTCGTGTCCCATGACCAACTGGCCATTTCGATCGATGGCCCGACCGATTCGGATGTGGTTGCTTGGGTCGATGCGAAACTCGTTGGCTTTGTCGAAACCTACTTCGAGGTTTTCTTTCACCCTGAATATCAGAAGCCGCACCTGGTGATGGATCCGGTAACGGGTGTTCCATTTCCCAAGGCGATGGCAGCGGGTGTTCACCGAATAGAGGGTCGAACCCTTTATTTCTTTACCGACGAATCTTGTCGGCAGTTCAACGAAGACCCTTCTTACTATCTCGGTACCCGTTTCGGTTCAACCGTTGAACCAGGCTGCATGTTATCGCTTTCACGCCGGAGAGAATCATGACCCTTGGAAACCAAATCCCCGACAAAACGCTTCAGAAGAATGTTGACCGTAAGTTGATGCAGAAATGTCCTGGATCAGCACGAATCAGTGCGACTGTACGAGGTGGGGATGCCACCGTCACGGGAACACTCAAGAACGAATACGAGCGAAAGCCAATTGTTCGATGTGTGTCAGCGGTGCAGGGAATCCGGCGTGTCGTCGACCAGTTGCAGGTGCTGGAAAAGAAGAAGCCATACGGATAGGTGATCGAGCAAAATGTTCATCGTTGAATTTGTCGGAGGTCCATTCGATGGCCATCAGCAGTCTTGCGTGACGAGCCCCAGCCAGCTTCCAACGGACGTGATCTGGTTTGTATGCGAGGATGGATTGCGACTGCTGGGCGGGGGCGACCATCAACAACGTGGAGCATTCACCAGTGTCGCACTGTATGGGCTTGACTGGGAAACCGGGACGGCACGGTATCGGTTTGCAGGCGCAATCTCAGCCAAAGATTTTGACGATTCGCTATTCAGCATCACATGACGACTAACGAGAACTACAAATGACCATCAACGTCGTCACGATCGGCAATTCACATGCTGCCGCCGGCAGCCACGTCGGCATATTCGCCGCACCCAACAACTAGGAAAGAAGAATGAAAATATTGGAAGGGAGTCCCGTCTCACCTGGTTTCGCAAGTGGGATTGCGATCATTTGCGACTACGAAGTCGCACGTAAGGTGACGTTGCCGGATCGCGATATTCGGTACGACGACGTGCAGACGGAATGCGATCGGATTGACGATGCGCTTGACCGGTCCCAGCGTGAACTGAAAATCGCTGAACAAACTGCCAGCGGTGATCCGAAACTCGCAGATGCTGCAGCGCTGTTGTCCGCTCATGCGTCAATGGCCAGTGAAATTGCGGCGACAGTCAAGAAGCAGATTGGATGCGATCTTGTCAATGTCGAGCAGGCTCTTGATTCGGTCATCCGCGATTGGATCAGCCGATTGCAAGAACTCGATAACGAATATCTTCGGCAACGCGAACAGGACATCCGCGACGTGGGCCAGCGGATGACTCGCAACTTGGCAGGCGTGACGCCGTTGAGCTATGAGTTGCTGCCGCCGGGAACCGTCATTGTGGCTCGCGAACTGCTTCCATCCGAAGCGGTCGGGCTAGCCAATAGTGGTGTGGTCGCAATCGTTTCCGAGTACGGAGGGAAGTTTAGTCACACTGCGATCGTCGCCCGATCACTGGGGATCCCTGCGATCTCGGGGATCTCCAGCGTGACCACGCGGATTCCGGCCGGCGCGAAAGTGCTTGTCGATGGCATTTCGGGAGTGGTCACGATTGGTCCAGACGAATCGGAGGAGGCGGCATTTTTAGCTCGACAACTTGAGCACGAGCGGCACATCTCATCGCTGGCATGCGAAGAAAAACAGCCGTGTGTGACGCAGGACGGAGTGGCGATTTCGCTGCTGGGCAACGTCGGATTGCCGGATGAACTCGATCAGATCGCGGATCATCATCTAACCGGTATCGGGCTGTTTCGGACCGAGTTTTTGTTCATCGATTCGCGCAAGCGTCCGGGCTACGACTTGCAGTTGAGAGTTTATGAGGACATGGCAAGCAGGTTAGCTGGATTACCGATGGTGATCCGGACCTTCGATCTTGGCGGTGACAAACTCCCTCCCTTCCTGGCCCTCGATGAATTGAGAAATCGGTCGAGCCTTCACCTGCGTGGCTTACGATTCTCCTTGTCTGAAAAGAACCTGCTCGACGCTCAATTGCGGGCGATTGTTCAAGTCGCGCAGACCGCGGACGTTCGCATCTTGCTTCCGATGGTGATCGGAAGTCACGACTTTACTCAAGCGATCGCGGCCGTCGATCGTGCCGTGCAGCAACTCGATGTGCTTCGCCGGCCTCCCGTCGGTGCAATGATTGAGACCCCTGCTGTACTGTTTGCCTTGGACGAGATTTTGGAACTGGCGGACTTTGTGGCGATCGGCACCAACGACTTGACTCAGTACATGCTGGCGGCCGATCGTGACTTGTCCGAGGGCACGGACGATTGCACGGCAACGCATCCCGCTGTACTTCGCGCGATCCAAAAAGTCGTTGACGCTGCGGAGAAGCAACAATGCCCTGTCTGCGTGTGCGGCGAAGAGGCCGGAGACACGGACTTCGCGTGCCTGCTTGTTGGGTTGGGCGTTCGTGAGCTCAGCTTGAGTCCGGCGCGTGCCGCGGGCGTACGTCACGCGGTGCGACACATTAGATGGGACGAAGCAAGGGAGGTCGCCGACTCGGCGCTTCGCTGCCAGACTCCGCAACAAGTGCAAGAGCTAATTCACACATGGCGATCAAGCAAGCCAAGTGCCACGCAAGGAGCTGGCTCGGGGGCGTGTCAGCCCGCCGCTGTGGTAACCACCGCAGTCAAAACGGCGACGCAATCGTTCGTCGCAGCCACTGCGGAGCGAGAGTCGCTGCACGAAAGGAACATTACCTTAGAACATCGAGTTGCCAAAGAAACGGAACTCCTGGGCGAAGCCAAACGGGACCTGACCGCGGCCGCAGAAGCCTCGCGTATCGCCGCAGTCGCCTTCGATAGCTACGACAGCGTGGTCATTACCGATGAAGTTGGCAAAATACTTCGTGTCAACAAAAGTTTTACGACGCTAACCGGCTACGAGCCTGATGAGGTGATCGGAAAAACTCCCCGTATACTCAGATCAGGGCGACACGATAATGAGTTTTATCGCCAGATGTGGCAGTCCATCGCCACAAACGGATACTGGGAAGGAGAGCTTTGGAACAAGCGGAAAGATGGACACGTGTATCTACAGCGGTTGACCATCGCCTGCGTCAAGGACGAATCAGGTGCAACGTCTCACTATGTAAGTAGTGGGCAGGATCTGACGCGGCAGAAACGTGGTGAGGCTGATCGCGCAGCAATCCAAGCCGCCCGCACGGTGCAGCGGGCTCTATTCCCGTCAGCCGCACCTTGCGTGCCTGGCTTTGATATCGCCGGCGCGGTGCATCCTGCCCAGCGCGTCAGTGGAGACTTTTTTGACTTCATGACTTTGGGACCGGATTCGGTCGGCCTCCTTGTTGCTGATGTCAGCGGCCACGGCTTGGGACCGGCATTGTTGATGTCTCAAACGCAGGCCTACCTGCACGCACTGGCCGAGTCTTGTTCTGATCCCGGCGAACTTCTGACCAGTGCAAATCGGCTCTTCGCAAAGTGCGCCGACGGAAACTTCGTCACAACATTTCTCGGCAGCCTTGACACCATGACGCGCTCGTTTGTTTACGCCGGTGCCGGGCATCAAGGCTACCTGGTCTGTAAGAGCGGTGCGGTTCGGGTGCTCAGCTCGACAAGCCTCCCGCTGGGCGTTGAAAACGACACGACCATTCCGTCCTCACCAGCAATCGTGTTGCAAACGGGCGACATTCTTGTGGTGCCGACCGATGGTACCGAGGAAACGATGAGTCCCGAAGGCACGGCGTTTGGTCAGGAACGAATGCTGAACGTGGTCCGCACCAACCGAAAAAAGTCCGCGGCTCAAATCGTCAATGCGCTGTTTCTTGCGGCACGCGACTTCACGCACCGTCGACCCCAGGAGGACGACATCACGGCACTTATCGTCAAAGTGTTACCAACTCCTCAGTCCCAAGCATCGAACCAAAGAGCCAGATAGATGGTGAATGACCAAACGAGTAGAACGACTCGGCTAACGGCATTCGGTCTAGCAGCAGCGGCTCGGATACAACCGCTGACACAACCGATCAAATGCTTATGATTACTCGAAATTCTGAATCACTCTTGCTCTGTCCAGCTGACGTGGAGCCGTCGCGAGACGATTTCGAGGTGATCGGTGTCTTCAATCCAGGCGTGGTTCGGATTCGTAGCGAAGTCGTGATGCTGGTGCGAGTTGCGGAGAAACCAGTTGAAAAGCGCGCCGGTCTCATAGGACTGCCGCGATGGGACAAGAAAGGTGAATGCTCTACCGACTGGTTTCGCGAGGACGATTGGATATCAGTCGATCCGCGGGTTGTAAAATCAAGGTCTGCGGACGGACTGCGGCTGACGTCGGTCTCCCACCTCCGCGTGTTTCGCAAGCGTGACGGAAGCTCCGAAGGATGGGTGCCAGGGGCGGTATTCTTGCCGGAGACAGCGACGGACGAGTTCGGCATTGAAGATCCTCGAATCACCAAGATCGACGAAACTTACTGGATCACTTACGTCGCCGTGTCACGACAGGGCGCCGCGACAGCGCTCGCTTCCAGCGATGACATGGTGACGATCAAGCGACACGGATTGATCTTTTGTCCAGAGAACAAAGACGTCGTTCTGTTTCCCCAACAAATTGACGACCAATACGTTGCCCT